>JAKEFD010000069.1 GCA_022616245.1 Gemmataceae bacterium
AGAAATACTGGTCGCGTCCCCGCAAACACCGCCGCGCCGCCGGCAGCGCTCGTCTCGCCCAAGCGGCCTGAGTGGAGGCGCAGAAACGGGAATGCACCCCGATTTTCTCTCCCTTTCGAACATACTCCCAGTCTGCCCTCGCCCTCAGGGAGAGGCGTCGGGTGTGAAAACGGCGCAGAAATTCTGGCCGGCGCGCGACGCAAAAATGCATAACCTTGAAGGGGGCTTTGTCTACCTTTGTGCGGCGCGGACACCCAAGGAGAAACTGTCATGGGACTCGAGATTCAGTTGGCCGACAATGCACACCTTCTCATGCCGGAGCGTTTGTCCAGCAAGAAAATCTTCAGTTTCCTCGGCGGCCCGACGATTTTCATTCGCTATGCACCGGAACCAGGCGACCAAAGCTCCAAGATCGTCTTCATCCAAGTCATGCGCGAGCTATTGGACGGCACGGCTTCGTTGCCTTCGAAGCTGGACCCGGGCTTCGCATTTCAAGACGTGGATACGACCACTGACTTTTTCCACGTCGACTATCTTTCCGGCGAAAATGATCCCTACTACAACGGCGACGACGCCGGTTTGGACACCGGCGTGCAGGGCAACGCCGTCTCTTTCCCAATACGCTCGGCGCGCATGGACGACACGCCCAACTATACCAACGGCACGTTTCCCGCCGGCACGTCCAACATGAAGTACGAATTCCGAACCGCGGCGTTCAGCCATGCCGGCAAGGATGCGGGCTCCTTCTATCGATTCGTCGATTGGACTTATTCAAAAGAAAAGGGCAAGGCCGCCAAGCTCAAGATCGGCTCCGGCGGCAGCGATCCTGGTCCCCAATTCACGGCCGCCGTCGATCTCTGGTGCAGCAACCACGGCTTCACGTTGCCGACTCCTCCGCCGCCCAATCCGGATGAAGTGACTTACGTGGTCGTCAAGGGGGATTACCTATCGAAAATCGCAAAAGCGTTTTATGGCGACGGCGGCTTGTGGCCCCGAATCTATCAAGCGAACCGCGACGTGATCGGCCCAAACCCGAACCTGATTCATCCGGGTCAAGAACTGGTCATTCCGTAGCCGTAACCTTCAGGTTGCGGACTTGCCGCAGGTTCGCGGACGGTCGTGCCCATCAATAAACACCAACTACCGTCGTCGCCGCGAAGCCGCGATACGGCTTGACGCCGGAGACACCGTCCCAAGGATACTTCGCGCTAGGCTTTTCGCGCACGCCTTCGTCGCGTTCCAAGAAGCGCGGGATGAACAGCTCCTTGGTCAGCGTGGTGAGCATGACGCGGCCGTCCTTGCCGTATTCAACGAGCTTATCCGGATTGTCGAAATCCACGCACTGGGCAACGGCGCGCGGCTCCGGAGCGTAGTAGCAAATCTTGTAGTCAGGCGGCGTCGGCTGTTCCGAGGCCGCCAAGCCCATGAGTGTATTGCCATAGGTCGGCGCGATGTACACGTCGGCGCCCAGATACTCCTCCATCGCGAACCGAATCCACTGGCTGGTCATCTCGGTGCCGCCGCAAAAAATGCCGGTGATGCCCGCCTTGGTGAGCGACGAGCCTTCTTTTTCCAGGCGGCCCGCGAGTGCATCCAAGAGTTTCGGCGTCATGAAAGCACACTTGATCTCGTGGCCGGCCGACAGGATCGTCATCGCTTGGTCGATCACGTGCTCCTGATAGGCTTTGAGGTGTTCCATCCAGCCCTTCTTGATGAGTTTGATTACCCAGCGTGGATCGAGATCAACGCAGAAGGAGATGCCGCCACGGAACTGGGCGAGGTGTTCGACGGCTAAGCGCAATCGGCGCGGCCCCGAAGGGCCGAGCATAAGCCAGTTGGCGCCTTTGGGGAAGTATTTGTCGGGCAGCGTGGCGCTAAACATCTCGTAATCGATGCGGAAGTCATCGACGACAACGCGGCTTTTGGGGATGCCGGTGGTGCCGCCGGTTTCGAAGACGTAGGTGGGCTTGCTCCACAGGGCCTTGGGCAGCCAGCGCCGCACCGGGCCGCCGCGCAGCCAGTCGTCCTCGAACAACCCGAATTTCTTGAGGTCGTCGAAGCACGTCACCGCTTTGCGCGGATCGAAGCTCAGCTTGCAAAGCGGGTTTTTGCCCGCGGCGGCATCGACCCAAAAGGGGGAGCCGGTCTGGGGATTGAAGTGCCATTCGACCATCTCGCGCACATGGGCGTCGAGCTTCTCCTTGGCTTGAGCGGGTGTGAGGGTCATTGGGTCGCGCTCCGTGAATCTATCGAAGGTTAAAAAGGTGCAAGAACCCGGCCCATCCACTGGGCATTACGTTCGGCGGCTCTTGCCATAGGCGAGTATACTTGCAGGACATTTCCAAGAAATATCGGGCATGGAAGAACGCTTCCAAAATGGGCCGAGTCGCATCCAGCCAACGATAGTTGTCCTCGGGTTTGAATTCCTTGCCGGTGCCTTGTGCGACAATCTCGGCAAACCAAGAGTTCATCGGCAAACTTGGAGCCAGCGACTGGAGGAGATTTACGATTGCCAACGTGTGCTCTTGCAAGTAAAAGACTTTAAAGCTCTGGTGATAGAAGCGATAGACTAAGTCGTCGTAGACCCAACTGTCGTTCACTTCGGCCAGTAGCTTCTCCAACTCTGAGTGCTTGGCGGCGCAGTTGGCCAATAGAAGTTTTTCTTGTGCGTTCTTTTCCTCGGGGCTTAAGGTTTTGTCCATGCGTCGCCAGTCGTCTCTAAATCAAAATCCACCAATGCATCAAAAGTCACTTCTTCTCCGCAATCGCGTACAGCTTGGCGCCTGTGTTGATGTACAAGACACCGTTGGCCACGACCGGGGTGCCGTGCAGGGGTTCCAGCATGTCCATCGTGCCGAGGACTTTCTTGTTCTTGTTGGCCTCGAAGATATGCACGCTGCCGTTGTCCACGGCAAGATAGACTTTGCCGTCCACGTAGTAAGGGCTGCCCCAGATGCCGGTCTTCACGTCGTGCACCCAATAGTGCTGGCCGGTCTTGGCGTCGAGGCAGTGGATATAGCCGCGCTCTTCGCTTAGGTAGACGAGACCGTCGTGGATGGCGGCGGTGCTGCAGGTGCGCTCCAAATACGTGCGGCGTCCCTTTTTCGGCACGGGCTGGATAGGTCCGCCATACGACCAGATTAGCGCGGAATCCTTGTTAACTGGCGCCTTCGCGTCATAACTCTTGAAGGAAACGTCACCCTTTTTGGTAATGTCCAGACACAGAAAGTGGGAAACTCGTGTCGGGTTTTCGTGCTCCGGTCGCAGCCCCATCCCGACATAGAGCTTGCTGTCGTAGACGACCGGCGTCGACACGAAGTAATTGACCATCTCATCGTCTTTGCGGGGCACGGGATTGCAATTGCACTTCCAGATGAGTTCACCGGTCAACAGCTCGAAGCTGTAAATCCACGAGTCGCCGCTCGCGAAAATCACCTGGCCTTTGCCGTTGATCTCGGCGTAGGCAGGGTTGGACCATTCCCCTTCAACGATCTTGTCGCCGGGCAGATTGCTCTGCCAGACGACCTTGCCGGAATTCTTGTCGAGGGCCACGAAGCTGGGCGCCTTGGGGCTGGCGACTTTGCCGGACATCTTGTCGATGCCGTTGCCGGAAGCGACGTAGACGAGATTGCCCACCACCATGGGCGAACTGCCGCCGCAGTGGAACGGAACGACCTTGTAGTCCTTCATGAGGTCGGTGGACCAGACGGTCGTGCCGTCGCCGGCGTTGCTGCAAATGACCCGGCAATCCTGCGTGAGGTAATAAAGGCGGTTGCCGTCGACGGCCGGCGCAGACAAAAGGCCGTAGGAACGGGCTTCGTCGAAAATGTCCGAGGGCGGAATCTCATGGACGGCTTCCCAGAGGAATTTGCCGTCGGCCTCGTTGAAACAGTACAGGGCCGCCTTGGCGCCTTTGATCTTGGGATCGCGCGCTTTGTTTGTGCCCATGTAGACTTTGCCGTTCGCAATCACTGGGCCGCCGAATGCCTTCGAGCCCAGGTCCGCGATCCATTTGATGTTCTTGTGCTTGCCTTCTTCGACGACCCACTCCGCGGGAATGTTCTTGTCCTTGACGTTGGCCATGTTGCGCTGGGGCGAGCCGCCGAAGAGTGGTGAGTCGGACAGATTCTGGGGCTCGAATACTATCTCGTAGACCATCGAGCAACTACTTCCTAATTCGATCTGCAAGACGAAGTCCTTGTAGACGAAGATTGGCCGTTGATCGGGTCCCAGAAACGATGCGGTCCAGAGGTTTTTGAGAGTTTTACCCCAGTCGACTTCGCCCCCGGCGGTCATGAGACTCGCACGGGGAGCGAAATAGCCAGAACTCCTTGCATGCCAACCAATTGCAATGGAAATACACACGACGCCGAGTGAAAGAACTGCCCACCGTTTGCAAAGTCGACGCATGATTCTCCCTGTGGGGGAAAATGGATTGCATTGCACATACACACACGAACGATGCAATCCATCTAGGTTTTTGCACCTGACTGGGAGTCAGGTTGCTTATCCGGACTATCTCTCGTTCCCAGGCTCCCCCTGGGAACGCCTGTCCGCGAGGCTCTGCCTCGATGCGGTACAAGCGGACCACAGAGGCGGAGCCTCTAGGAATGCGTTCCCAGGCGGAGCCTGGGAACGAGGGCTTGCCGCCCGTCTACTGCTTGCGCTCGGCTATGGCATACAGCTTGTTTTCCGTCATGACGTAAAGCACGTCGTTGGCTGCCACCGGTGTGGCCCGCACCGAGCTGTCCATTTCGTTAGTGGCCAGCAGTTTCTCCTCTTTGCCATGGGCAAACACAAATACTTTGCCAGAGTCGGTGCCCAGATAGACGTTTCCATCGATCCAAGTTGGCGAGCTCCAAATAGCCGAGCGTGTGTTGTGTGACCAGTACACCTTGCCCGTCTTGGCGTCGAGGCAATGAATGAAACCCTGCAGTTCCGCGACATACACAAGGTCGTCCTTGATAGCGCACGTGGACATGGTGCGGCCGAAGTAGTAATTGCGGCGCAGCTTTTTGCGATCTTCCGGAGTCGTGAAACCGCCGAAGTGCCACACCTTGGCGGAATTAGGATTGGGCTTGGTCTTTGGCGGCCAGACGGCGTTGTTGACCACCAGTTCCGGCGAAACGTCGCCGCGCTTGCGCATGTCGATGCACCACAGATGGCCGACGCCTTTTTCGTGCTCCGGGTCCTGGCCGACGCCGATGTAAACCTTGCCGTCGTAGATCACCGGCGTCGCGATGAAGTCGTTGCGCGTGCCGCGGCCTGCCAGCTCATACTCCGCGTCCTTGGGGTTGCAGTCGAACTTCCACAAGAGTTTGCCGTCCGGGTCGAAGGAATAGATCCAGCCTTCGCCGCCGGGGAAGATGACCTGGTGCTGGCCATCAACCACGCCGTACGCCGGGTTGGACCATTGGCCGTGCTGGATGAGCTCACCGCGATTGACCAGGCGCTTGAAGAACGCTTCCTCATCCGCTTCCTTGGCCGCTTCGGTGACCTTGATCGTCGGTCCGTTGTACTGCCAAAGCACGTCGCCGTTCTTTTTGTTCACTTTGATGAAGCTCGGCGCCCTAGGCGCGGGTACGTTGATATGGCCTTCGTCCACGCCGTTGGCGGTCACGATCCACAGGTTGTCGTCAACGAGGAGCGGCGAGCAGGCAGCGATGTTGTGCGGGAACACTCCGAGCTTGCCGATCATGTCGAGCTTCCAGTGATGTTTGCCGGTGGCCACGTCGGCGCAAACGACCTCGCAGCGATTGCTGACGAAGTAGAGCTTGTCACCTTCCACGACCGGCGTGGAGCAGATGCCTTCCTCGGGCCAATCGACGACCCGGCCGCCGGGGAGCTTGGTGAACACGGTCTGCCAGAGGAAATCGCCCTTGTCGCGGCCGAAAGCCATGATGATGCCAAGGTCGATCGGTTTGCCGTCCTTGACCCATTTGGGATCGCGCGGTTTCTGATTGTTGGTGCCGACGAAGACGCGGCTGCCGGAGATAATCGGTCCACCGTAGGCCTTGGAGCCCAGGTCCGCCGTCCAAAGGATGTTCTTCTTCTTCCCCTCGTCCCATTCGATGGGAACGCCTTTGGCGCTGGTGTTGACCATGTTGCGCGAGGGGCTGCCGCCGAACATCAACCATTCGTGCTGGCCAGGTTTGGCGTCGGGTTTGGCTTGCTCGGTATTGCCCGATCGCGCCAGGACGACGATCACGGCAAAGACCCCGGCAGAAATAAGGGCGGCGAGCCGGGATTTCAGATGTTGGAAGGACATATCGATCGTGCTCCGGTATTTGCAGGTGGATGTTACATTCGCCCAGTTCAAGCGAGCGCGAAACGTAAACACTATTTGTTCGGGGTGATGCGCACGTTGTCGAAATAGACCGGCGTGCCCACGCCGGTTTCGAGGATGCCGGTCACGTAACCGTACAAGCCCGGGGCGCCCTCTGTATTGGGCCGCGGGTCAGTTGCGGTGATGGTCCAATTGACCGGCTCGGCGTCGCCCTTCTTCCAGCACTTGCCCTTGACGACGGCTTCGCTGCCCTTCGACTCGACCGTGAGCTTCATGGTGTACCACTGGTCTTTTTGCCAGGAGAACGCCGCCGTGCGGTCCAGGCGCGGCAACGCGTCCCAAGAAACGATGCGTAACTTTTGGATATTGCCCGCCAGCAGCAGGGTATAGCGGTTGGCAACGATGCCGACCTCGGGCAAGTCGTCGCCGGCCAGTCCGCCTTGCACGTCAGCCTGGATGGTGTAGTCGTGGTCGGCGGGCTGGCCGATGAAGCCGACGCCGCGTGCAATCAACGGGCTGCTGTTGGTGTTTACCTTCGCGAGGACCTTGTTGCCGTCCTCCAACGTCTTGACGAGAAACTTGCCTTGGGTGTTGACCCAGCCGCCGGGGACAGCGCCGTCGGGAAGCTTGTCGAAGTTCTGTTCATACGGATAGCGCGGGGCGACACGGACGCGGGCCTTGGCGGTGAAGCCGCCCGTCTTGGCCACGACGTAACCGCCTTGATTGGGCGTCTTGTCGTCCACGACAAGCTTGCCGTCCTTGATGACCCCCTTCAAAGGCGGCGGAGCGGTCTTGGCGCCTGGCGGCGGCGTGGGCGCGGGCAACTGCCACTCCGCGCCGCCCTCCACCTTCATGCGATTGCCGAAGCCGTCGAACGCGCGAACCTCAAAAGAGATGCTGTCGCCAGGATGGAGCGTTACTTCGGCGGGATAGAGCGCGATGTGCTCAATCTTGGTCCCTTTGGCGAGTGTTTCCGTCACACTCGGCGCGGTCGCTGACTTGGCGCCCTTGAGGCCGATGCAATACAGCTCCTCGCTGGTGGCGAAATAAACCCTACCGTTCGCCGCCGCAGGAGTGCCGTTGATCTCCACGTCTTCCTTCGGATTGTTTCCCAGAAATTCGTGCTCGTGAAGCAGCTTACAATTCTTCGGTCCCGGTTGCAGGATGGTGAATCGGCTAAACACTTCGCCCACATAGATCTTGCCGTCTGCCAAGAGCGGCGAGCCCCGTCCGTTGCGGCCATACGTGAAATTCCAAAGCCGAGCACCGGTCTTAACGTCCAAGCAGAATAGCCTGGCGCTATCTTCCGGCACATAGAGGCGGCCCGCCTTCATGTCGAGGATTGGCGAAGCGTAGCGGGCTTTGATGCCGTCCACTTTCCAGATTTCCTTGGGTTTGCCGGCGTCCAGCGCGGCAGCGTCGAGACAGACGACGCGGCCGCGCAGGTTGTTGTCGTAGTTCTCCTCGCCGTGGGCGGCGAAGACGAGGTTGTCGCCGACCACGGGCGAGCAGTTGATCATCGCTGTGCCGAGGGGATAGCGCCACAAGGTTTGCCCGGTGGCATAGTCGAGACCGACGAGCGTGCCTTCGCCGCAGCCGCCGATGAGCTGTTTGCGGCCGGCGATTACCGCGGTGACCGGCGTGCTGTAGTAGGAGTCTTTCGGCGGCCCGACCGGCTCGGCCCACCAAACGACCGTGCCGGTGTCCTTATCCAGAGCGAGAAAGCGTGTGGAGCCTTTGGCCTGATCGCCCCAACTGGAGTTGTTCATGCTGAGAAGGACAAGATCGCCGTCCACGATAGGGCTGACGATGCGGCCGCCATAGCCGCTCACACGGCCGAATTCCTCTGTCAGGCTGCGCTGCCAGAGGACCTTGCCGTCCTTGTTAAAGCAAAGGAGCAAACCCTGGGTGCCGTGGGCGTAGATATTTCCAGTCTTGGGATCGGCGGCGAGATTGGTCCAGCCGAGGCGCGAGCTGACGATGTCGGTGTGCCAGACGTTGAACTTGTATTCCCAGAGGACTTTGCCCGTGTCCGCATCGAAGCACATGACGCGCTCTTGCTCGGTGACGGCCCGGCCGACGTTGTTGATGATGTAAACGCGCCCGTTCAGGATGAGCGACGTGGAGCGGCAGCCATAGGGCGCTTTCCAAACCAGGTTGTTGTCCGGGTCGGCGGGATCGGGCGAGAACTTGTCGGGCAGTCCGGTTTCGGGTGAGACGCCCGTTTGCCAAGGGCCGCGCCAGTGCGTCCAGTCGGCGGCTAAGGCAAAAAAGGAGAAGACAGAAAGGACTATGACAGAGAGCATTGAGCGCATTATTGTTTCTTTCTTATCCTCTGAGCTTTCATCTCAAATCGCGGCAGCGTTCCCGGCGCCACCAGTTTCACTTCAGCACGAAACAGCAGTTCGTCGCGAATGGCCATTGCAATTCGGTCTGCCAATCGTTGATGGCCTTCTTGCACCGGTTCGATCTCCACGCGCACTTCCGCCAGCGCCGCGCTCGTGTCGATTTCCACCCGATATTCCGCCACTTCCGCGAACCGGCGGATGACGCCTTCGAGGGCGCTTGGATAGAAGTTGTTGCCGCGGATGTTCACCATGTCGTCGGTCCGTCCCAGGATGCCGCCGTCAAGCCGGACAAATGAGCGGCCGCACGGGCACGGCTTGGGATCGACGCGCACGAGGTCGCCGGTCCGGTAGCGCACGAGCGGACTCGCCAGCCGGCTCAGCGTGGTCAGCACCAACTCACCCAATTGGCCCGGATGCACTGGTTGTTCCGAGGCGGAGTCGATCACTTCGGCGACGTAGTCCGCCTCTAATATATGCAGACCGCCGGGGTTGTCCTGGCATTCGATGGCGACCGGGCCCACCTCGGTCATGCCGCTGTGGTCATAGACGCGAGCGCGCCAGGCTTCCTCGATGCGCGAGCGCGTGGCCGGGATGCTGCCGCCCGGCTCGCCGGCGACGATGATTTTTCGGATGGAAGATTGATCGAGCAAGTATTCCGCTAACGCCGCCTGGGCCAGGTGCAAAGCGTAGGTCGGCGTGCACAGGAGGACCGTCGCCTGGTTGTCGATCAGCATCCGCAGGCGTGCGCCGGTGCTCATGCCGCCAGTGGCCAGGCACAGGCAGCCCAGGCGCGACGCCGACTCGAACGCGGTCCAAAAGCCGAGGAAGGGGCCAAACGAGAAGGCAAATAGCAATCGATCGCACGGAGTGACTTGAGCGAAAGAGTAGATCTGCGTCCAGCAATCGAGCATGGCGTTCCATGATTGCGGTGTGTCCAGCCAGCGCAGGGGCGCCCCTTTGGTCCCGGAGGTCTGGTGCAAGCGAGTGTAGCTTTCCAAGGAATAGGTCAAGCCGCTGCCAAACGGCGGGTGAGCTTCCTGATCGGCGATCAATTCCCCTTTGGTGGTCGTGGGCAGGCGCTGCAAATCATTCAGGCCGTGAATGTCGCTGCGGTTCAAGCCCGCCGCCTCGAATTTGCGTGCATGAAACAAGTTCGCGGGCAGAGTCGCATCAAGAAGGGCGGACAGCTTGCGTTCCTGAAGCTGCGTCAACTGCTCGCGGGCCAGGAAATCCGCCAACAACATCGCGCCTTTCGCAATTGTTGAGCAACAATCAACTCAAAGTTGGACTGTGGTTACCGTAACCATCCAATCGACCGCGTCCCAATCGAGACTTTCGCGAGCCGTAATCGACAACAAGTCGGTCATGGTGTTCATGTTGATATCGCTGTCCCAATCTTCAGTGCGTTGGCCATAGAGCGTCGATTCGTAGACACTCGGCCTGTGAGTGACGAGGAAATTCGACTCCTGCACACTACTAAAGGGCTGGAAATTGGTGGACGAGTTCGCGCTTGGCGTTCCAAGGACTTGTCTCAACGTATCGACCAAACCAACAAAAACTCCTACTCCGGGCGCTGGCGTGCCATTTCCGTACGGATTGTTCCACGCACCGCCAGCACCGAGGGTGCCGCCCGCCCCACTGATGGAACCCTCTTCACTGACCTCACCGACGGTCAAGTAGACGACTACCTCGCCACTGAAATCGTTCCCATCATAGGCTTCGTAGACAAATTGGTCAGTCCCAACAAATCCTTCGTCGGGAGTATAGGAAAAGGAACCATCAGTGTTGAAATAGAGAGTCCCATGCTGAACGTCGTGTAGGATTTCGGCCGTAAGCGGATCATTTTCTGGATCGTAATCATTCGCTAATACCCCAGGGCTCGCCACGTTTAGTGTTTGACCGGTTTGCAGGAAGTAAAAATCGTCCACCCCGATTGGGGCAGTGTTGCCGGGCGCCGGTACTGGATACGGTCGCCATCGAATTGTAAACTGAAACCCCGCTGGATTCATCATCCTATATTCCAGCGGGATTCCGCGCGCCGTCGAATCGGGAACATCGACGTTGAACCAAAGATTTGCAACACCATCGACCGGATGGGAGCCACGCGCCATTATCCAAGAATGCTCGTGAACTCTATTTTGCGCCACGTTTGGATAGTTTACTTCGCCATCGCCCCGAATCCTGAATCCCACACCTTCGTCCGACTCTGGCCTAATCATTGTCTTATCCGGCCAATCGAGGTCGAGACTTGCTCCGCCAGTCACGTGGCCCATTCGTCGGAAGTCCTCTCCTGTTCCGAATCCAATGTCGAGCTTGATTCGATTCCATGCGACAGGAGTTGCATTCGTGATGCCCGCCTCGAATCGAAACTCCGAGACTCCTTGTGTGTTTTCCACTCGATATACTGAATCAATATAGTCTGCCGCGCCAAAGCGGATCAATGAACTCCAATAGTTCTCTTTGAAACTCGTATCGTCGTTGTTTTGGTTCTCGACCCCATAGTTGACTGTGTTATAAAAACCCCCGTTTTCAAGGCCCGGACCGCTCACGTCAAGAAGTCCAGAAGGAAGTGGCTGCACTTGAATGAGTCTACCAGGGTTCAATCGTTGTTCCAAAACCTCAAAGCCGAGTAGCACAGTTCGTTTGCACTGGTTCATGACTCGCCTCCATAAGAAACGTCCCACTCATTCTCATAGAATGCCGAAGTGTTACCGCAGAGATTTGCGGAATAGCTCACAATTCCAAACTCGTATGGCGGGATTCCGACCTTCAAGGACGACGCAAGCAATCCAACGCCCATTGCTTGAGAATGACGGGAGCCAATGATTAAGAAACGTAGTCTGGCTGAAAGTTGAGGTGTCCCAAACATGCATTGTCTTGTCGTCGGAAGAAACCGCAATCAACTTCTCATCTGGTGAAACCGCGAGCCGGAGTTCTGGAATTGGCGACAAGCCCTTGATGCTTCCATACTGCCGATACTTCCGTTGTAGAGCTACATCCCAGTACGAAATTGCATTTTCTGGTCCCACAACAATTAAACTCTTGTTGTCCTTTGTCCAATGAACAGCAAGAAACCAGCCACCAGCAACATCCGAGGAAAGCGCTCGTTCTTCCTGGCCACTTGCAATATTGTAAATACGCAATCTTGGGAAGCCCGCTCCAGTTACGGCAAGCTTCTTGCCATCGTGCGAGAATGCGAGCCAAGAAGCTAGTCCACCATCCTTGTGAGGTATTCGGTGCACAACGACTTTCTTCTGGATATTAAACACGACTATCCATTTGCTGTCGACAATTGCCACGAGCTCATTGTCAGGACCAAAAGAAAAAGCGCTCACCAGGTTTAGCCCATTAACGCGCGCGAACTCTATCTCGTTCTTCCAGTCCCAGATTACGAGGGGACAGTTCAATCCATATCGCACTCCAGCAAGGAACTCGTCGTTCGATGAAAACGCAACTCGGGTCGGGGCCCAAGTTTTGTCGTTTTGTCCTTGGGCTGGCACCGTGAACGATCGTTTGATTCGCTTACCGCTTAGGATTTCCAAGAAAGCGATGGTCCCGTCCTTGCCATTCGCCACAGCCAAGACGTTGCTGTCGGAGCTAAACGCGAGGGAAGTGGCCCCATCCCCGACGTCTTCAATTGTGATTGAACCGCGCGTCTTGGACGAGTCACCAGCGCTAAGCAGATTTCCAAGCAGGAGAGCTGTCAAAACAAGAGGCAGCTTTTGGCGACCAGTCATGACATGTTTCCCACAAGCGCAGGTGCCAATCGGAATTTTCGCACGCGGTAATGCCGTTGTCAAACCCTTCTCTGACTAATTCCGCTTCAGGTCATAACAGAAAATCAACTCCTGATCGCGCAGGTATAGCCGGCCGTTCGCCACGACGGGATGCGTCCAAACTTGCGCGAATCGGCTGGTGGGCCGCGTTTTGCGCAGCTTGGACTTTTCCGGAATCTCGAAGCTGCCCAGTTCGGTGAATTCCTTGAGGCTTGGCTCGGCAAGCACAACCTGCCCTTCGTCGGTGTAAAGGTAAAGCAGTCCGTCCGCCGCCGTGATCGAGCCGCTCGAGCACTCGAAGGCCGCGCGCTCGTCCCAGATTACCTTGCCGGTTTTGAAGTTTTGGCAGATCCAGCCTAGCCCTTCGGAATGGCCAAAGATGTGGCCATTGATCATCACCACGCCGCCGTGCGTGTTCTTGACTGTCTTTTGGATGTTCTTGGGATAGATTTCGGTGGCCTTCTGGTCCTTGCCGATTTCGAAAAGCCGGCAGCCCGCGCCGTAGCCCGAGGTGACATAGACCTGGTTGCCTTGCACAAGCGGCGTCGAGGCGAGCGCGTAACTCGACGACGTTGTGATCGGCATGTTCCAGAGCAGCTTGCCGTCCGCCAAAGCGATGCCGGACATGGTGCCGCCGCGTTCATCGCTGATGTAACTTGTTTGAATAAACTGGCGCACGCCATGGATGTCTGCGACGAAGCCTGTGGAATAAGGCGCTTGTTGCTTCAATTCCTTCGAGCGCCAAACAAGATCGCCGGCGCCTTTGTTCAGCGCGACGATCGTGCCGTCGTCGCCGCCCGGCGTGACGATTACAAGCTTGCCCTCGACGACGGGCGATTCGCTGAAGCCCCAGCTTTGGTCCTGGCTGATCATGAGTTGGCCTTTGAAATCCTTGACCAGGTGCTTGCGCCAGACTTCCGTACCCTTGTTGGCGATGTCCAGGCAGACGAGGTCGCCCTCGCCGCCCAACGCGTACAACCGATCGCCGTCGATGGTTGGGGTGCTGCGCGAGCCATCGCCCCAGTTGGCGAAGGTGAATAGCGGGCCGAGCTTGGTCTTCCACAATTCGGTTTGCGTTTTGAGGTCGATGGCAAGGACGTAATCGCCTTCATCCCAACCGCCGAGCGTGTAGAGCCGGTCGCCGACGATGGCAAAACTGGAAAAACCAAGGCCTGCGTTTTTGTAGGTCCAGAGTAGCTTGGGGCCTTTCTCCGGCCACGATTTCAAGAGGCCGGTTTCCTTGGAGACGCCGGTGCGCTCGGGTCCGCGCCACTGCGGCCAATCGGCGGCGAAAGAGAGCGCTGCGGTAAGGGACAAGAATGTTGCCGTGAGGAAGATTCGTCTCATCTACACCTCGGAATGGCGCACTTGGCGGGATACGGCCGGCGGCGGGCAATTACATGAAGTATACGCGGCTACTTCACAGATTTCTATAATCCCAAGATAGACTCGTAGACGAAGCTGCCAGCTTCGTCGTTCCGAAGCGCCGACGACGCTGGCAGCGTCGTCTACTTGGCTTCAAGACAGAAAGAGGCGTGCCCATGTCCGACACCAAGTCCGCCAGCGTAACCCGCCTGCTCGGCCTCAACCTGACGCCCGGCAAGCTGCGCGGTTTACAGTGCATCAGCAACGCCAATGGCACTTTGACGATGGTTGCGCTCGACCAGAATAGCTCCATGATCACGATGATCAAGGACAGCCTGAAAAAGAAGGGCGAAAGCCGCGAGCCGACGTATCAGGAGATCGTGGAAGCGAAGGTGCACCTGGCGCGCTGCCTGGCGCCCGGCGCAAGCGCGTTGCTCGTGGACGCGTACTACGGCGCTTGGAACACAGTAGCCAGCTTCGCGTTGCCACGCGACGTGGGTCTGTTGGTGCGCGTCGAGCGCTCGGGCGGCGAGAAGAACAGCCGGGGAGCGCCAATGGGTGCGATCGAACCCGGTTGGAGCGCGGCCAAGATCAAACGCATGGGCGCCAATGCGGTGAAGCTCTTAGCGCCTTTCGAGCCGACGGAAGAGACGAGCGCCGAGCACCAGTTCAACCTAGTGCGCAAAGTGTACGAGGAATGCCAGAAGCTCGACATCCTCATGCTCCTGGAGCCGATCGCTTTTCCGTTCGACGGCGAGAAAAAAGACAGCAAGACATTGCTCGACCGCAAAGCGCGGACCGTCATCGACAGCGCGAAGATACTCAGCCGGCACTGCGACGTCTACAAGGCGGAGTTTCCTGGCACGCTTGGACATGAAACCGACGGCCAACTCCTCGAAAACCTGCACAAGCTCAATGAGGCCAGCGCCACGCCTTGGGTACTCCTAAGCGCGGGCGTCGATTTCCCGCAATACAAGAAGCAGGTGGAAATGGCGGTGAAGGCCGGCGCCAGCGGCGTCTTGGGCGGCCGCGCATTTTGGAAAGAGTACTTCCTGCAAGAAGGCTTCGCGGCCCGTGACCAGTTTGCCCGCGGCGAATGCATCAATCGCGTCCGTCAAATCGACGAGATCGTCAAGTCACAAGGCAAGCCGTGGCACAAGCACTATGGCTTGACCAAGGAAGAACTGAGCGAGTTCCGAGCGACGGAACACTGGCACTTTCGATACGGCGGCAACGAGCCGGCCGGCGGCAGCGCGGGAGGCGGCGTGGCGGGCGAAGTCTACTAATCGACATTGTGTGCAATCGAAAAACGCGGCACAATCCCACCCCGTCAAATCTTGCCCACGCCTTAAAGTTTGCCTAATTGGCTTTCCCTTTTTGCTACCGCGGATTACGATGAACGTTCGCTGTAACAGTAAGTCCCGGCCGCAAGGCGCGGGGGGTCCGCTTTCTTCGAGAGGTAGCGTATGTACGGGAACAAGTTTCGTTGGCTTTTGGGCGTGACAGCCCTTTTGGGAATGGGCCTCGTCGCGTCCGCGCAGCAGCCGCTGCCCGGCGGGCCGCTGCCGGGGGGACCGGGCACTGCCAAACCACTGCCCCCCAAGGGGCCGCCCATGACGCCCCAGGATGTCGAAAAATTGATCGCCGGTTTCGAAAAAGTCGTTTCGACCATGGACGGCCGCAACATGTTTGGGCTGTACGTCGACCGCAAGTACGGCCAAGCGCTCATCGAAGTGCCGCGCGAAGCGCTGATGAAGAAGTACTTCGTCGCGCTCACCGTCGCCGGCGGCGAAATCTTCGCCGGACTGCAAGAGGGCGATATCTATCTGCAATGGAAGCAATACGGCGACCGGCTGGCGCTCATCGAGCCCACGCTGGATGTGCGCTCCACCGGCGATCAAGAATCGAAAAGCTCGGTGCAACGGCTATTCACCGGCCGCGTCATTGCCGATCTGCCGATCCTGGTCATCAATCCCAAAAACGCCGCCTTCTTCCTCGATCTGGATGAGCTGCTCCTGGGCAACTTGCCCAAGTTCTTCGGCGGCGGCATGAGCCCGATGGCCATGCGGCTACGCGAAATCAAATCCGCCAAGGCTTTCCCGCAAAACCTCGAAATCTCCTTCGAGATTCCCACCGGTTTCGACGGCCGGCTGAAAACCTTCCATTTCTCCATTAGCGAGATTCCGGAAAACACCGGCTACCAGCCGCGCAATGCCGACGAGCGCGTCGGCTATTTCACCACCGCCTTTAACGATCTGGGCAAGTTCAAAGCCGGCGAAAAACGCACGCGCCACATCAATCGCTGGCATCTGGAGAAAGCCGACCCGGCTCTCAACATGAGCCCGCCCAAGCAGCCGATCATTTTCTACGTCGAGCACACCACGCCGATTCGTTATCGCCGTTTTGTTCGCGACGGCGTGCTTTACTGGAATCAGGCGTTCGAAAAAGTCGGCCTGGTCAACGCCATCGAAGTCTACTTCCAGGACGCCCGCACCGGCGCCCACATGGAAAAAGACCCCGAGGACGTGCGCTACAATTTCATCCGCTGGCTGAATAATGACATCTCCACCGCCATCGGGCCCAGCCGCGTGCATCCTCTCACCGGCCAGATCCTGGACGCCGACATCATCCTGACAGACGGCTGGATTCGCCACTTCGAGAAGCAGTTCTCGGAAGTGCTGCCGCAATTGGCGATGGAAGGCTTCGGGCCGGAAACCATGGCGTGGCTGGAGCGCAACCCGCAATGGGACCCGCGTTTCTTGCTGGCCCCCGCGCACTCGCGCAACACTCTTCTGGCCCAACGCCTAAAGCAAGGACCGCAGCCCTTGGGCGGACATCCATTCGGGCAGCCGGCCGGCAAGCTCATGGGCGTCAACGAGTATGACGGCCTGGTCGGCCGCATGAGCCAGGTCAACGGCATGTGCATGGCCGCCTCCGGCAAAGCCATGGACCTCACGCTTTTGCGCATGACCTATGACCTCATGCAATCGGAACTGGAGGCGCAAACTCCCGCCGGCGACAAGGACGATCCCAAGAAACCCAAGCCCAAGCCCAAGAGCGACGGCGACGAGTTGGACGGCATTCCTTCGAAATTCATCGGCCCGCTTCTGGCGGACCTGGTCGCCCACGAAGTCGGCCACACGCTCGGCCTCAGGCACAACTTCAAAGCCTCCGCCCTTTATTCCCTGGCCGACATCAACAGCAACAAGGTCAAGGGCAAGAAGCCGTTCGCCGGCTCCGTGATGGACTACTTGCCCATCAACATCGACATGAAGGACGGCGAGTTCCAGGGCGACTACGCCATGATCACCATCGGCCCTTACGACATGTGGGCCATCGAGTACGGCTACTCGTTTGAGAAAGATCTGAAGCCGATCCTCGCCAAGTGCGTCGAACCGGAGCATCAGTTCGCCACCGACCAGGACACGGTCGGTCCGGACCCGTTGGCCCGGCGCTACGACTTTGCGGCCAATCCGCTCGATTATGCCAAGAATCAGATGAAGCTGGCCAAGCACCATCGCGACCGGCTCATCAACAAGTTCGTCAAGGACGGCGAAAGCTGGTCCAAGGCGCGGTTTGGCTATGAACTGACGCTGATGCTGCAAACGCGCTCGCTCAGCATGATGTCGGGGTGGGTGGGCGGGGCTTTTGTGCGCCGCGATCATAAGGGCGACAAGGGCAACCGCCCGCCGATCGAAGCCGTGCCCGCCGCCCAGCAGCGCGAAGCATTGAAGTGGGTCATCGAGAATGCGTTCCGCGACGAGGCGTTCGGCCTGACCACGGAGATGCTGCAGCGCATGCGCTCGGACTTCCTGGCCACTGACGAGAGCTTCCAGCGCTTCGAGGAAGCGGGCTATCCCATACACGACCGCGTCATGGGCATCCAGAAATCGGTTCTGACCATGCTCATGAACCCGACAACTCTGCGGCGCGTGTATGACAGCGAATTCCTGGTCGAGCGCGACAAGGACGCGGTGACCATGCCGGAAATGCTGGACACGGTCGGCGCCGCGATCTGGACCGAGATTGACAAGCTGCCGCAAGGGAAGTTCACCGCGCGTCAGCCCCTCATCACCAGCTTGCGCCGCAACTTGCAGCGTGAGATGGTCAACCGCCTTATCGACCTGGCGCACAACGGCTCAGGCAGCGGCGCGGCTTCCAAGCCCATCGCCAACCTGGCCGCTCAACAACTACGGCAACTGAGCGCCAAGATCGACAAAGCGCTTAAAGCGGACCAGACTCAAGTCGATCCGTACACCAAGGCGCATTTGGTCGACGCGCATGGCCGGATTGCCAAGGCACTGGAGGCGCAGTACATCCTCAATGTCGGCGGCCTGGGCGGAGGATTTGGCTTCCCGTCGATCTTCTTCGAAGAGGGCCGTCCGCAAACGCAGCAGGCGTGCCATCAACCCGGTTGCAGGCAGTGTGGCTGGGACTCACGCCGGGAGTAGTCAACCGGCCTCAAGTTCCCACGATTCGCGTAACGCAAAGCGTGGGAACACACCTTCCGCCCAGATCCGCTTCGCTGAATAGAGATCGTCCGCAGCGACAGAGTTTCCGGAGCGACAAATATTTGAATGAAGTGTCGCTCCGGAAAAAATCTATAAGTCTTTATTTGACATTATCTTGCAGCTGCGATTTGCTCCGGAGCGACAGCGACACACACACCACCCCCCCCTCCTGTCATCAATTTGATACAGCCGAGTAAAACTGCATGTCCGAGCCGCGACCGTGAGGGAGCGGAAACCCGCTGGTTCTCCGCTCCCTCACGGTCGCGGCTCGGACCGTGGTACGAGTTCAAGTCACTGTTTCCAGCGCTTCGCCCATGCTCTTGTCTAAGGCAACCACCATTTCGTCAATCTGTTCCGCGGTGGTCACGAGCGGCGGGCCGAACGCCAGCCAGTGCGGGTCGAAACGGCACAGAAGCCCATTCGCCAGTGCGCGGCGGCCGATGCGCACGCCGATAGCCGTTTCCTGGGGGAAGCGTTCCTTGGTCGCCGGGTTCTTGACAAACTCCATGCCCAGGAACAAACCCTTGCCGCGGATGTCGCCGATGACGCCGTACTTTTTCGCCAGGCGCCCGAAGCCGGCGCGCAGGCGCTCGCCCTGAGCGCGGGCGTTGGCGCACAGGTCGCGCTCGACGATTTCGCGCAAGACCGCGATGCCGGCCGCGCACGAGACAGGGTTCCCCTCGAAGGTGTGTCCTTCCACAAATCCCGGATTTTCTGAGATCGGTCCCCAAAAGCGGTCGGCGATCGATTGGCGGCATAGCATCGCCGACAACGGCGCATAGCCGCCGGACATGCCCTTGCCGGTGCAGATCACGTCCGGCACCACGCCGAAAGTCTGGGCGGCGAACATGTTGCCGGTGCGGCCGATGCCGGTGATGATCTCGTCGAAGATCAAGAGGATGTTGTAGCGGTCGCAGATTTCGCGCAGCATCGGCAAGTATTCCGGCGGCGGATCGATGATGCCGCCCGTGTGGCCGATCGGTTCGACCATGATGGCGGCGACGGTTTCCGGATCCTCCATATCGATTACGTCGCCGACGATGCTCGCGCACGTGATGCCGCAGTCGGGATAGGTTTTTCCGAACGGACACCGATAACAGGTGGGCGGGAAGACGTGTAAAAAGCCGGGCGCCAGCGGCTCGTTGACCGTTTTGCGCGATTTCAGGCCCGAGGCGGACAACGAGCCCATCGTCGAGCCGTGCCAGGAGAGATAACGGCTGATGATTTTATACTTGCCCGGATGGCCGTTCAGCTTGTGGTATTGCCGGGCGAGCTTGATAGCGGCCTCGGTGACTTCCGCACCGCCGCACTGGAACTTGACGGTCCAACCGCCCAGTGGGAGAGGATTCCGATCCTGTCCGCCTAGCTGTGTATCGGACCGTGGGACAGGATTCCGATCCTGTCCTGGTAGCCGCACAGGAACGGAATCCTGTGCCACGGGGGCCAGTTCCGACAGCAGATTCGCAAGCTGCACTGCGATGGGATTCGTGCCGTGCATGGGCGGCGAAAACGTGAGCGTGTCGAGCTGCTTCTTGATCGCGTCGATCACCCGGCGATTGTTGTGTCCGACCGAAACGACATAGATGCCGGACAACGCGTCGAGATAGCGTTTGCCGCCAACGTCCCAATAGCAAACGCCGTCCGCCTTGGCCATGATGAGCGGAGTCTTGGACCATTCCGCCATTTGATCGCGCACGAAGATCTGCCGGAGGAATTGCTCCTCGGTGGTCTGGGCTTGGGAAAGGAGGTCGGGGAGGATCATGGTAATGTCCTGATGCTGCTTACGTTTCGCGCTCGCAGTATCCCTCGAGGGATACTACGAGCGCGAAACGTAAACGGCGCGAAACGTAAACGGACTAACTGGAACAGAACTCCAGCGCGGTAAGAGCATACACCTTGGCGACGCGCACCAGGTCGTCAATGGAAACCCATTCATCCAGGGTATGTGCGCCGCCGGCTTTGGGGCCGTGGGTAATGGCCGGCACGTGCGCCAAGGCCCAAAAGCTGTTGCCGTCGTCGCAGAAGGGCTTGGCGCCGATTGGTAACCCCCTCACCCCCAACCCCTCTCCCTCAGGGCGAGGGGAGACTGCGGCATAGGCGCGCTGGAACGCGTCCACGAACGGGTGATCCGGCAGCACAAAAGCGTCGCGCATCAGGTTGATGTCGAGGCGGATGTTTGTGCCCGTTTCGTTGGCCAGGGCCAGTGTCAGGGCGCGCAGCTCAATCTCAACGTCCGCGCGTTTGATTTCCGGCGCGCGTTTGGTGTCCGGGAGCCAGCGGCGCGTCCCCTCCAGCCAGCACTCTTGCGGATACTGGTTGAAGATCTGGCCGCCGTGGATTTGGCCGATGAACGCGGATTCGCGGCCGGCCAACGGGTGCGTCTTGTCTTGCAGCCGCTGGTCCAAATCCAGAATCCGGCGCGCTAGTTCCGCGCCGACCGCGATCACATTTGGCTCGTCCGGGCGCATGACTTCATGCACCGGCGGACCGTCGCGCTTGATGGTCGCCAGCCAGGTGAGTCCGCCACGGCCAATGACGGGCAGTACGTCGCTTAGATACTCGGGAAGGAGGACGGCGTCGCCGACATTGCCGTCCGCGATGAGCTGATTGAGCTGACTGCCGTCGCCCCACGGGGATTCGTGCAGGTCATGAGCGGTAAGGAGAATGGCGCCGGCGTCGAGGGCGTCGGCATCACGCAGGGCCCTGAGCGCTTCCACGGCCGCCGCGGTCCCCGCCTTCATGTCCGAAGAGCCGCTGCCTTTGAGCAAGTCGCCGTGCACCGACGGCGGCACGAATGGCAAATGCACCGTATCGAGGTGACCGTTGAATTGCAGCGTCTTGCCCGGCTTTTTGCCTTGCCAGCGGACCACGACGGCGGGCGCTTGCGCATACGAGGCGGCGTGCCGTTCGACGACAAAGCCGTCGCGGCGCAGTATTTCCGCCAGACAATCCAAGGCGGCTTTTGCTTGGCCTGTGGGACTGTAGACGCCCACGAGTTTCTGGGCGGTTTCCAAAAGGCGCTGTCGATTCACCGCGCGCGCAATCCAATCGAGCTTGTCCTGCATGAATGGGGATTATAACTCGCTGCCAGGCCCGTTTCTTGAATAATCTGCCGGTTTTGGTAATGTCACCCCATTCGATTTATCGCTTCGCGCTCGCATGATCGGCGCGAACGCGACACCATGAATCCGCGGTCCAAAGGATCCCGCATGACCCCGAGCTTGAACGAACGCGCCCAGCGTTTGGCGGATCACATGGCGGCGACGGCGGCGGCGTTGCGCATCCAGGGGCATACAACAGCCGCGGGGGCAAGGATCATAGATTGCGGGATCAAGACGCCGGGCGGATTGCAGGCGGGGCTGGGCCTGGCGCGCGTGTGTTTGTCCGGACAAGCGGAGGTCGCGCTGGCGCCGGGAGAAGTGGCCGGCGTCGCGTGTCCGCAGGTGCAAGTCACTTCGGACGCGCCCGTGTTGGCGTGCATGGCGTCGCAATACGCCGGCTGGCAAATCTCCGTGGGCAAGTTCTTCGCCATGGGCTCCGGACCCATGCGCGCCGCCTATGGCAAGGAGGAACTCTTTAGCGACATCCCCGGCAAGGAACAAGCGCCAGTCGCCGTCGGTTGCCTGGAGACGCGGAAGTTGCCCGACGATGCAATTGCCGATTACATTGCCCAAGCGCTTGGTTTGCCCGCGAACAAGATCACGCTCCTGGCAGCGCCGGCGGCGAGCATTGCGGGAACGTTGCAGGTGGTGGCGCGGTCGTTGGAGACCGCGCTCCACAAACTGCACGAGCTTAAGTTTGACTTAAACCAGGTGGTTTCCGGCATGGGATCGGCGCCGTTGCCGCCCGTGGCCAAGGATGAGCTGGGCGCTATCGGCCGGACCAACGACGCCATCCTGTACGGCGGCCGCGTCGTGCTCTGGGTGCGAGCCGAAGACGACCAGATCGCCCAGGTCGGCCCGCAAGTCCCGGCGTCGGCCTCCTCGGACTATGGCGCTCCGTTCGCGGCCATCTTCGAGCGCTATCATCAAGACTTTTACAAGATCGACCCGATGCTGTTCAGCCCGGCCGAAGTCGTCTTTCACAACCTCGCGTCCGGCCGGGCCTGGGCATTCGGCCGAATCTTGCCCGAAGTGCTGCACCGCTCGTTTTTCGACACATCCGCGTAGGACAGGTTTTCAACCTGTCCGTTTCATTTCATAACAGGGAAAGATCGGAGTTCGCCTTCGAGGCGGCTTATCTCAGCGCGCTCGCGCGCCTCATCATTGCACAATTCGCAGCGAACCAGCTCGATTAGCTCGCGGGCGAGATACTGGTCTTCGTCTAGATCGGGGTAATACGAACGCGCATAAGAAGAGAATTTGTTTTGCACAACGAACTCGCGAATCTGTGGCAGCGCGTCGGCAGGGGTCAGGCGGCGTTCAATTACAGCCTGTGCCAAAGCACGTTTTTCCCGCATCCGTTTGTCCAATACGGCTAACTCAATGTCCAATAGCTCCGAAATGCAGTCGGCCGAGTGCAATGTCCAAACCGCCTTTGGCAGGCTCCACTTGCTGAAATGCGCTTGCGACTCCGAATCGTCCTCGACGCCGGCGGGCCACCAGGGCGCCGACGCCGCCAAGGCGATTCCGGTCAGTGCGCATAGGAAGAACTGGGAGAGTTTTGGCACGGCTTGCTCCTCTTGTTCGTGGAATCGTTTCGCGCGCTGGGAGAGAATGAAGCGCCGAGGAGAGATGGCACGGAAGGCGGGACTCTTCTTCTTGCAATCGATATGGCAATTTCAATGCCAATCACTGGCGCTGGGATTATCAGTGGGTCTAAGCCGAAGATACGACAAGGATTTGCAACCAGCAGCAGAGCGCAATTTTCCGACTTCACAAATCAAACTTGTGCCGAGTTTCTAGGCGTCTTTGTTGAAAGAGCAGGCGTTCGTTGAAATGCAGCATTCCGGAAGATCGTACTTTCTTGACGGCTATAGGAACAATACCATGAATGCTGATTGTAGCGTTCGTCTTTTTGGTCGAGTTGAGAGTCGCACATGGCCGGACACAAGATCGTCACCAATCTGGATGCCACCGCCGCCTTTCAATTGGCCCGCAAAGTGGCGCGCGACTTGCACTTTCGAATCACGCGCCGCGACGACTTGAGTTTCAGCGCGGAAAAGGGCAACCTGGGCCTGAGCATCTTCGTCGGCGCGTTCGTCGCTTACTGCAACTTCCAGATAACTGTCGAGGAACGGCGCGATGAGACCGCCATCTTCATCGAGCGCAATTCGCCCTGGTGGACCGGCGTCATTGGCGTTAGCCGGGTGAAGAGCCGAGTCAAGGATCTGGCTGCCGCCATTGCCGACGCCATTGAGGACGAAGGCGGCAAGGTGCTGGACGAAAAGGAAATAAAGTAATTCGGGTTTGGCGAGCCGTACGCCGTTAGGCGTCGGGTGCGTCGCCTGACGAAGCACCCGGCCGCTCACGCGGCTCGGCTCGCCAAGCGACCCAGTTGAATTCAGAGCCGCGCACCAAGTAAGCGGTGAATTCACCGGTCCGATTGCACGACGCGCGCCGGCAGCGACTTGGGCGCGACTGCATTCCGCGTCGCTTCGAGCAGCCAATTCGCCGCCGGCGGTAAACTTAGCCCGATGGTTAGTATTGCGCAGACCAACAGCGTGGCCAGGGCGGGCGTGTGGCGCTCGGGCTGGAGCGGCTTGTGCGACGTGCGCAAATACATCACCGCGACCAGGCGCAGGTAGTACCAGCCGCCGATCGCCGCATTCACCATCGCCAGCACGGCGAGCAAGACATAGAGGTGCGTGTGCTCCCCAGGCACAGCCATGGCGCCAAAGATGACGAGGAATTTGCCGTTAAAGCCCGCCGTGAGCGGGATGCCGATCAGGCTGAAAAGGAAAATGGTCATGAGCAAGGCCACGCGCGGCTGGCTCTGACCCAAGCCCGCAAGGTCATCCACCGATTCGACGGACCGGCTCGGCGTGGATAAATAGCTGAGAACGCAAAAGGCGCCAATGGTCATGGCGCCGTAGGCGACGAGGTAATACAAGAGCGCGCTGGCGGCGTTGGGCCCGGACGTATCGCCGTAAAGAAACGGCGTCGAAGCCAGCGCGACCAGCATATAGCCCGCGTGCGCCACGCTGGAATAGGCAAGCAGGCGTTTGATATTGTCTTGCAAAAGCGCCAAGAGGTTGCCCAGAAACATGGTGAGCGCGGCCAGGAACCACAAAAGGATCGGCAACTGGTCGGAAAGGCCCGTGCCTGCCAGTCCGCCCCGCGGCGTCACTCCGTCCGGCAGCACAAAGCCGAACACGCGCAAGAGGGCGACAAAACCGGCGACCTTGGGCATGAATGCCAAAAGCGCCGCGCCGACGTTCGAAGTGCCTTGATACACATCGGGCGCATAGAAATGAAAAGGAACCGCTGTGATGCGGAAGCCTAACCCTGCCACAATCATGATCATCGCGACCTGCCCAAGGATGGGGATGTCGCGGGCACTGGTTTCTTGGTTGAGCGTGTGCAGTATCGCGGACAGGTTTGTAGTGCCGGTCATGCCGTACAGATAGCTGAATCCGAACAGCAAAAGCGCGGAGGAAAAGATACTTAGGAGGAAGTATTTGAGGGCGGCTTCCTGCGCGGCTTCGTCGTGTTTGGGCAAATACAAGAGCACATAGGTCGGGATGCTGATTAGCTCTAATGCGAGAAACAGCGTGATCAAGTCGTTGGCGGCCGCGACCAACCCCACGCCGGCGACAATGATCAAAAGGCACGCGTGATGATCGGCAGCCTGGCGGTCGGGCACTTCTTTCCAGGCAAAAAGCAGAAGCACGACGCCGCCGCCCAAGGCCATGATGCGCGTGAGCGTGGTCAGGCCGTCCCATTGCAACGGCGCGGCAAAGACGGCGACCATGCCGCCGGGTGCTTCCCAATCGCTTGTCAGCGATAATGCGGCCAGTGCTGCCACGAGGCCCGCCAAGGAGAACAGGCCCCACAAATTGCGATCCGCGCGCCACGTCCCGCCCAGGAAGACTACGCACGCCGCCGCAACCAGGATGATCTCCGGCAGCAGGTAGCGGAACTGGTCGGCCAGGACGTTGTTCAGAATCTCCATCATCTACAGTTTTTCCTGAGCCCCGGAGGGGCGGTAGTTCCTAGCCAGGGGTGCGAACCCCTGGAGAGACATCGCAAATTGCCTGCACTAGCCCCGGAGGGGCGAAAGTGGCGACCCCAATTGCAGTCCCTTTCGCCCTTTCAGGGCTTTGGTCCCTGGCGCGACGATTCCAGGGGCTCCCGCCCCTGGCTATGGACTTTCGCCCCTCCGGGGCTCATCCACTAGTCGGGGTTTTTGCACCAGCGCGTCCCCGGACTGATTCTCCAGCACTCGCTTCCGATTCTGCAGCAGCCGTTCGACGACGCGCAAATCGTCTTGCGCCGAGCGTATGACCGGCTGCGGATAGACGCCCAGGAACAGACACAGCGCCATGATCGGCGCCAAGGCCGCGACTTCGCGGCTACACAGGTCCTTGATCTCATGTCCGTCATGCTCGGGCTCTTTGAGAGGTCCGAAAAACACGCCCTTGAGCATGCTCAAGAGGTACCAGGCGCCCAGGACGATGCCCGCCGCCCCGAGCACTGCATAGAGCGGCCGGACTTCAAACATACCGAAGAAGACCAACGCTTCGCCGACGAAACCGTTGAGGCCGGGCAAACCGACGCTGGAAAGGCTAATGAACACCATGCAAAAAGTAAGCACGCCGAGCTTCGCGCCCATGCCGCCGAAATCCGCCATCTGTCTCGTGTGGTAACGGTCGTACAGCATGCCGACAAGTAAGAACAGCGCCCCGGTGGACAAGCCGTGATTGATCATCTGCAAGAGGCCGCCGGTCAGACCGGCGAGATTAAAGGCGAACATGCCTAACATGCAGAAGCCGAGGTGGCTTATCGAGCTATACGCTACCAGTTTCTTGATGTCGCTTTGGGCCAAAGCGCAAAATGCCCCATAGATGATGCCGATTACCGACAGGATGCCGATCAAGGGCAAGCCCATTTGCAATGAAGCGTCAGGCGCAAGAGGCAAGCACAGGCGCAGAAAGCCGTAGGTGCCCATCTTGAGCAGCACGCCGGCCAGGAGCACGCTGCCCGCGGTCGGCGCTTCGACGTGGGCCAACGGCAGCCAGGTGTGCACCGGCACGAGAGGCACCTTGATCGCAAAGCCCGCGAACAGCGCCAAGAACACCCAGTATTGAAAAGTGGACCAAAACGCGCGGTCTGCCGGCAGATCCATCGTCAAATGCGTGTTAACAATGCGCACCAGGTCGGGAATAGCGAAAGTCAGTTCAGGCGCCGTGGCGTCTAACGGCTTGTGGTAGCACACGACTACGACCGCCAAGAGACCCAGAAACGTCAGCAAGCTGCCGGCCAACGTATAGATGAAGAACTTGCGGGCGGCGTAGCGGCGCTCCGGCCCGCCCCAGATGCCGATTAGGAAAAACAGCGGCACCAGCGTGAGTTCGAAGAAGATATAGAAGAGAATAATGTCGAACGCCAAGAAAACGCCGAGCATGCCTGCGCCCAGAGTGAGTAGCCAGGCGTAGTATTCATTGATGCGCTCGGTAATCGAATTCCAGGAGATCAGCACCGAAGGCACCATGAGCACAGCGGTGAGCACAATGAGCCAAACGTTGATGCCGTCGAGTCCGATGTAAAACTGGATCGCGCCCAGTCTGCCGAAGTCGATCAATTTCCAGGTGGTGCGATGAATGTCATCGACATCGGCGCCGGGCACCAGCTCGGGCTGAAAGGTCACGGCTTTGCCGAACGGCGTCTTCGCGATGGGCGAGTCGCTTCTTTCGCCGAGAAGTCCCAGTGCGACATAAAGGGCCAGGAACACATTGACGAGCGTAGCTGCCAGCGCCACCCAGCGAATAACATAACCTCGAGTACGGCCCAAGAGCGCGCAAAGAACCGCCCCCGCCGCGGGCACAGCTAACAGCAACACAAGTGCAAGGCGATAATCCAAGTCCATCACAATTCCATTGACACTAACCCGACGCGTAAGCGAGGGACACCACTAACCAACGCGCAAGCAAGGGACACTACTAACGCGACGCGTTAGCGAGGGACACTCAGCGCAACAACACCGACAGCAGGAATCCTCCCGCGCCCAGCGCCATCAAGATCGCATAGAACTGCACCAGGCCGTTCTGCACGGGCCGCAGGAACAGGTAGCTAAGGAACGAGGGGATTTGACCGCACAAATCCACCAGCCCGTCCACGATGTATTGGTCCAAAACGCGCAATAGCTGCGCCAGGCCGCTGAGCGGTTTCACGATAAAGGCGGCATAGAGCTCATCGAGATAGAACTTGTTGCGCGACGCTTCGTAGAGCCGGACGGCTGACTTTGCTATGACCGCCGGCAATGCCGGTTTCTTCACGTAGAAGAGATATGCCAGTCCGATCCCCGCAAGTGCGACGAGGCCGCTGACGAGCATCAAGAGGATGTTGTGCCCAGGCGCCGACTCCGGCAAGAGACTTTGCGGAAACCGGTCGCGCATCCAGTGTGCTTCAAAGAAACGCCCAAGCAACGGACTCACGACGATTCCAACGCCGACTGCGCCAATCGCCAGGATGCGCAACGGCCAGGTCATGATCCCGGGCGATTCCAAGTGAGACGTGGGCGACGCTGCCAGCGTCGCGTCGTGGTGTTCACCTGCGCTGGCGACGCTGGCAGCGTCGCCTACGTGATGATGATGCGCCTCTTCCGGGATTTTCTCTTCACCCCAAAACGTCATGAAGTAGGCGCGGGCCGTGTAGAACGCGGTCAGTCCTGCCGTTACTAGCGCCGAGAAGAACAGCAACCGATAGACGCCTGTGTTCGGCGCGCCCTGGCCGCCCGCATCCCAAGTCACTGCGAGGATTTCGTCCTTGCTCCAGAAGCCGGACAAGAGCGGCACGCCCGCAAGCGCCGCCGCACCGCACAGAAAAGTCCAGTGCGTGACCGGCAGCACCTTGCGCAGACCGCCGAAACGCCGCATGTCGATGACGTCGCCCATGGCGTGCATGACGCTGCCGGCGCCCAGGAACAGGAGCGCTTTGAAGAAAGCATGCGTGAACAGATGGAAGATCGCCGCCGTAACCGCCAACCCCGCAAGCTGAGCCGTTCCCGCGCCCAGCGCAAGGAACATGAAACCAAGCTGGCTCACCGTGGAATAGGCAAGCACGCGCTTGAGGTCGGTCTGCGTGAGCGCGATGAGGGCAGCAAGCAATGCGGTGACCGCGCCGATGATCGCGACGATAAGCTGCGCGTCCGGGGCCAGGCCGAATAGCGGCATGCACCGCGCCACGAGATAGACCCCCGCGGTAACCATCGTGGCCGCGTGGATCAAGGCGCTCACGGGAGAGGGGCCTTCCATCGCATCCGGCAGCCAGACGTGCAGCGGAAACTGCGCCGATTTGCCGGCCGCTCCCAGAAACAGCAAGAGGCAGGCGGGAACGAGCAGTGCCGGATCGGGATTGTCCGCCGCCGCCGCGAAGATCCAGTCAAAGTTGAGCGAATGGCCGAAGCTCGTCCACAAAAGCAATATGCCCAAGAACAAGCCGACGTCGCCCA
>JAKEFD010000070.1 GCA_022616245.1 Gemmataceae bacterium
AGACGCTGCGCGGTCTCATCCCCGAAGGGTCGAAAGGCGAGCGCGGGTCTTCCGCTTCCTCAGGGTCGCGGATCGAGGAGCAGGGCCAAGAGTTGTACTAGCACGGATTTCGCGCTGGTGTAGCGGAAACAGCGGGAATTCTGGCGAATTCCGCTACAGGAATCTCTAGCCGGCGAAGCGTTCCATCAGGTTGCGCGTCATCCTTTGCACGCGCGCATCGGGACCGTGCGGTCGGCCAAAATGCGAATAGGGCGGCATGTGCCCCGGCGGCGCGGACAACCCCTGCGCCCAGAAAATCGTGGAAGCATTGAAGACGAGATTGCCCTTGGGACCAGGATACATCGTCGCGGTCCAGCGGGCTTCGCGCTCGCCCGAATTCAGGGTCGTGCCCTCGGCGAGGACTTCTAGACCTGGAATGTCCGCCGGTTCGCCGTGGAATTCCCAGCCGACCAGCCCTGGGATGCGCTCGCCCTTGCGCATGCCGGTTCCTTGAAACAGCCAGTGATCGGGCCGAGTGCAAATCCAGTCGCCCGAGCCGTTGAACGGCGACATCGTCTGCGCGCCGATCAAGGTGGCTTCATTGGGCGCTTCGAGAGGCAGGTCGGCCATGTAGGCTTTTTCGTTGGCACGGATGCCGCCATAACGGCCGGCGCGGGTAATGATCCTGTTGGCAGCGCTTTTGCTCGACGGGAAAAAAGGCGCTACGAAGCAGCACGTGTTGCCCGACAAAAATGCGAAGTGGACGCCGGCGCGGACGGCTTCCATGCAATGATCGTATTGCGCGCGGCTCCAGTATTCGTCGTGGCCGACGGAGAGAAACGCCGTGCAGCGCGTGATCGTCTTCACGTCGTTATGCACATCCGCGTTGCCGCAATAGGTGACGTCGTAGCCGTGCTGCTCCATCCAGAACGCGAGCAGGAATTCCCAAAGAAGAAACTCGCCCGAGCCTTGCGAGAGCGGATTGTCGAAAATCTGCACGTATTTGCCGTAAGGGCGATCGAAGCTGACTTTGACGCCGGAGCAAAGGACAATGCGGTCCTTGCGGTCGTTGGTGTAAAGAGAATAGTTGTCGGGCCAGGCGTTGTATGCTTGCCAGGTGTTGTCCGAACATTGGAACAGGAAGTCGGCGGGGCGGTCGTCGCGCACGACGAAGACAACGTAACTTTGGTAGCGGTGCTTGGTGCTGGAAAGCTTGCCGAGAAAGACGCCGCTCGGCCAATCCTTGGGTATGGTGAGGCGCGTGCAACTTTCCCACTGGCACTCGCGCAGCCGCTGTTCGCCGACCGGCGGCGTGGCTTGTGCCTTGCCGTCGAAGGGGCCGAGCCGGCGCAGGAAGCGGCCGCCCAGGCCCTGGTAGAAGCCCAAACGATAGAGATCGATCACGAAGGGAGATGCGGGATTGGTGCTGACGAAGAAGTCCAGCGTCTCGCCGGCGCGGACGCTTTGCTTGGACACGTAGCCTTCGATGAGGGGAGAGCGGAAGCGCGACTTGGGATCAACGCGCGTGTAGGTCAGTTGCCAGTCGGTCGTGCCCGCGCGTTTGTTTTCTTCGCGGATGAGGTGGCGCCGCCTGGGTTCGCCGGCAACAACCACGCCTGCGCCGGCCAATGCGCCTGCCGCTGCCACGCCTTTGAGCAACTGCCTGCGATTCATGACTTGATGACTAATTCAGGAACCGCAGATAAACGCAGATGTACGCAGATAAAGCCGTAAAGGGCATTTGACTATCGGCGTGCATCTGCGTCCATCTGCGGTTTCTGCCTAATCAGCCGCGCGGCTGGCCGAGCGGCCGCGCGTGCCGCTCGCGCACTTTCGCATGACGCCGACCAGCACTCCCAGAATGCGAATATCCTTGCTCGGATCAACCAGAATAGCGGCCATGGTTCCGTTGGCCGGCTCCAGCCGGACCTGGTCCTTGTCTTTATAGAACTTCTTCAGGGTCACTTCATTGTCCACCATGGCGACGACGCGTTCGCCGTTTTCCGCCGACTCTTGCTTCTTGATGACGACATAGTCGCCGTCTTCGATGTGATTTTCGATCATCGACTCGCCCTTGACGCGGAGCACATAGCGCTCCGGCCCGCCGAACAGGTCGTTGAACTCGATGCGCTCGTCGGTGGCGAATGCGGACATCGGGGCGCCGGCCGCGACCGTGCCGAGGTAGGGCAATCCCGCTGAGCCCAGCTTGTGGTCCAGCAGCTGGATGGCTCGTGCCGAATGCTCTTCGCGCTTGATGAGTCCCTTCTTTTCGAGGGCTTTCAAATGACACATGACGCCGTTGGGCGACTTGATGTCGAAGCCGTCTCCAATTTCGCGCACCGTGGGCCCATAGCCGCGCGACTCGATTTTGTCGCGGATGAAGTCGTAAACTTCGCGCTGGCGCTCGGTAAGCTGGCTAAAATCCGGCATGTCGGGCCCTCCTTCATGTGGGCGACGAACCAAGGGGAAGTGCCGATCATGGTAATCGACACTTTTATATGTTGTACCAAAGTATATTATACGTTCGTACACAAAAAAAGAGAACCTTCGAGATAAATCACTGGAATTTGGGTAAGATCTGTTTTTCGTACACTGCCGACGCTGGCAGCGTCGGCTACAAGAAAGGCAAGCGCGTGTCGCAGCTGGTTTGGCGCGATTTCTTTGAGACTCTAGTTGCGCGAAGGGAATTCACTTCGGAGCAAGTGGAATCGCTTCTCGAGGAGCTGATTCAGGGACGCTGCGCCGAGGCAGAAGCCGCGGCCATGCTGCTTGCTTGGCGCATGAAAGGCGAGACACCAGGCGAGATTGCCGCCGCGGTGCGCGTCCTGCGCCGGCACATGTTGCGCTGGGATCCCGGCTTTGCCGTGCTCGACACGTGCGGCACCGGCGGCGACGGCGCCGGCACATTCAACATCAGCACGGCGACGGCGCTCGTGGCGGCCGGCGCCGGCGTCAAGGTGGTCAAGCACGGCAATCGCTCGGTATCGAGCCAGAGCGGCAGCGCGGATGTGCTTGCCGCATTGGGCGTGCATATCGAAGGCGACGTCGAGCACGCGCGGACGGCACTCGAGCGCGCCGGCTTGGCGTTTTGTTTCGCGCCGAAGTTTCATCCGGCGCTCAGGCACGTGGCGCCAATCCGCAAACGACTCGGTGTGGCGACCGTCTTCAATTGCTTGGGACCGCTCGTGAACCCGGCCGGCGCTCAAAGTCAGCTTTTGGGCGTGGGCCGACCGGAATTGCTCGATCTATTGGCCGATGCTCTGGCCCAGCTGGGAGTCGAACGCGCCATCGTCGTTTATAGCCGTGACGGACTGGACGAAGTCAGCCTCGCGGACTCCACCGATGTTCGCGTCGTGGAAGGAGCGCGTGTAACGAGGATGGTGTGGACCGCAAGCGACTTCGGTCTGGACGGCGTGGCAAGAAAAGAAATTCAAGCAGCGAATCCACAAGCAAGCGCTGCTATCATAGAAAGCGTGTTGTGCGGAAAGGAATCGCCAGCGCTGCGCGTTGTACTCGCCAACGCCGCAGCCGCATTGCTTGCCGCCGGCCTGGTCCAGGAACTGCGCGAAGGCGTGGCCCGCGCTCGCGCGGCCATCGCCGCCGGCGCCGCCCAATCCGTGCTAGACGCCCTTCGAGAATTGGCCAAGTCGCGCCCTGTGTAGTCTCGGGCACGCTCCAATCGTGTCCGTTAGTATATGCGCGATTGCGCCACGTGCACCAGGAGACGCCGATCATGGAAAAAATCGCGCTCGTCTGCGATCCGGGCATCGACGGCGCTTTCGCGGTCGCCTTGGCACTGCATGACCCGGACGTCGACGTGCTGGGGCTCGCGGCCACGGCCGGCAATGTTTCCGCCGAGCAGGCAACCAACAACATTCACGTCCTTATCGAGCAGCTCGATCCGCCGCGCTGGCCGCGACTGGGCGCCGCACCCGCCGTTAACTACGACCGCGACGGCACCCATCTCCACGGTCCGCACGGACTGGGCGGCAGTGATTTCCCGTGCGCCGTCAAGCACCACCTGGCCGCAAGCGAGAAGCTGCTGGTGGATTTGGTCCGCAACAATCCTCAAGAAGTCACCGTGGTGTCGCTGGGTCCGTTGACGGTGCTGGCCCGCGCCTGCGATCTCTATCCTGATCTGCCCAAGGCGGTCAAGCGCTTCGTGTGCTTGGGGGGCGCCTGGCATGAGCCGGGCAACGCCGGGCCGGTGAGCGAGTTCCATTTTCACTGCGATCCGCTGTCTGCCCGTCAAATCGTCCAGTGCGGCGCGCCGTTGACGCTCATCCCATTGGACGTCATGCGCAAGGTGCTGTTTTCGCCGAGCGATCTCTTGGGTTTGCCGGTCGACTCCTCGAAGGCTTGCCGCTTTCTAAGACAAATCGTACCCTTTGGCATCGCCGCCACCTCGAACCTGTATGGCATCGAGGGCTTTCATCTCAAAGACGTGCTCGGCGTTATCGCCGTCGCCGCGCCGGCCGCGCTAACCACTAAACACATGCGCATGGATGTCGAAACTCGCGGCGAACTAACGCGCGGCATGAGCGTGTTCGACCAGCGCCATTGGGTGCAAAACGTGCCCAACGTCGATCTGGCTGTCGATGCGGATACCCGAGCCGTGCGCGCCTACATCGAACGCATCTTGAAGTTGAAGGAATGACCACTACTTCCTGCTGTCGTGGAACTCGCAAGAGTCGCGACGACAAAAAACGCCCGGAATCTCTTGCGAATTCCGCTACAGCGGCTCGGAACGCGCTCTAGTCTGGCTTAGCGAAGCGCTTCTCCTCCAGCTTGGCGTCCGTCTTCATGTCGCTTACAGTTGCTTCGACGCTCAACTTCTCTGAGCTAAATTCCAATGTGAATGCGATTTTCGTGAAACGCTTCAGCCCGTCCGCTTCCTTGTAATCCGAGAAGACACATTCAAAAACAATCTCCTCCTTCTCGACACCCAGCGGCACACGTGTTTCGAATTTGGCCGGCAGTCCCGTTTCCTTGTCGAAGTAGAAACGCATCTCGCCGTGCGCCTCGTGCGTGGCCTTGACGATGACCGCAGGTCGCTCGCCGACTTTCGCGTCGCCCGCGCGCGCCAGCGTGAGAGATTTATCTTGGAGCGGCAGCAGGATCTGTGCGGCACGCAGCCCATAGAGCAGTTTGCCGAGGGATGCGGCCATTTCCGGGCGCGCTTCCTGCACCTTCTCGCCGCTTTTGAGCCAAAGCCCCTGCGGGCTCAGCGCGCCGCGCACGGCCTTACTCTCGAATTCCCCGTCGTAGGACCACTTGTCCAACTCCCAAAGCGAACACGCCCCGGAAAAATTGCCCACTTCGAGCCCGTACTGGATGACGGCTTTCGCCTTCCAAGCGACGCTTTGGAGCTTGGCAAGCTGGGCCTCGCCGCCGGCGGCGCGGATCGCCTTGTCGACTATTGCCAGCGCCTCGTTCTTGTCACCGGTGTAAGGACCCGCTCCCGCGAGCGCCGCACCGAACAGGACCGATCCGAAAAGCAGTTGTCGCATCGTTCGTTTCCTTCTTTGAAGTGGAATAAGGATCAACACTAGACTATTCCGGCTCGCCTTCTTGCACCCGTGTCGCCCACCGGCGCACCGGTGCGTACGCTTGCCGGAACTGGTCGAGCGCCGCGCCGAGTCGATTCGCGTCCTTGGCGGCAATCGCCTGTTGCGCCTCGTCCATGTTCTGTTTGGCCCATTGGACGTTCGACCAGAGCTTGTCCCATTTGGGCCGGAAAACCGATTTGTTTTGCTGGTTTTCCAGCCAAGCCAAGGTTTCCAAGGAATGCGCTGCCCGCTTGGCGTTGTGTTGGATCGCTTCCCAGTCCTTCTGCGCGATGCCCTGCTCGAGTGCGCCGACGGACGCGTCAATGTTGGCCGTCAAGTCGTTCACGACGCGCGGGCCCAGGATGACTCCGCCCGGCAGTCCGAGAAAAAAGAGCAATAGCATTGCCATCGTGGTGAGCACCACCGACACCAACAGAGCAAAAGCCGTTGTCCCCAAGGCGGACAGCCGCATGAACGATTTGTTTTCGCTGCGGACGCGCCATTCGAAGAGCGCCCACAACGCCGCCGCGGCCAGGACGATCCAGGTCGCATACCTGGCCATCCAGTCCAGGGGCGCCAACAGGCCAAGCAACCACGACAGCTCCGGGTCGGTTGTCGCGCCGGGAAGCCAGCCGTCCTGGATGAGCTTGTGCAGCTTCGGCACGAGAAAAATCTTTGTGTAGGTCAACAACAAGATCTCGACCACGATGACGCATGCGAAAGCCAGATGCGCCCACGACAGCCACAGCCATTTCGCCCGCATGGTCCGCTCCTTCCACTCGATGGCCTTGTCGATCACCACGGCAAAAAAGCGCTGCCCGTGCGTCGCTTCCAACTCCGAGCGCACCTCGGCGGGTCCGCCAAAATCCGCCAGCGCGCGGCCAAGCGCTTCCTCTTCCGACATTCCCGCCGCCTTGTGTCCGGCCATGGCGTCGCGCAAATGCTCGCGCAGCTCTTGCCGGATGTGCTGGCGCATGGACCGCGAACCAGCCAGGCCCCGGCAGACCTGGTCCAGGTATTGTTCAAGCTTGTCCATCGGTCTTCTCCAGGATGCGATTGACCGCCTCGTACAGCTCTTGCCAAGACTGCTTCTTCTCGCGCAGGGCCGCGCGCCCTTTGCTCGTGATGCGGTAATAACGCCGTTTGCGGCCAGTCTCCTTCTCTTCCCATTCACCCACGATGAGCCCGTCGGCCTCCAGTTTGTGCAGGTTCGGATAAAGCGATCCTTCGCGCCAGGTGAAGGCGCCGTCCGTGTCCTTGTGCACCGTGGCCGCGATCTCGTAGCCGTACATTGACTTGCGGCTGAGGAGCGACAGGATCAAAAGGGAAAGCGTGCCTTTAACGAGTTCCGTGTCCATGAGTGCATAAGCAAAGGAATTCTATACATCGAATATCTATGTATTAGCCGCGCGTGCCTCGAGTGTCAACAAGAAACCGAAAAAATGTCGAGATTCCTTGCTCCTCGCCTTGACACGCTCATGTCAAAACAGCTATCTCCCGCCGGATTCCCTTGAGGACGTGCCGTGCGCCCTATCCTTGTTGTTGTCCTCGTTTTCGCGCTCATGTGCTCGGGCTGCGCGCGTATGGAGCGCAGCATCGTCGAAACCAGGGAACAAACCGTCGAGCAAATCACTCGGCAGACACATGCATCTTCGCGAGCGACCGAGCGCTGGCTCGAGGATCGGCCGATTCTGCGCGGCGCGGCCAGCAGCGCGATGCTGTGCGGCGCGGCCTTGCTGATCGGCGCCGCGGTGGTCGGCGTCATAGCGCTTTACATGGTCGGTAATTCAGAGAATTGACTCACGCCGCGGAGCGAGTCTTCGAGCCCCGCGGTTCGCCCTGGTATAATTCACTTTCAGACGAGTTTCCACACACAGCAACGCGGGGCAATCGATGCGCCAAATCGCGGGCCGAGCGCTGTGGCTGGGAAACGCAGGCAACCTCCGCGATGCGCGTGCCGTCTTGGCCGCCGGTATTGAAGCTGTCGTGGAACTGGCGGATAGCGAGCCGCTAGCCGCGCTGCCGCGCGAATTGATCCGTCTGCGTGTCCCGTTGTCCGACGGCGGCCGCAACCCGGCTTGGCTGCTGCGGTTCGCCGTCAAATCGGTTGCCGCTTTGTTGCGCGCAGGCGTCCCCACTCTGGTGGCCTGCAGCGCCGGTATGAGCCGCTCGGTGTGTATCGCCGCCGGCGCGCTGTCTTTGGCTGAGAGCCGCCTCCTGGACGAGGCGCTGGCTGCGGTCGTTAGATTCGGGCCGGCGGATGTATCACCGGGACTGTTGGCGCAGGTGCGAGAAGCGCTTGGCTGTAGTCAACAAGGATCCGACACGTGACATACGTTATGTTCAGATTCAAAGTGATTGGCGCTGGGCTGCTCGTCGGCAGCCTCTTTGCCGGCTGTTGCGCGGCGACTCAACTTCCTTCGACCTGGGACTTCGCCGCAAAGTTTGATGGCTGGATTTGGTTCATGTCCGGTCCGTTTTGTCCGTTTGTCATGGGCATTTCGGAAGTCTCGCACCCGTTGATTCGAAGTTGTTTGCTGCTGGCCTTCCTCATAATGCCGTTGATCGTTGCTCACCCAATCCGCCCATCCTGGGCAACGGCATGTCTGAGCTTCCTCGGTCTGACCTTCTGGTTCTCCTCAAGTTTTCTTACGATCATTTGGGCAGTTTGGGGTGCTTAGTTGCAGGGATTGAAGTGGTACGCGTGCATCAGTTCGTGCTGATCCTCTCTGTGATTGTCGGTTCCTGGCTTGGCATGCAAGCAATTCACGAACTGGGGCACGTCCTCGGCGCCACAATTTCCGGCGGCCGGGTTGCGCAAGTTGTATTGCACCCGCTCACCATCTCGCGGACCGACCTTGCTCTGAATCCGCATCCGCTCTTTGTAGTTTGGGCCGGCCCTTTGGTTGGCGTGCTCTTGCCATTGCTCATTTGGGGTGTCGTTGCCGCATTGCGGTTTTCCTTCGCTTTCGTGCTGCGCTTTTTCGCCGGCTTCTGCTTGATCGCCAACGGCCTGTACATTGGCATCGGCTCGTTCGACGGTGTCGGCGATTGCGGCCAAATGCTGCGCCATGGCTCTCCGATGTGGCACCTCTGGCTGTTCGGCATGGTTGCGACGCTGGCTGGGTTCTGGATCTGGCATCGCCTGGGCGGGGATTTCGGGCTGGGTATGGCAAAAGGGCGAGTCAGCATCGGCGCGGCCTATCTCAGCTTTGCGATTTGCATCGCACTGCTGGCGTTGAGTTTAGCAATCGGAGGCGAGTAGTGCCGGCGCCGTTGAGTCGAGTCTGGCGTCATTGGAAAGCTAACGCGATTGTTCGACAATCGCCGGACCCACAAAGAACTCAGGTCAGAATGGATTGCACATCGCGCTGAATTCGGTGCTTCGCCGCAAGTCGAGACTCTGAAATAACTAGCGCGTTTGCTGCCCAAGATGGATTACACATCGGCTCCCTGGGTTGGAATGCAATCCATCCACGAGAGCCACGCATACAGTATGCGGTGAATTGTCTCAATCGTTTCAAAGGCGGAGGTGGGGCGGTGCGATGTCATAAATCCGCACCGCGCCGTCGAAAAAGGGAATGGCCAACAAGTTGCCGTCCTTGTGCAAATCCAGATCGCGGGCATTGGTGGGCAGTGTGACCGTGTGGAACGAGTTATCCTGATTGGTTTGCCAGAACCAGAGCGCGCCGCCTTGGCCGCCGCCGGCCGCCGCGACGAAGCCGCTGGGATGAAAGACGACGCCCCAGCCGGTGCCCTGAAAGTTCGCTTGGGGCCTCAGTACGCGCGTCCGCATCCCGGTTTTCCAATCGAAAAGCACGACCGCGGGGTTGCCGACGCCGGCGAAGGCGTTGGTCACATTGGTGATGCCGGTGCAAGCCAGCAGCGCGCCGTCGCGGCTAAAGCACATGCCGCGGATGCCGCCGTGGTCGGCGCGAAACGTGCCGTCGTAGCGGAAGAGCACGCTGCAATCCATGGTGCGCGTTTGCGTTCCCTGGGCCACGTTCCATTGCCTTAGTCCGCCGCGCAAATCCGCCGACACGAGGAACTCGCCGCGCGGATGAAAGGCGAGGTTGTAGACGTGGTGCTCGTGGCCGGCCAACTCGCGCACCAGCCGGCCATTCTCCGGATTCCAAAGCTTGACGAGGTTGTCGTTGCCGCAACTTGCCAAGAGCCGGCCGTCCGGACTGACCGCCAAGGCCCGCACCCAGCCGCGATGCGCTTCGATCGTTTGCACCGGCGTCGGGATTTCGGCGTCGGTTTGCCAAACCAAGATTTTGCCGTTGTAGTCGGCAGAATAAACTTTGTTGCCCGCGAATGCGAAAGCCCGCACCCAGCTCTGGTGACCGGTGAACGCAGTCTTGCGCCCGCTATAGATCTCCCAACGCTGCACGCTGTTGTCCTGAGCGCCGGCGAATACGAATTGACCTGACGGATCGAACCGGCAGCCCAAGAGCGGACTATTGTGCCGCAGCTCTTGCAAGAGTCGCGTGCGCGTCGGCTTCACCGGACCGTGACCGGCAGCCTGCGTGATGACTTGGCGAGGGATAAACATTTTCAAATCATTTCAAATTGTAAATTGCAAATTTCAAATTGGCAGACAGCAGGACAAGGTCTTTCAATTTGCAATTTGAAATTTGCAATTTTCAATTTGAAATTCCCCCTAAGACAGAATCTCAGAAATCGCCGAAGCTTGCGGGTCCGCCATCGGTATCGGCCGGCCACCGGCGTAGTGGTTCCGCGTCGGGTTAAGGCCAAGAGCCCGGAAGTACGTGTGGAACAGGTGTCCGCCGTTCACCTGGCGGTCGACGACTGCGGTGCCGTTGTCGTTGGTGCGGCCGACGACCGCGCCGCCCTGGATGCCGCTGCCCGCCGCCGCGATCGACCATGCCCGCGACCAGTGATCGCGGCCCAGGTTGCGGTTGATGGTCGGCGTGCGGCCAAATTCCGACATGACAACCACCAGCGTGCTCTCGAGCATGCCGCGCTGGGCCAGATCGTCGAGCAGCGTGGCGAAAGTGCGGTCGAATTCGCCAAGCTGTTCGATGTGGAAGTCGAAGTTCTCGTGGTGCGTGTCGTAGTTGGAATGGCTCACTTTCGCGAAGGTGACGCCGTTTTCCAGAAGCCGGCGGGCCAGAAGACAATGCCGGCCGAAATCATGATTGCCATAGCGCTCTCTCAGATGAGCCGGTTCGCGCGACAGGTCAAAGATGCTGCGGCGCTGCATGACCTGGGCGGCCTGATCGTACGAGGTCGTGTAGGCCTCGGTGTCGGCGCTACGACGCGTTTGCATGAAGCGGTTGTTGAGCCGCTCGCGCAGGTCGTTGCGCTGGGCGTCGGCCAGCTCGGAAAGCGTGTTCGGCCGGGAGAGATTCGCGGGCGGGTTGCCGTCGGGCAGCGTGACGGAGGCATAGCGCGGGCCGAGGAAGGCCGCGTCGCCGCGATTGAAGCCGCCATTGCCCGAGCCGGGCGTGATGTGGATGTAGCCGGGCAGTGGATTGTTTTCGTCGCCCAGTAGCTTCGACATGACCGCGCCCAGGTGCGGGTAGGATTCGCCCGGGTTGCGGCGTCGGCCGGTCATCATGATGTAAGCGCCGCCGCCGTGGTCATCCATGTTCGTGTTGATGCCGCGAATGAGGGCCAAGCGGTGCATGTGCCGCGCGGTATGTGGTAAGAGTTCACAGATGTGAACGCCGGTCACGTTCGTGGGGATAGCTTGAAACGGTCCGCCGGTGTTGGTGCCCGGCTTGGGGTCCCAGGTTTCGAGTTGGCTGACGCCGCCGGCCAGGTAAATAACCAGCACGCGCTTGTTGCGGCGCTCGATCTCGCCGGAAGCGCGGATCATGTCGGCGAAGCCGAGCGCGCCCAGGCCTGCCGCGGAACCGGTCAGGAAATGCCGCCGGGACACAGCGTGCTCCAGCGAATTGCAGGCGTAAAACGGTTTCATGGTATTGCCCCCCTAGGAAACCAGCGCAGGTTTACCGTATTTGTCGAACGCGAATTTCAAGACCTCTTCAACCTTTTTCGAATCTCTCCAAAATCGAATTCTCATACCCCATCGGAAACTTACGAAAATCCACAAGAACAGGATGAAGTTCATGATGAGGAAGCTAGAGATAACCACGACCGCGAATCGCAAATCCAAACCTAACTCAATCGGGTCACATACAAGCGGAATACCCCCGAGGAAAAACAAACACATTCCTATGAAGCTGACCAGAGCCCAAATACAGGCGAATCGCGTCGCACTCTTTCTGGGCATTGAGAATTCAATCTCCACTTCAGTTCCGGTGTCGCGTCCTGACAAACGACCCTTCGCCGAAACGTAGGACAACGCTCCCATTCCTGCAAGAACATGATGAAAACCAAAACGAGGCGACGGCTGGTTTTGAGAAATCACAAACTCAGGAAAACTCGCTTCCCACAATAGTTCGGCATTCCCTTTATTCAGCGAAAAATGTTCACAGAGCTTCTCAAAAAGCTCCTCAGTTTTCAATGGGACAAAATAGCGGGCGGTTTTCACAAAGGCGCCCATGACAGACTCACAGATCAGATTCGCTTCCCGCTGATTTTCGATATCGGTCGGTCCAGGTCTCCCACCCATGCGATGATTTCGTAACTAATTCTTGCTGTTTTCAGCGCCCGCGCGGCCTCCACAGAAACTATGAAAACCCGGTCTTTGAGTGCAATTCCCGGCCAATTCCTCGCAAGGAATCCCCGAGCTTTGTCGTGGTCCTTGGCCGAAATCTTTATGACGACCTTTTCATTCGCCGCCGGCTTCTTCATTTCCGTAATTCTACCGGATCAGTGGTTAAACCGAAACTCCGCCGACGTCAACAGTGCCCATACGAGGTCCTGAATCGCCGCCGGTCGATCCGTGCGCTTGGCCAAAAAGTCTGCCACGTCCTTTTGCTCTTCCACGCTCGGCGGCCTTGTCAGCACGCTCAAGTACAACTCCTCCGCCAGTGCCGCCGGCTCTTTCAAATCCGCCAGCCGTTGCGTCAAGCTTCCTGGCCGCGGCGCTAGCCAATCGCGAATGAGGTCGCCGTTGCGCAGATAGAGCGATTGGGCCAGCGTCGCTTCGTAGGCGGTCGGATCAAACGGCTCGCCGGCGGGACTGCCGAACAAGCCGACGAAAGTCTGCACAGCTTTCTGTGCTTGATCGTAGACCGCTTTTTCCGTCGCCTTGGCGCCAAGTTTTTTCCGCTCCACCTCGAGCATGCCGGTCGCCTGCATCATGGACAGCGCCAATTGTTCGGGCGTGAGCGGCCGCAGAGGATAGACCGCGAAATCTCGTGGCTCGACTTCCTGCCCCTTGGGCGGCTCGCTCGAGCGCTGGTAAGTCTCGCTGGAGACGATTTCCCTAACATAGGCGCGGATGTCGAACTTCTTGGCGGCGAACTCCTTGGCCAACTCATCCAGCAATTCCGGATGCGAGGGCGGATTGTCCTGGTGATCGAGATCGACCGAGTGAACGATGCCGCGGCCCATCATCAGGAACCAGAAGCGGTTGGCGGCGGCGCGGGCGAAACGCGGATTGGCCGGCGAAGTGATCTCCTTGGCGAGCTGCGCCCGCCGGCTGTACTTGGGTTGCGGCTTCTCTCCCGGCTTGTAGGGCACGACGTATTCCTGGCCTTTTTCCAGCTTCGGCTCATCGAGAAGCGGCCGATCGGGAATTCGCGGCCCGGTGTTCTTGGTCACCTTGGCGACGAACACCGATTGATACGACACTTCGCCTTCGCCCTTTTCCGCGAAGATGCTTTGCTTCGCGCCTTTGTCCGCGAACAGAAAACTGCGGCTCAGGAACGCGTAGATACCGTAGTAGTGGTCCTGCTTGTAGGCGTCCACGAGCGGATGGTCGTGGCACTGGGCGCATTGCAGATTCATGCCGAGAAAAAGCCGGCTCACGTCTTTGGTGATGAGGTGCGGCTCGCCTTCTCGGTCGAGATAGAACCGCGCCGCGGCTCGCATTTTGGGATCGCTGCCGTCCGCGCTCAGAATCTCCGACACGAGTTGGTCGTATGGCTTGTTGGCGGCGAACGAGGCCCGCAGAAACTCCAGCCATTCACCGCGCTTGACGTGCTTGTCGGCCCGGCGATCCATCCACAAGACGTCGAAGGTGTCAACTAAGTGCCGGACGAAGCCTTCGCTGGCCAGAAGCTTGTCGATGAGCTTTAGCCGCTTGTCCGGCGCGGGATCGGCCAGGAAGGCGCGGGCATCCACGGTGCTTGGAGTGACGCCGCAAAGATCCAAGTTGATGCGGCGGACGAACTCGCTGTCGGAGGAGCGTGCCGCCGCTTTTTTCGCATAGTCGGGCTTGGCGGCGACGAACTGGTCGATGCGCGCGGACAACGATTGCGCGTTGATAAGCGGGGTACCCAGAATCAAGCCACAAATCGCAGTGCAGCCAAGGGGGGAAAGCTGCATTCTCGTTACTCCTCAGGTGGGATAAACGAGGAGTGCACAGGCGGGATATGAACAAAACTTACCCATTCCGCGCGATAAGTCAAGGAGAAACTCAATAACGCAGTGGAGCACGATTTGAACGCGCTGCCGGATCGTAACAGGGTACATTCTGGACTGCCATTCTTCGGAGCCCCAGCCTAGAATGAGTTAGTGAACCGACTAAAGAAATCTCATGAAGACTGATATCATCGAAATCGTAGATCGAGGACGAGGGCCGCAGCTTTCGACAAGCCGCGTCACTGTGCAAGACCTCGTTCCCTATTTTCAGAACGGCAGTTCCCAAGAGGAAATCATCCGCTGGATTCCCACGCTGACGGCGGAGGAAATCGCAATCGTCGAGCGCTACTACCGCGAACACCAACAGGAACTTGACGAGGAAGATCGCTTGATCCGCGAACGCAGCGCGCACAACAAGAATCCCGCTTGGGTGGAAAAGTTGCTAGAGGGAGCCCGCGCTGAGCGTTTAGCGACGACCGAGCGCTTGCGACAAGAGGCCAACGGAGAGGCCACGTGAAGGATGCGGATTCACTCGAAGCGACAATTCAAACCCGCAACACACCAACCAGCCTGCCGGTATTCACGATCGCCAATGTGCCGCACTTGCAGGCCAGCAAAGACTACGCCGAGCGCGTTATTGAAAAACTGCTTGATTCCTTGCTTCGCATCGAAGCATTACGCGGCACGGGAAGGCTGTACTTGCCTTGAAGAGGTTCTCATTGAGTTTTCCTCACATGGTTCGATTTCTGCATTAGACTTCTAGAAGTCAGTGGGGCTCAAAACTATCATGTCATTTTGACAACAGACGAGTATCAGGAGCATCAGCGTGCCTTTGGTCGTGCAAAAATTCGGCGGCTCCAGCGTCGCCACTGCGGAGCGCATCATGCGGGCGGCTCGCCGTGCCATCAACGCCAGGCAGGCCGGCAGCCAGGTCATCGTCGTCGTCAGCGCCCGCGGCGACACCACCGACGAACTCATCGAGCTGGCCAAGGAGATTACCGACCGCCCTCCCGCTCGTGAGATGGACATGCTCCTTGCCACCGGCGAGCAAATCTCCATCGCTCTCATGGCTATGGCAATCCAGACCTTGGGCGAAAAAGCCATCAGCTTCACCGGCGCTCAGATCGGCATCGTCACCGACAGCTACCACACCAAGGCGCGCATCAAGAACATCTCCACGCAGCGCATGCGGCAAGCTCTGGATGAAGGAAAGATCGTCATCGTCGCCGGCTTTCAGGGCATCGACGAGGATTACAACATCACCACGCTCGGCCGCGGCGGCTCGGACACGACGGCGGTGGCGCTGGCGGCGGTCATGAAACACAGGGGACAGGAGACAGGAGGCAGGGGGCAGGAGGCAGCGGGCAGGAATCAGGGGGCAGGAGGCAGGGGGCAGGGGTCGGGGGTTGGGTGTGAGATTTACACGGATGTGGATGGGGTATACACGACCGATCCGCGGATTGTGCCGGAGGCGCGCAAGCTGGACGCCATCAGTTATGACGAGATGCTGGAGCTCGCCAGCGTGGGCGCGGGCGTGATGCATTCGCGCAGCATCGAGTTCGCCAAGAAGTTCGACGTGCCTTTGCAAGTTCGCTCGTCGTTCACCGACACCGAGGGAACCTGGATCGTGCCGGAGTCGGAGTGGATGCACGACGTGCCGGTGTGCGGTGCGGCAATCGTCAAGGACGAAGCGCGCGTCGGCATCGTCGGCGTGCCGGACCAGCCGGGCATCAGCCATCGGATTTTCTCCGCCATCGCCCAAGAGAACATCGCCGTGGACATGATCGCCCAGAACGTGGGATCCGGTGGCAAAGCGAGCATCGGCTTCACGGTGACCAAGACTGAATTGCCCAACACGTTGGCGGTGGTGCGACCCTTGGCGGTTTCGTTAGGCGCCTCGGTCGAGCACGCGGAGGAAGTCAGCAAGGTATCGATCGTCGGCACCGGCATGCGGACGCATACGGGAGTGGCGGAGCGAATGTTCGCCGCGCTGGCCGGCGCCGGCGTCAACATGAAAATGATCACCACCGGCGACATCAAGATCTCCGTGCTCGTCGACAAGGCGGACGGAGTGAAAGCATTGCGGTCGGTGCACCAGACATTTCAGCTAGACAAGCCACGCGCCGGGGCGGGACTTCCCGTGGGCGCAACGCCGGCGGCTGTCCCCGCGCGCGCGCCCGCCGTCCTGGATGACAACGGCCGCGACCTCGCCGCCATCACGCAGCAGCTTTCCAGCATGGAAGAGATTGTCGTCAGCGACGTGCAATTAAGCACCGACCAAGGCAGCATCACCGTGTTCGACTTGCCGGACGAGACCGGCAATTGTTCCAAGGTGTTCCAGGCGGTCGCCGCGGGGGGCATCATCGTCGATACCATCGTGCAAAATCTGGCGGGCCCGGGGCGAGCGCAACTTTCGTTTTCCGTGCCCCAGGCCGATCTGGATCGTGCCCTGCAATTGACCTGCGCAGTTGCCCAGAATTTCGATCCGGCCGCCCAGGTCCTCGCCGACGCCAACATCGCCCGCCTGTTCGTCCTCGGCATCGGCATGCGCACGCACACCGGAGTCGCCCGGCGCATGTTCGGGGCGCTCGCCGAGCGTGGCATCAATATCCGCATGATCAACACCAGCGAAGTGCGCGTCAGCGTGGTTGTCGATCAACCACGGGGCGAAGAAGCCTTGGCGGCATTGAAGGCGGCGTTCAACGTTCGCTAGCGCGCCATTCACGCTGGTGTAGCGGAACTCGCCAGAGTTCCGACGCGGAACCCGCCGGAATTCTGGCGAATTCCGCTACAGGAATCTGCAAGCGCCCTAGTTTGGAAACTGGTCCTTGAGTAGTGCTCTGAGCTCTTCGCGCGGCGCCCACAGATTCATTTGAACTCGGTCTTCTTCAAAGGACAATCCAAAGGACGTGAGCCGGCCCGGCTTGATCGGCGTGTTGCGCGGCGTGATCAAGCCCGCCAGGGCGTCGAGCGACACGTGCAACTGCACATGATGGGCGGACTTCTTGGCGAACGGTCCCAAGTTGGGAGATTCAGCCAGTCCAGGTTTTCCCGAGCGCAGATTGGCAAGCGTCGCGTCCAAGAGATCTACATCCGAACCGAGCAAGACCGCTACCTGATTGCCGTGCACCGCCACGCGGAGCCGGTCCCATTCCGGGCCGAGGAGCTGTTCCATTTGCTTGGCGATGATCCGATCGCGCTCGGACAGGCGGATGTGAATGATGTCAACGGGCACATCGGCGCGGGTTTCCGCCTTGGGTATGAAGGCAAATGTGGGCCGCACGAACTTCGGCAGATCCTTGGCCAAAAGCTCTTTGCGGCGCTGGGCGGCGACTTCGGAGATCTGGCCGTAGAGTCGTTGCGCCCGCCGCGAGGTTTCCAGGTCGGCCTTGCCGATGACTTTTTCCAAGTAAGGCAGCGCGGGCTCGCCGACGAGGCGCAGCTTGACGTTGGCCGATTCGCGCACGCGGTAAATGGAGTCGCCCAGATCGCGGACGAGTTGTTCGATGTCGACGGTTTCGCTCTTTTGTTTTTTCGCCAAATCCTCCGCCGTTCCTTGTGCGATCTTGGCGAGCAGCCGGACCGCGCCTAGCATTCTTTGGGCGTCCTCCGTGTCGAGGATGGCGACGGCGCTGAAGAGGCCAAGCTTGCTTTCGTCACGTGTCAGGTAGACGGCCAAACGGCTGCCGCGCAATTGCCGCCAGATCTCGCCAAAGACGCCGGCGAAGGCAGGGCGGTCGGCGGCGGAGACGAATTTGCCCGGTTCGAAAAAAACACGCAGCGCCGAATCGAAAATAACTTTCGCGAGAATGCCATTGCTGTCGCCGCCTCCGCCCAGAGCCTGGGCGACGACGACGCGGCCCTCGGGCAAGCCGCGCAAGTCAGTCGCCCGCGCGCCTTCACGCACCTGCTTGAGAAACGCGCGTGCGTCCGGGGCTTCTTTTTCCAATAGCGCGGCGATTTGCAATTGGATGCCTTCGTCGAGCCGAACGGCGCCCAGCGTGCCGCGCACCTGGCCCAGACTGCGGCGCAACTGGTCCAGGAGCTTCCGCTCCTGTGGGTCGTCGCCTTTGTCGAAATGCCGCAGGGCGCTGTCCAAGCCAACTAACCAGCTCGCGCCGAACGGCCGCGGATCGAAGTGGAAAAGCACATCGGCGCCGTTCCAGGTCGCGTGTTCGGCTTTGGCGAATTCCGCCGACAACGGCTTCGAGTCGAGAACTCGTTGCAGCGGTGTCTCGCGCTCGGCGAGGAACAAGTGCTTACCCCGCACTAGTGCTGACTTGCCGATCATGCGGTCGCGGGGCAACGCAATGATCTTGCCTTCTTGCAGATCGGCTTCCTTCAGACCGAAGTTGCCGGCCATGCGGCCTTTGTCGGAAATGGGCAGCGGCACATAGATCAGGTTTTCGATTTCGCGAAGGAAATCGCCCATTTCGCCCGTCTTTTGTGGGCGCAGCATGACAACGCCGCCCGGCGCGGTGTCGTCCAGACCGCCGCCGATGCCGAGAAAAACAAGCAATTGGTCAAAGGCCTGGGAGGGCCGAATGGGGACGTTGAGTGCCAGGTCGTCGAAGAACTTGTCGCCCTTTTTCTTAAGCTCGCTGGGATTGCGTAAAAGTATGGCGGCGCTCGCATCCGCGGGGACAAGATCGAGCATCTGTTGAGCGGCGCCGTTGGACGCCAGAACGCAAACTAAAGTTAAAGACAACATGCTACTGCGGTATGACATGCGGATTCCCCGATTCATGCAAGGCACAAAAGAAAAGGACCGCGTCCAGCGGTCCTTTGAGTTTCCGCTCAACCGGCGGCATAGTCAAGCTGCGAATGTCCGAGCCGCCGATGTCCGAGCCGCGCCCGTAAGGAAGCGGATGCCGCCGGAGGCGCCGCTTCCTCACGGGCACGGCTCCGAACAACACCGCCTCCTCACGGACTCAGCTCGTCAAAACGCGGCGAGCATTTCGAGCGCCAGTTGCCCGAGGCTTTCCTCGTTGACGGCGACCGGATCGCCGCACTGGGGACAGCGGATCGCGCCGCGTTCGGCCAGAGTATTGAAAATGATGTCCTCGAACGTGGCGCCGTCGCCGAGGGCAAAGGTCGGCCCCTGTTCCCACATCTGGGCGCGCAGCTCTTCCCACGTGGCTTGCGGGGCGGCGACAAACCGGCATGAACATTCGGGGCAGTGTAATTCGATGCGCATGGGCTATGTCCTCCGGAATAATGGCCTGCTTGACGGACGCACATTAAGTGCAAGCCTTGTACCGCTAAAGGGCAATGTCATGCGAATTCTCCTAAGACGCGATCCGTCAATACTTTGGCAATGCCCCACTGTCATTGCGAAGATTTGCTGCCGGCGTGTGCTGGAAAAAGGGCAGAGACTTTTCCAGCGCTGTAGACGGCAATGCCTGCAATCCGCGTTGGAAAAAGTGCAAGGCGCGTCGCTCGGCGAAACGGAGTTTCGCGGTGGTGCGTTCCCAAACGGGAGTTTGGGAACGAGAGTAAACGATAGTAACGGGAGTTTGGGAACGAGAGAGGACACTACGCTCAAATGATCTTTTGTTGCGCGAGTTGCTGGATCGTGCGGACGTCCAATCCCAAAACTTGAGTCAAAATCGCTTCTGTGTCTTGTCCTAGACCCGGCGGCATGGCCGGCGCCGGTAACGTAGCGCCGACGATGTGGAACGGCGAACCGACGAGGTCAACCGGCTTGCCATCCGGCTCGCGAACCGTGACGCACAGGCCGCGCGCTTGGGCTTGTGGATGCTCGAAGAGTTGCTGGTAGTTCCACACCGGAGCATGTGGCACCTCGGCCTCCAAAAGCAGCTTCTGCCAATCGGCGGCGGTCCGCGCTTTCATGAGTTTCGCGACCGTCGGAATCAAGTCAGCGCGATGCCGGACACGTTCGCTGTTCGTCGCATAGCGCGCGTCCTTGGAAAGATCCTCGCGTCCGGCGGCTTTGCAGAAGCGCTGAAATTGCCCGTCGTTACCCACGGCCAGGATCAGCCAATCGTCGGCCGTCTCGAAGGCTTGATAAGGGACGATTTGCAAATGCGCATTGCCCTGCCGCGGGGGTACCTGACTGCTTGTGAGATAGGCTTGCGCCACGTTGACCTGAGCCGCAACGGCGCAATCGAGCAAGGCGAGGTCGATGTGATAGCCGTGGCCCGACTGCTTGCGCGCGTGCAGGCAAGCCAGGACCGCGACGGCTGCATAAAGCCCGGTCAGCACATCGGTCACCGCCACGCCCACTTTCGAAGGCGGCCCCTCAACCGGCCCCGTAATGCTCATGAGCCCGGACAAGCCCTGGATGGCGAAATCGTAACCCGGCAAATCCTTCATGGGTCCGTTCCGGCCAAAACCGGAAATGGAACAAATAATCAGGTGCGGATTACGCTCGAGCATTTTCTCGGGGACCAGGCCGAGCTTGGCCGCGCTGTCGGGACGAAAGTTTTCGAGCACGATGTCGGACTTTTCCAAGAGGCAATAAAAGACATCCACGCCTTCCGGCTTCGAAAGATCAAGCGTCAGTCCCCTCTTGTGGCGATTGCAAGAAAGGTAATATGCGCTCAATGCGCCTGCAAAAGGAGGGCCCCAAGCGCGTGTCTCATCGCCCTGACCCGGCCGCTCGACCTTGATCACCTCGGCGCCGAGGTCGCCGAGGATTTGGCCCGAGAAAGGTCCGGCGAGTACGCGCGAAGCGTCGAGCACGCGGACGCCGGCCAAGGGAGGCGTGGTGTCGCTGAACATGTCATTGGCTTTCATTTTTGAAATGATTATTCTATCGGATACATATGCGCGCCTTCATGCCGGAAACATTGCAGCAACTGTACGAAGACCTGGCGGACCAGTGCGACCGCAAGCGCGAGGCCCGGCAGCGCGACTGGTTCCTGGCCTTGGCTGCCGACGCCGCCTTTGCGGTCGGCCGGCCGGATGAAGCCGAGCGCCTGCGCAAACGCCTCTTGCAGTTCAGCCCGCACCATCTCTTGAGGCCATTTGCCTCCTTCGCGGAGGCCGCGCGTTCCGCCGATGTGGAAGACTTTCTCGCGGACTTAAGACGCCGCTTCCCGCCCGAGGACGCGGAGAAGATCCTCTTGGCATTATCGGGCAGCGGATTCTCCTCGGAGGCGCCCGCCGAGCCGGCTGTCTTTCCGCTCAAGAATGAACCGGCGCGCCCGGCTTCCTATACCGTGCCAACCAACTCCGGCCGCCGCACACACCTGCCGCCCGCCGCGCCGAGTCCTTACGATGTGCCCGTGGGCGTCTCGACCATGCCGACGGCTCCGCAGCAGCCAAGGGGAACCTGGTTTGTCTGGCTGCTTTTTCTGGCGATGCTGGCGCTCAGCTTAGCAATTGCATATTTAGCCTTGCTCGAGCCTTTGATCTTGCCGATACGCTGAAAAGTTCTTGCCGAGTGGAAAAACTCGCAAGAGGCAGCTGAGAATGAGCAGGAGCGAGAAGTCCACCATGGGAAGTCTCAAAAGGTAGACGCTGAAGAAGTTCAAGCTCCAACCCACAAGATGCCCGATCCCCAGCCAGACGATCACTTCGAGCGCAGCGCGCGGGTTCGTTGATTTCGACGTCAGTTCGCCGTGGCAACCCCAACACGTTGCCGCTGCGGCGCACAATGCGAGCATTGCTAGGAGATTGCCCTCGAAGAGATCATTGAAGAAACCTGTCAAGGCCACGACAGCCAGAAACGGTTGCAGAATCAACATGGTTCGATGGGGAAGCGCGATCACGAGGACGAGCGGGATCAGAATAGCAAAGTGGAGTGGTGCGCTTGGAACAATTATGGACATTAGCAGCGGATTAGCGACAAAAAACAACACACTCAGGAGTTGCACTGCACTCGACACGACCGGCTTCGAGTTGACGAGCTGTCTATTTCGAGCAAAAGCCATCACCAAAGACAGTGCCCAGATTGCCAAGAGAAACAAGTGCACATCCGGAAACGACATCACATGGTCGTTGATGAAGGAACTTGTCGACTGTACGAGACTAGCTGGAATGACTGCCAGGCAAACCCAGCGCATGCGATCCGCGATAGATGGTTGCAGTCGCTCGTCGCCGCCGGACATTGGGGCAGAAGTCATCGTGCGGCCCCAAGCGAGCCACAAGAGCACGCCAAGAACGATCGTAGCCATCGCAATCAGACCGAAGAGAACTTTCGCGCCGAGCCATTGCAGGTTTGGCATGGAGAAGACCGCGTCCAGAAAGCGATTCGCCAGTATGGATGGGATCGCGCCCAAAAACGCGCAGGCTAGAAGCAGTGAAACTGCCGAGGCGGCATCCCGCGATGTTTGCGCTGTCAAGCATCCCCACGAAGAAAGGAACATGAAGTTGCCCACACACGCGGCAATCATGAGTCCGAACGGCAAGATTCTGAAAAGAGGCGTATGGTGCCGCACCGGCAACAAGAAAAGCACGGCAAGGAACACCAACACGTTCGTGGATAGCAAGAGCGCAGCTTGCAAGCGCCATGGCGCCATTACGGCGAAAAAGAAAACTCCGACGAGTGCCAGCGCCGCGATGGCCATGACAGCAAGGATCAGTCCGATGAGCTCGAGGTCGATTGTCAACGAACGAAGAAAAGAAGACCTCCTCCGTGAGCACTGTTCGAAGATAGAAGAGTAGAAAACCGCTCAGAAACAGGATCAAGCCGGCGACCAGTACAAGAAGGCGCGCATGAGTCGCACTCTGTAAACAGATTTCTGTAGCGGAATTCGCCAAAATTCCGGCGGGTTACGCGTCGGAACTCTGGTGAGTTCCGCTACACCAGTTTGAAATGCGCTTTAGCACTCGCACAACGCCAGCGCCTGGGCGGGTTGCAGCGTCTTCTTCCATTCCTTCGGGTGCTTGCGAAACCACGCAAGCACCAGTGCGGTGCTATCGGCATATTCGTAGCGCGCCAGGTCGGCGCCGGTTTCCATGAACACGGATTGCAAAAGCGCGTGGACTTTCCGCCCGGACGCGCGATCCACCGGCGGCAATAGGCAGTGCAGCGGCCGGCCGGCGTGAATCAGAAACCAGAAGCGTTTGCCTTCCTGGTCAGAGACTTGATAGACAAAGGAGAACCTTTCGCGCGCCTCGCGTACGCGCTCAAGTTGTTGACGGAGCCAGGCGAGGCTTTCGCGCCGATCGCGCAACTGCGCCGCGCGCTCGTAACGCTGCGCCGCGGCCGCTTCCTGCATGGCCCTGTCGAGTTCCAAGAGCGGCGTTTCGTCGTCGCCTTCGAGAAACCCCCAGGCGCGGCGTGTCTGTGTGTCGTATTGCTCCTTTGTGCACAATGCGGCGCAGGGCCCCAGGCAAGTGCCCAGTTCATGGCGCAAACAAGCCGCGCTCCCGGGTGCAACACCGTCAACGCGAAACAGCATTGGCTGCGGCTGCGGACAATCGCGCAAGCCGAACCAATCGTTCAAATGCCGCAGCGCCTGCAAAACCCGCAAACCCACACGCAGCGGACCGAACGACCCCGTCAACATACTCCCCTCGCTCTGAGGGAGAGGGGTCGGGGGTGAGGGAGACGCACGGTCTTGAGGCTTGCGCGAAAGAAACACATAAGGCGCCGGAGCGCGGCCCAAGGTCACGTAGGCATGCTGGCGCCGCAACGGTTGGCCGGCGACGTTGCGGCTTGGCCGCCAGCGCCGGATCAGTTCCAGCTCGCGCAGCAGGGCAAAGAACTCGCAAGGACTGTGCTCCCAGGCGATGCCTTTGGTCCGGCTGATGATCCGCGCCGACCGGCGGTCACGGCTTTTGGGGCGGAAATACGACAGCAGCCGGCTCCGCAGGTTCTTGGCCTTGCCGACATAAATGAGGTCGCCATGACAATCGACCATGCCATAGACGCCGGGTTGCCGCGGGGACAAGAGACGCACCTGTTTGGACAACTCGGGCGCACGCCGGCCCTCAATCGTGGTGAACGGGGCCGCGGTCCCGGCCGGCCATAACGACGAAGGCCCGAAATCCAGACTTCCAAAAAGCGACTGCATGGTCCTCCGGTCGTTTACGCTCCCGGCTCGCCATTAACACTCCCGGCTCGCCACTAAAGCTCCCGCCTCCGCAGGTTAGCGCCTTGGTAAGACAGGCAAGAGAGTCAACCTTATGGTGTCAACCTGTTCGTCATCAACGAATGCCCGCTTGATCCAAAAGGAGACAACTAGTGTAAAATTGATCTCCACCTGGTGTAAAGGGCTTTTACTTTTCGTAAAAATTCCAGTTTTTGCTCAAGATCGAAAGCCGCGATGACTTAAGGGGTTCGGTTGCGACTGTCGAGCGCGGGTCGTGGCGGCAGTGCTCTTGGTATCGAAATTGCAACCTCAATTCGCGTGCCTGAGGGAAAAAGCAGGCCTGACCCGCTGATTTCTTCCCCGTTGTGCGGTAGAATTGGGAAGCTTACTAAATCGGCATCGCTCGAAGGAGGGTAGCGACATGTTGGTTCTGAGCCGTAAACTCGGTGAGAAAATCTACATCAGCGATAACATCTGCATCACGGTTGTGGACATCGACCGGGGCAAGATTCGTTTGGGCATCGAGGCGCCCCGCGACGTACCCATTTTCCGACAAGAACTGCTCGCCGACCGGCCCGCTCCTGTGGTTGCCAATGCACCGGCCGTGGCTGCAAAAGGATAGCCAGACACTTCAATGAAATCAATCAGGGGAAAGGAATTGCAGGGCCAAGCCCTACGGTTCCTTTCCCCTTATGTTTTTTTGGGCGGTGTCCGAGCCTGAGCGCCCAGCGAAGGGCCCCTCGCTGGCGCTCAGGCTCGGACGATGAAATGACTACAATCGGGCGGCTTTGATAGCGCCAATCACCAACCCGACAATCATCAAACCGCCCACCACGACGCCAAGGATCAGGTAGCCATTGACCCCGTCGTCCTGCGGAGGCGGATTTAGCGCATTTTGTCCGACGGGAAAACCGACAGGCGCAGGGTTGAATGGCGGCACTTGGATGTCGGCGGGCGGCGGGTTGAATGGCGGCTCGATGGGTGGATTCTCTTGAGCGTTCACCACTGGCGGATTGATGGGCGGATTGGGCGGAAACACGGGCGGATTAAAAGCGGGCGGGTTGCCTCCGGGGTTGAACGGCGGCGGGTTTCCTCCCGGCTTGATGGGCGAGTTGGGCCCGCCGATGCCGTTGACAATCCGCGCGCCGCAATGCGGGCATTGATTCGGCGGAAAGGCGCCGCGGCCCAGTTCACCGCGACAGCCTGTGCACTGCCACACGCGCTCGATTGTCGGAAAGTTGGGCGTCGTCTTGTTGTGGATATTGGTTGGAGGGATGAAAGGCGGGTTCGTGATGTGCGGCGGCAGTATCGTCTTCGGCATCGTCGGCGGTGAGAACGGCTTGGGAATAACCGGCGGCGTGAACGGCTTGGGCGGCGGCGCTGGCCGAAAGATTTGCGCCTGCAGCGAGCCGGCGGCGAGCACGACGGCCATCGGCAACACGAGCGCGCCCAGCAATATCACGCGAAGTCGGCGTGTCTTGGGCAACATCGGTGTCCTCTCGATACTAGTCTTTGGTGTGAGTATATCGAGATGGCGCGACGCCTAGCAACCAAAAACTTACTTCTTGGGAGGCCCGAGCGGCGGCGGCCATTGATCCAGAAGCGCGAGACCGGCAATTTCACTGCGGGCGCGCCAAAGCTCGCCCCAAGCTCGGACGTATTCCAACTCCAGGTCGATGCCCAAGCGCTGCGCTTGAATCAGCTGCAACTGGTCCGTTTCCTTGAGCACCGCGGCCCCGATCAGTTTTAGGGTGAGTTCGATGTACAGATCTGTTTGCTTTCGCAGATTTGTCAGCCGCTCCACGCGCGCCTGCGCGGCCTCATATAGGCCAAACGCGGCCGCCAAACGGCTCTGCAACGCATTTTGTGCGCGCGCGACCTCCAACTCCGACCGGCTAAGTTCGGCCCGCGCGGCGCGGATGTTGCCCTGGTTGCGGTTGAACAACGGCAGCGGCACGCCCACTTGGTAGGTCGCCTGGTGTTCGCGCTCGTTGAAGTTTCTCTGATAACCGGCCGCCAGCGTGACGTTGGGCACGGCCTGCGCCTGTTCGCGCCGCAGCGTGAATTGGGCCTTAGCGATTCCCACTTGCGCCAAGCTAACCTCCGGGTGGCTTTGACTCACGAACGCGCGCAGTTCGACAAGAGCTTCGCGCGTGATTGCAGGCGGCAGCTGCCATTGGCAAACGGATCCTGCACCAATTTCGGCGTCAGGACGGGCTGATTGACGGGCGCCAATTCCGGCACGCCGACGACAGCGGCCAGTTTCCGCCAGGCACTGGCCAGTTCCTTTTTGGTCGTTTCCAAATCCAAGAGCAGCCGGCCCTGATCGATTTGAAATGGCATCAATTGCTGTTTGGAAAAGCGTATGTCGGCTTCGAACTTCTTCAGGAATTGGTTGGCGCGCGGAATCAATTTCGTCTCGAGCAAGTCCCAACGTTTTTGCAAGCTAAGGACATCGAAGAATCCCTGGCGAACATCGGTCAACAGGTCGTAGCGCTTGATCGTGCGCGCCAGGAAGGCCTGATCCATTTCGCGCTCGGCGACGGCCCGCGCCCAACGCCTTTTCTGCGCCGTGATGATCTCTTGGCTGACAAGCGGCATTGTCTGGATGCCGGCTTTGGGCCCAATCTCCTCACCGCCGAACGTCAGCGTGTGGTTCAGATAACGCCCCGCCTGATCCACGCGCCCCTCGGCTGCCTCGATCTCAAATTGGGTCTGCCGCAGCGCGGGATTGCGCGCCAAGCTCAATTCAACGAAATCTTCTAATGAATACACTTTGGGCGCCAGCTGCCCCACTTTTTCCTGACCCACCAAGCAAGAATTGGAAGCGCCTAACAACAACAGGGTCCACCATGACCATTGCAGAGCTTTCATGACACCTTCTCCAGTTCCAATCCATGAACAAGGAAAACCCGCCGGGCGAGCGGCAACAATGTTTGCCGCCGCGCCCCGGCAGTCGTGGTTGTGCTACGATTGCGGCTTCTTGGTAAAAGTGCGGGAGGGACCTTGCAGTTTGGTCGCCTTGTCGTCACCCTTTTCGACGGCTTCCCAAAGGAGTTTCGGCGACGGTTGTTTGCCGGTTTGCGGGTGGACCCAGAAGAGCTTCTTTTGTACGTCTACTTGAATCTTTTCTACGCCTGGCACTTCGTACAGTTTCTTGGCGATGCGCTGCGCACAGCCATTGCAGTGCATCTTCTCGACTGTAATGACCGTGTAGGCCGGCGTTCCTTGGGCGAATGTCAGCGCCGCCAGCAACAGAATTGCAAATCCGCTTACTATCACCATTGCATGCCTCCTTGCACAAAAGTAGGGGTCGCGCTTCCGGCGCGACCCATTGGATAACGGGTGACTCTTCGCGTCTGTCGGTCAGCGATGCCCGGTCATTTCGCAGGCGCCGGGGCCTTTTCCGCCGGCGGCGGTTGGGTGAAATCGACGACCACGGTTCGCCCAGCCGTCAGACTGACTTGGCGCTCTTCGGTCACTGGAGCACCGTTTTGGGTCCAGGACGCCCGAATCGTGTAACTGTATGAAAAGCCGGACTCAAGCTCCGGCGTTTCATAAACGCGCGTCATGCCTCGGCTGTTTGTTTTGTTTCCTTCAAGCCAGACTTCCGCATCCGGGTCCGGCAACCGCACGAACACGCGGCAGTAATTGCCGTTGAATACGCCCGGTTGCGGCGCCGCAAGCACTCGGTTCTGAACGACGTACGCCTCCGACGGCACGTAGTAGCTCGAATAACGGTAGGGCGAGTAGTAGCTGGAATAACCGTATGGCGCGTAGTATCCGCCGTACCCCAAAGCCGGATATCCAAGGCCAAAGGAAAGGCCGTAAGACCCGTAATGATGATGGTGGCCGTGGTTATAGTGCCCGCCGTGGGCGTGGCCATGACTATGGCCGTGGCCATGACTATGGCCGTGCCCATGACCGTGTCCGTGCCCATGGCCGTGCTGAGCCTGGACTTGGCTCGTGAATGCAAACCAGGCTGTCATCGTGATGACAGCGCTCAACAGGAAACTCTTTGTGCTAAACATGGTGGACCTCTTAGTACCAACTGCACCCCTCATTTACTATTCTACGCGGCACCTCGCTGTGCAATTCCGGCAAATGCCGATGCAAACGGCGCGGCGGCCCGAC
>JAKEFD010000438.1 GCA_022616245.1 Gemmataceae bacterium
AGCGCGTAGATGACTTGCAGCACGCGCGTGTCGACGCGTTCCGTGTTGTCGCCGGTAAGCGCTTTTTTCGGAATGACGTAAGGCTCCACGCGCACCAACCTGAGCGGTAAGTGAACGTTGGGATTGCCGCGCACCGCCGCGTAGGCGGGGGCGTCCGGGTGAAGGCGGGGGATGTCGTGCTCGTCGATATCGACACGCACATGCAAGGGCTCGACGTTGCCCAGGATGATCAACGGCTGCGGGGCCGGTGTCGCGACGTATTCGCCGGGGCGGACATTGACTTGCAGGATCGTCCCGTCCACCAGCGCCCGCACCTGGGCGCGTTCGATTTCGGTCTTGGTGTGGTCGACCTGGGCCTGCATTTGCTCCACCGCGGCTTTGGCAACCGACTTGTCCAAGGTCCAGGCGCCGGACCTGAGCAGCTTGTCTTCCGCCTCGGCCTGGGCGTGTTGATGCGTGGCTTTCTCCATGGCAAAGCGGCGCTGCTGAAATTCTTCACTGGCGATGGTTTGGCCGGCGATCAGCTGCTCGCCGCGCACGAACTGGTCTCTCTGCAATTCCAGGTCCGCTTTGGCGGCGCGCACCTTGGCGGCGCTGGGCGGCAGTTCCTCCGGGCGCGGCATGGCTTCCAGTTTGGCGAGCTGCGCGTGGGCCGCCGCCAGATTGGCTTGCTGCACGTTGAGCTGCGCCCGCAAATGGCGATCATCGACGCGGAAGAGCGCCGCTCCCTTGACCACGCGCTGGCCGATCTTCACCTGCACTTCGAGAACGACGCCCGGCAAGGCCGCGCCTATCGCGATGTTCTCCGACTGCGGCTCGACGATGCCGACGCCGCCGATGGTCTTGCCATATCCGGTGCGCGGCGGAGTCGAAGGCGGCGCTAGCGCCGACTCGGCCTTTTCCGAACGCACCACATGGAAAAAGGCGAAAGTCAAAAGGCCAAAGGCAATCACCGGCAGGATAAAAGCACTGGCTCTTCGCATCGGATGACTCCTCTTTTCTTGAACCTGTTAGCACGTTGCAATGGCGGAGGGTGGCATGCATGCCACCCAACATTTCGAACGATTGGGTAGCGTGCATGCCACCCAACCCTAAACTCTTGGCGACCCGTCGATGCGGTCGATGCGGCCGTCGCTCATATGGACAATCGCATCGCCGAAGGAAAAAACGCGGCTATCGTGCGTGACCACGATGACCGCCCGGCCCGGCTGCACGGCGACGCGGCGCAAAAGCTCCATGACCGTGCGGCCCGAATCCGCGTCCAGGGCGGCGGTCGGCTCATCGCAAACCAAGAGGCGCGGCTCGTGCACCAAGGCGCGGGCGATGGCCACGCGCTGCTGCTGGCCGCCCGATAGCTGTGAAGGCAACGAATGGAGTTTGTCGCCCAGGCCGACGGCTTCCATGACCGCCGCGGTCTTGGCGAGCGCCTGACGTCGCACCTGGCCCGCGATCAAGAGCGGCACAGCGGCGTTCTCCAGGGCCGTTAGCGCCGGCAACAGGTTGTATTGCTGAAACACGAATCCGATATTCGCGCCGCGGAATCGCACCAGGCTGCCGCCGGATAGCCGGGCAAATTCCGCGCCGAGCACTTGCACTTCGCCCGCCGTCGGCTCCAGAAGTCCCGCGACGATGGAGATGAGCGTCGTCTTGCCGCAACCCGATGGCCCCACGAGCAAGGTCATCTGACCCGGCGGCACTTCGAGATCGACGCCGCGCAGCGCCCAGGTCCCCGAATCCGCGGAGCCGAAGCGCTTGGTCACGCCACGGCAGTGCACCGCCGCCGTGGGTCCAGCTTCGTGTGACGCGACGGGCGCTGCAGGCGTGAACCGTTGCTGTTTTCGAAGTAGGCCGAGCATGGTTGACCTCGTAGTTTTGCGTAGGATAGGATTCCGTTTCTGTCCGTCGTGGCACCGTTACGTCCTGGGCGCTTTGGTCAGGAGCGGAATCCCGACCCACGTGGGATAGGATTCCGTTCCTGTCCGTCGGACCGGAATCCTGACCTATGTTCGAAACACAATCGCCGTCTCGGTGACCAGCACGCGGCGAATGCTGAGCAAGCTTGCCAGCACGACGATGACCAGCACCGCCGCTCCCGTGCCGAGCATGATCTGCCAGTACATATGCAGGCCGGCCAAATGCGTGATGTGGCCAGTGCTTTCGAAAAAAATCGCCGTCAGGCCGACGCCGATGCTGTAGCCCAGTAGTCCGACAACCAACGCTTGCAGCAGGATCATGCCGACGATGCGGCCATTGCTGACGCCCATGGCCTTGAGCGCGCCGAACTGGCGAAGATTCTCAATCGTGAACAGGTAGAAGGTCTGCCCGGCGATGGCCACGCCGATGATGAAGCCGAGCGTGATGGTGATGCCGAAGTTGACCGGGATGCCCGTCGAGGCGAGGAAGTAGCGGATCGTTTTCCAAAAGAACTGGTCGCGCGTGAGCGCCGAGTGACCGGTCTGTTCCTCGATACGGCTGCACAAGGTTTGGGTCTCGACGCCGGCCGCGGCCTTGACGAGCACGAACGACATGAGGTGGCGTTCTTTGGGCACAAACCGGCCGGCCTCACTGTAGCGCGTATACAGGATCGGCAGCGTGGTGAAAGGCGCCGAGGCCTTGCACACGCCGACCAGCACCGCGCGGCGATCGTTCATTTCCAAGGTGCGGCCCAGGACGACCGGCTCGCCCGGCCACATGTATTCGTAGCCTGCCGTGTCGATGATGACCGCGTCCGGGCGGCGCAAATCGGCCAGGTCGCCGGCCACCATCGTCTCCGGCGCTCCCGCGAGCGTGGCGTCGTCGAGGCCGAAGAGGATGACGTTGCGGAAGTTCCCGTCCGCCAGACGGGCGCGGACCTGACCCTTGTAGAGTTTGACGGCCCAGTCCACGCCGGGCACGCCGCGCACGCGCAAGAGCTCGTTGTCGCGCAGTCCCGGCACTTCGTCGATATAGCGCACCTTGTTGTCCATGACCCAAATGTCGGCGTCGCGGACGTCGAGGATCTGGCTGCCGGTCCTGGCCATGATGCCGACGAATATCGACACCTGCTGAGACATCAGAACCGTGGCGAAGGTGACGCCGAAGATCAGACCGAGGTACTTGCTGCGGTCGCCGGTGAGCATCTTAAGCGCGATCCAATGCATGGCGGATCCCTCGTGGTGAGTAGTGAGTGGTAGGTGGTGAGTGGTCTCACCACTCACTTACTCACCACTCATCTGGGGCGTCCCGAGACTTTCTTGGGCTTAGCGGCTTTGGGCTGAGCGCCCGCAAGTGCCGCCAGCGAAAACTCGGTGACGTGCTCGGCGACCCGCTGCGCGTCGAACGTTCGCGCCGTTTCTTCACCCACAAGCAGCGTCACAATCGGCTGAAAGGCGCGATAAAACAGGCACTGGCCGACGATGCTGAAAGCGCATGCCAAGCGTTTGTGGTCGGGGAGCTCTGGATACATTTCTTCCAGGATGGCCCCCAAGACTGCGGCGGTCGGGCGCACGGTATCGCGGACCAATTCCGCGCACGCGGAAGTGGGCTGCGCCATCTCGCGCAGGAATAGTTGACGGTGCCAGGGCGCCTGGTTCTCGGAAAGCATGCGCTGGCTGAAGATGCGTACGAAGTCGCGCAGCTTTTCATCAGGCGGCGTGCCCGGCGGCCAATCGGGAATGGGAAACTGCTCCGTCTGATGTCGGCAGGCCGCCTTGACCGTTTCGATGTACAGCCGTTCCTTATCGCGAAAGTAATAGTTTACGCCGGCCACGTTGACTTCTGCCCGCTCGCAGATCTCGCGGACCGTGGCGCCCTCGTATCCCTTCGCGGCAAACACCTGTCCGGCGGCCTCCAAGAGGCGGCGGTCGGCATCGTCTTTGATTGTCATGGAGAGGCCTCCAACAGACGTATTAATCGTCTGTATGAATCAATAGTATAAAACAAATGTTTGAAAGTCAATCCCCCGTTTACGTTTCGCGCTCAAGTAATCCTGTCGGGCGAGGCATGAAGCGAGCGCGAAACGTAAACGGCGGGCGCAACGTGATTAGCGTGAAACGTAAACAGGAATTACTCTCTCATTTGCCTTGTGCCCAGCTGTAACCTATGCTTGGCCTGAATCGATCCTTACCCCCCGAGCCTCTCCCAAGGGCGATCCATTAAACTCCCCTCGCCCGCTGGGAGAGGGGTTGGGGTGAGGGATTCCCCTCTCGATTCCCGAAAAACGCAAACCCGCGGCAACGCGGGGACGCAAAGCCATGGGCCAATGCGCGTGTTCCCGCCAACGCGCATTGGTTGCCAGGCTGCCGAAGGAATTTTCCCCAATGACCTTCTGGAAATGGCCGTGGACGTGGTTCCACGGCAAGGCTCGCCCCGCGCGCACACTTTCCGTCCGCACTCGCCCTGTGCTTGAACCATTAGAGGAGCGCCTGGTGCTTTCTGCCGGCGCTGTCCTCGATCATGACGCCTGGAGCGTCCAGCGCTTTGCCCTCGACACCTTCGCCGCCCCACAGGCTCAAGCGAGCGGCTTCGGCTCGCTCATCGGCCTGGACAGCGTCTTCGCGAACTATCCCTATCGCGGCAACGGTTACAGCGTGGCCGTCCTCGACACCGGCATCGACTACAACCACGCGGCGCTGGGCGGCGGCTGGGGCAAACGAATCGTCGCCGGTTACGACTTCGTCAACAACGACAACGACCCCATGGACGACAACGGCCACGGCACGCACGTGGCCGGCATTCTGGGCGCGAACAGCGCGGCTTTTTCCGGCGTCGCGCCCGGCGTCAACCTCATTGCCCTCAAAGTGCTCGACGCCAAGGGCTCAGGCTCGTTCGGCGACGTCGAAGAAGCGTTGCAGTGGGTCATGGCGCATCGCGCCCAGTACAACATCGTCGCGGTGAATGTTTCCCTGGGAAGCGGGAACTATTCGACCAATCCCTTCACCTTTCTCGAAGATGAGTTTGGGGCGCTCAAGAGCCAAGGAGTTTTTCTCGCGACCGCCGCGGGCAACAGCTATTTCGGATTCGGCAGTCAGCCGGGTCTGGGCTATCCCGCGATCAGTCCATCAACCGTGGGCGTCGGCGCCGTCTGGACGGGCAACTTCGGCGCGATGAGCTGGATCTCCGGCGCGCGCGACCACAGCACCGCCGCCGACCGCATCGCCAGTTTTTCGCAGCGCTCGACCCAGCTCGACATCTTCGCGCCGGGCGCCTTGATTTCAAGCACGTGGCTCCACAACGGCTACCGGAACATGGCCGGCACGTCGATGGCGACGCCGGTGATTGCAGGCGCAGCAGCGCTATTGCACCAAGCGCTCGATGCCAACGGTCAGGCCGGCAAAGCGAACCAGGAACACATCCTGGGATTGATGAAGTCCACGGGCGACATCGTCGTGGACGGCGACGACGAAAACGACAACGTGACCAACACCGGGCTTTCGTTCAAACGGTTGGACTTGATGGCGGCGCTGGCGAGCATCGCCAAAGGGAATCGGCCGCCCACACTGGGTCCGATCGCCGACCGCACCATGTCGCGCGGCCAAGCAAGCATCAGTATTCCACTCGCAATAGCCGATCCCGATGGCAATTCGCTGAGCCGTTCCGCCGCGGTGTATCAATACAGTGCTGCGTTCGAACTGGATCAGCGTTTCGATCTCTTCGTGGATCGCGGTTATTGGCACAATTCGCTGCGCGCCAACGAAAAATGGCTCCGCGGCGCGGCCAACAACAAGTGGTACAGCATCGAGCCCAGCGGCGTCGTGCGCGAGTGGCTGAGCGGTCCGCTGGCGAGCAGCCCGATTGTCGCCACGCTGGACGGCAGCTACTGGAATAATCCGACACGCCTGGTCAATGTCGCCACACCATCTGCACAAGCCGGTGTCACGGCGACGTTTTCCGGCAACAATCTCATCGTCGATCCGCCGCCCTCGCTCGTCGGCCCAATCCTGGTGCGCGTGCAGGTGAGCGACGGTCAGGCCAGCGTCAGCCGGATCTTCAAAGTGACGGTCAACAACGCCGCACCGGCGCTGGCCGCACTGGCCGACCGCACGATGCCCAGGACGCAGTCGAATCTGCTAGTCCCCCTGAGCGTTGTCGACGCTGACGGCGACTCGGTAACTCTGTCGGCAATGGCCTATCCGTATAGCGCCGCTTTTGAGCTCGAGCAGCGCCTGGATCTGTACTCCACCGGGAATCTCTGGCAAAACTACAGCGGCCTGAACGAGAAATGGCTGCGCAGCCGACTCAACGGCAAATGGTACACCATCGAACCGAGCGGCGTCGTGCGCGAGTGGACCGGCGGGAGTGTCGTGAACAGTCCCGTGGTCGCGACGCTGAAGAGCATGCACTGGACCAATCCAAGTCTCTTGCACAATGCCCAAGGCGCGGCGCTGCAAACCATCTCCTTGCGCATCCAGGGTCGTACACTCACGGTTGATCCGCCGGCCGCGTTCAAGGGTTCGTTTCTGGTCGTCGTGGGCGCCAGCGACGGCGTGGCCTCGGCACGGCGCGTCTTTCGAGTGACAACTACCTAAACCCGAAACATCCTCTCTCGAGAAACCAATCATCCCTACCAAACCGACTAAACTAAGAGAGACAGGGACAATGCTCGCTAATAAGGCGGAGGCCGAACTGTGGGAAAGCGCAAGGGTAAGCCTCGGCACGACGGCAGCGACAAATACAGGGAATCACGAATTCCGGCCGACGTGTCGAAGCACGCGCCAAACAACTCTTATGGGCCGCCACTCTTCTACGAAGACAAGCCCTTTGTGTGCGTGGATTGCGGCAAGGAAGAGGTTTGGACAGCACTGCAGCAGAAGTGGTGGTACGAGG
>JAKEFD010000439.1 GCA_022616245.1 Gemmataceae bacterium
ACTAGCCAAGCCGGCCTAGAAGTCCCGATTCTCATTGGTGTGGATGGTCAGGAGACAAGCAACTTGGTGGCGGCCGGTAAGCCTGTCCCTGCGCCGGTGCTGGCTCGTGGACTCCTCGATACCGGATCGAGCATCTCCGCAGTTGCGCCGTGGGTGTTGCAAAGGCTTGGTGTTGCAAGCAAAGGACAGGCTGCCACGCAAACCGCCGGCGGCCAAATTCCAGTTCAACTGTTTCATGTCAGCATTTCAATTCTCGCTCAGTCCAAACCGGCTGGCCCAAGCTTCACTTTACCTTCTGTCTGGGTCAGCGAACTCGCCGTCGTTCTACCGGACGCGGACGTTTTGATTGGGCTTAATGTCCTCTTCGAATGCAAGCTATTGCTGGATGGACCTGCGCGAGTTTTCGCGCTGGCGTTTTGATGCGCTTTGTAGCGTGATTACGCGAGAATTCCTTCCACGACATGCCCATGCACGTCCGTCAGCCGGTGATTGCGGCCCTGATAGCGGAAGGTGAGCCGGCGGTGGTCGATGCCCAAAAGGTGGAGCATGGTGGCGTGCAGGTCGTGGACGTGGACGGGGTCGCGGGCGATGTTGTAAGAGAAGTCGTCGGTCTCGCCCCAGGTCATGCCGGGCCGAACGCCGCCGCCCGCCAGCCAAAACGTGAAGCAGCGCGGGTGGTGGTCGCGGCCATAGTTGTCCGCCGTGAGTGTGCCCTGGCAGTAGACGGTGCGGCCAAACTCGCCGCCCCAAAGGACGAGCGTATCGTCCAGAAGGCCGCGCTGTTTGAGGTCTGTGATCAGGGCGGCGGCGGGCTGGTCAGTGTCGCGGCATTGACCCGTGATCTGCCTGGGTAGGTTCGTGTGCTGGTCCCAGCCGCGATGGAAGAGCTGGATGAAGCGGACGCCGCGCTCGGCCAAACGGCGCGCCAAAAGGCAATTGGCGGCAAAGGTGCCGCGCTGGCGGACTTCCGGGCCATAAATATCGAGCACGTGGCGCGGCTCGTTCGAGAAATCGAGCAATTCCGGCACAGCGCTTTGCATCCGGTAGGCAAGTTCATATTGGGCGATGCGTGTGGCGATTTCCGGGTCGCCGATCTCCCCAAGGCGAAGTTGGTTGAGCCGGCTCACATCGTCGAGGATGCGGCGGCGCGTGGCATCGCTCAGGCCGTCCGGGTTCGAGAGAAACAGCACCGGGTCGCCGATCGAACGGAATTTGACGCCTTGATACTGCGAAGGCAAAAATCCGCTCCCCCAGAGTCGGTCGTAAAGCGGCTGGTCGGCGGGATTGCCCGTGCCCTGCGAGATGAGCACGATGAACGCGGGCAGATCGCGGTTCTCACTGCCCAGACCGTACGAAACCCAGGCGCCCATGCTCGGCCGGCCCGCCAACTGGGCGCCGCTTTGGAAAAACGTGATTGCCGGGTCATGGTTGATCGCTTCGGTGTGCATCGACTTGACGAAGCATAGGTCGTCGACGATGCGAGACGTGTGCGGCAACAGCTCGCTCACCCAAGCGCCCGATTGGCCGTGCCGCCCAAAGGCAAAACGCGAGGGCGCGATGGGGAAACTCTCCTGCGTGGCGGTCATCGCGGTCAGGCGCTGTCCCTGGCGCACGGACGGCGGCAACTCGTCGCCGCGCATATCGGCCAGCCGCGGCTTGTGGTCAAAGAGATCCATCTGCGAAGGCGCGCCGGATTGGAAGAGGTAGATAACCCTGCGGGCGCGCGGCGTGAAGTGAGGCAAACCGGCCAGCCCGCCCATCCGTTCGGCGCCGCCTTGGGCTTGGCCCTGGTTTTCCTCGCTAAGTAGCCAGGCCAATGCGATTGAGCCCAGACCCCACGCGCTGCGGCCGAAGAAGCGGCGGCGGTTTAGTAACAGGTTGGATTCTTGTAAGGGATGCAAGTCAGCGCCCCGCATCGACAAGGAGAGTTGCCAGCTTCGCGGCTAATTCCGACGGCAACTTGGTCAACATCGAGCGTTCAATCAGTCCGACATCGATCATATCGCGCAAGTGTACTCGATCCTGGTCGCGAAAAGACAGCAACTTCATTTGAACCAAGGCGGGCAATGTGATCACGCTCTTTCCCGGCTCCAAGGACAGCCGCTCGTCCACAAGGGGCGCTGGAAAGGCGTTTTCCGGCCGCACTTTCTCACCGGCCCAAATCAAATGCACGGCATGCCGCGGATTGGGTTCTTTGCGCTCGAGAAACATGCCGACGCCGAGCGCTTCGAAGTAATCCATCTCCACGGTCAAGGCCGCCGCTTTTGCCCGTGGCAAATCCTCGCGCCTTAACAGAATATTGATATCCTTCGTCGTGCGTACTGCCGCGGGATCTTTGCTGGCCACCCACAGGACGACCGCCTGGCCGCCAACAAGTGCATAGGGGACACCGGCCTCTACCAGGGCGCGGGTGATCCGCTCCAGGCGATCCGTGACTGCGTCAAGAGCCATGACGTAACGCTGCCAAAGTTCGAGCTTATTCGTCGCTGCAATCATAGTGGATAGTCTGTCCCTGACCACTCCCGGATCAACGGTCGCTTACGCTCCCGGTTCGACCATGACGCTTCCTGGACGGCTACTTGGCCAGCAGATCTTTGACGCGCATCTGGTAGCAAGTGGTGTTGGCGTTGGCGGAAAAGAGGTACTGGCCATCGGGAGAGAAGGCCAGGGCGTTGATTTGGCTATCGACTTCAAAGACGGCGAGTTCCTCACCGTCCACTGTCCAGAGGCGAATGGAGCGGTCTTCGCCGCCGGAGGCGAGCACTTGTCCGTCGGGGCTAAAAGCCAGCGCGATGATGGCGTTGTCGTGTGCGGCCCATTCGCTCACCAGGTTTTTTTCTTCCACGTCCCAGACGCAGAGTGATTGATCGGGCGACGCGGAGGCAAGCTGGTTGCCGGACGGGTGAAAAGCGACACAGGTAGCGCCGACGGGAAAAGTGGCGATTTCACAGCGCTCGACAATGTCCCACAGGCAGACGGCGCCCGAGGAGCCGCCCGTGGCCAGCCAATCGATGCCGCCGACTGCGAGCCGCCGGCCGTCCGGATGGAAAGCGACCGACTGAATCGTGCAGCCGTCCAGCGCGTCCGGGATAAGCAGCATTGGATCGCCGTCCGCCACGCGCCAAATCCAAACGCCGGTTCCCGAATTGCTCGCGGAAGCAAGGCTCTGGCCGTCGCGCGAGAAGGCGACCGCTGTGGTTTTCTCTTCAGGACCATATAGATCGGACCGGATCTGACCGGTGGAAGCGTCCCACAAGCGCACGTGTGTCTCGGCGGCGCCGGCGATGAGCTTGCCGTCGGGGCTGAATGCAAGTCCGTGTACGCCGGCTTCGTCGGGAAGCCGGCACACGACTTGGTGGTTCGCGAGGTTCCAAACGCGCGCCGACGGGCCGCCGCCGTTGGTGGCCAACCGCGAGCCGTCGGGACTCACCGTCAAGCGCGCTTGCGCCTGGCCGCGCGGACCGACGCCGGCCAGGGCCTTGCCGGTCACGGGGTCCCAAACATGGATAATGCGTTCGCCGCCCAAGGCCAATGTCCGTCCGTCCTGCGCTAGCGCCAGGCAGCGGATCTCGCCTTGCAATCCTCTAATCTGATGTAACAACTTTCGGTGGACAAAATCCCAAATGTGCACGACCGGGGCGGAATCGGCGCTTGCGAGCAGTACGCCGTCGGCGCTTAGGGCCAACGCGCTCACCTGCGTGGCATGGTAATTCAGAATCAACTCGGATTCGAGGGTCTTGACATTCCAAATGCGGGCCGACGTGTCCCACCCTGCGGAAAGGACAAACGCGCCGCTGGGGTGCCAGACCAAGGCCGGAATGCGGTCGGTATGGCCTTTCATGCTGCCCAGATGCTTGCCGTTGGTAAGGTCCCACAGGTTGATGATCTTGTCTTCACACGCCGCCGCGAGCACTTTGCCGTCGTGACTTACAGCGACCGCGCTGATCGGCCGGCGGTGCAGGCGAAACTCATGTACCTGCAGATGCCCCGCGGCGTCCCAATATCGGACCGCGCCGTCGTCGTGTCCGCTCGCGATAAAACCAGAGTCGGGCGCGAAGCCCAGCGCCGTCACCCACGTGTCTTGCGGAAACGCGGTCAGGATTTGGCCGGACGTGACGTCCCAAAAAGCGAGATCGTTGCTGCCGGAAGCAAGCACGCGGCCGTCGCGGCTGAAAGTCCAGAGCGTCTCGAATTCGCTGAGCGACTGCCAGCTCTTCTGCGTGCCGCTGGCGACGCTCCAATTGCGGAGCACACCGGGCTCTTCGACCGACCAGAGCGAACCATCCGGAGCGAAAGCGACTGCCAGCACATCGCCGTCGGTGTGCAGTTGCGGCTCGCCGAAAACGTGTGGGAGGGGCAGCGCGTTTTGCGACATTATCATGGCCATGTACTGCTCGTGAAAAGGATCAGGGGGGCTGACTCTACGTTACCGCGCAGTCACGGCAACCTCGTCCATGGAAATTTTACAACAGTTTTGGCCGGTTGAGGGGTTAGGCCGGACCAACTTGAGAAAAAACCTACCAGGGGATTTCGAGAATGATTCCATTGTACGGCAAATTCGGCATACTTGCCACAATCTGGTAAACTGTGCGAAAATGTTTCTTGGGAAAAAATCTCGCCGGTTAACATGGACTACGCATGAAAGAACTTGCTTTCTTCGATTGGCTACGGCGGCGAACGCCAGCTGATCCACGGGTTCTTACCGGTCCCGGCGACGATTGCGCAGTGCTCGCGGCATCGGATCAACCCTGTCTGGTTACCACGGACATGCTCCTGGATGGCAGTCATTTTCATCTGGCCCAGGCGGGCGCCTATCGCGTTGGCCGCAAGGCCATGGCAGTCAACCTCAGCGACATTGCGGCGATGGCTGGCGTCCCATTCGCAGCAGTGGTGAGCGTGGGCCTGCCGCGCGGCTCTGACGATCTCGCTCAGGAGCTGCACACCGGCCTGAGTGAAATGGCAAACGAGTTTGGCACGGCAATTGTCGGCGGCGACACCAACTCCTGGGACAACGGCCTGGCCATTTCAGTCACGCTCTTAGGCAGGCCGACGCCGCCGGGGCCCGTGTTGCGCAATGGCGCCGTGCCCGGCGATTGGCTCATGGTCACCGGTCCTTTGGGCGGCAGCATCTTGGGCCGGCATTTGGATTTCACTCCGCGTGTCCGCGAAGCACAAGAACTACAGCGAATGACGAAGCTGCACGCCATGATCGACATTAGCGACGGACTGGCACAGGATGCCCACCATCTCTGCAAGGAAGGCGGCTGCGGCGCGGTTCTCTTCGCCCAGGCAGTTCCGATTCATGTGGACGCGCGCCGATTGACTGACGACCGGACCCCGCTGGAGCATGCCCTTTCCGATGGCGAAGACTTTGAGCTCGCCTTTGCCGTCGCGCCGGACGACGGCCGCCTCCTCCTGGCGACCCAGCCGATCGCGGGCATCACGCTCGTCCGCGTCGGCGAGTTTCTAAGTGA
>JAKEFD010000440.1 GCA_022616245.1 Gemmataceae bacterium
CACGCCGAATTGGAATCCAGGCTCAAACAGTACTGCGAAGCGAACAACTTGAAGATCGCCGACCTCAATCACGTCTTGCGCGTCGCGACGACGGGCGTCACAATCGGTCCCGGTGTTTTCGAAATCCTCGCCGTCCTGGGCAAGGAAGAAACGCAACGACGAATCGGTACCGCCGTAGAGTTGATCGGGGCAGCGTAGACAGAGCTCACTTGCGGGAAGACACTGCTCCAAACACAGGAACGGAATCCTGTGCCACGGTGACGGCAGTTGCTTACTTGCGGAGATTGCGCAGTTCCTCTTGCAGGCGCGCATTTTCACTGCGTACAGCGCTCAGTTCTTGCAGCGTCTGCAACAGCGTCTCTTGGAGCTGGATGTTCTCTCGCAATAGACGGCGCTGCGCCGCATCGGCCGGCTTTTCCGTCAACTCAGACTTGACAGCTTCCAATTCGCGTTTGGCGGCGGCCAAGTGGTCTTTGGCAGCAGCTAGCGCCCCCTCTAGCGACGGAGCGAGAACCTTCTTCAGGTCCACGACGTGCCCGTCGTCGCGCACGAAGCATTTGCGCAGCATGTCGGCGTCGGCGTTCTTGGAAAACAACTGCACCTGGCCGTCGAGCAAGAGGGCATGGAAATCGCCTTGGAACTGTCCGCCCAGTTTCGGCAGCGGTTGATCGTGAGCAAAGGGCACGTCGTCCGGCTTGGTCCAAGGAACAGGATCGGCCCCTTCGACGACGGCGACGGTGTTGCTGGTGCCGTCGGGGAAGTGATGCATTTTGAACGACTTGTTTGGCTCCATGGCCGCCCGCGCGCCGACCAGCGCTTGATAATACGTCCGGAAACCCGGTTTGGTTGCAATCACGGGCGCGTACACTTCAGGGATCGAAGGAAGCAAGGTTTTGTTGTGCGGACTGTCCCAAGGCTCGTCGAGTTTGAACTGCCGGAACAAATTGTCCTGTTCCAGGAACGGCAAGAGCGCGACGCGCCAGCTCAAGAGCGGTTTGCCGGTTTTGCTGTAGATCGCGGGCGCGGGCAAATAGGTGAAAGTGTCATGGTAGTTATGCAGCGCGATGCCGATTTGTTTGAGTTTCGCCTGGCTGCGTGCGCGGAGATTGGCCCAATCAAGCGGCTTCGGCGTCGAACCGCCCAGGTCGCCTGCACCGCCCGGGTCGTCTCCGCCCGGCAGTTGCGGCTGCGTCGCTCCGCCCACGGCCCCTTCGCCGCCCTCGCCGACGGGAGGCGCTTGGACCGGCGCTGCCGTGCGTCCAGCCGCGCCGCCGGCTTTGGCATCCGGCGCAGTCTGGGCGACGGAATCGCCGGGGAGCGTGGCCGAGCCGTACAGGCCAACGCTCATGCCGGCCAAAGCCAAGGCGACCACGCAGGCGGCCGACGCAATTTTCAGCTTGGAGATTACCATGGCGCGCAATGCCCCTTCGGTGAGTGTGATGACATGGGTGGAGACTTGAGCCGCTTCCGGCAATAAGTGCAGGGTCGCACTGGCGAGTGCGTCGGGCACGGCGGCCAGACATTCGTGCCCGAGGGAGGCGCAAGCGCCGACGGAAAGCGCCACGCCGCGCCGGGAAAGGCGATGCCGCAACAGTTCGCGGGCGCGCGACAAACGCGACAACAAAGTGCCCTTGGGGCAGCCAAGTTGCCGGGCAGCTTCTTCGTTGGTCTTGCCTTCCAAGCAGCACAGGACAAAAGCGGCGCGGTATTTCTCGGGCAGACCCATGATCTCTTCATCGAGCACGGGCTGCAGATCGCGCCAGACCAACTCGGGGACTGGCTCAGCGGCGGGCAAGTCCACGAGCGTTTGCTGCGCGTGCTGGCCGTTGCCGCGCGCGGCCAAGGCGACGCGGTAGGCGACTTTATAGAGCCAGCTGCCGGCGGATTCACGCTTGGAAATGGAGCCGGCCTTGCGCACCAGGGCCAGAAAGGTCGCTTGAAAGGAATCCTCGATGTCCGCCGGTTGGCGCAACAGCCGCCGACACAGTCCCAGCACCATCGGCCCATGCCGCCACAGGAGGACTTCGAAGGCCGCTTCGTCGCGGTTCTTGACAAAGCGCTCCAGAAGCTGCGCATCGGTAAGTCCGCCGCCCGCGCTGTCATTCAATCGGCGCAGATTCCGGATCAGCAACTGCAACGGCTGGTCCGGCACGAATTCTCCTGTAGGACGGATTGAACGATCAGCCCACCGCCTTTCCATTGTATTAGAGTGGCGAAAAGGCCGATGCTTCCAAAAGTTGGAGATGTTTGTTTCCCAGCTTCAACAACACTCGCAGCCTGAGAAGAAGTGAGTCAGTCTGAGAAGCAACCTAATCGCAAATCACAACGTGCAATTCTCCCGGTCCATGGACGCCGGTGACCAGCTTTAGCTCGATGTCGCCGGTCTTACTCGGGCCGGTGATCAGCGTCAGGCAGGAGGGGGGGAATTGCGGATTGTCGCCGATGGGAGAGAACAAGTCGAATAGATCAAACAAGTCGGGAAGAATCTGGCTGCGCTGGGCAACGGCGATGTGCACGGGGGGGAGCAAGCTGATGGACCGGGGATCGGCGCCTCTTTCTAAGGGCGAAGATTGTGTCGCGCCTGGCGTGGCGACGACGACCGTGCCGGTTTCGGCGACAAGATAGGCCACATTGGAGATGCCGAGGTCGGCTTGAAAGAACGCATCTTTGGTGGGGGCCGGCAGCGCGTCGGCGATCAGCACCTCGGAACCCATATCCCGCAAGAGCCGCGGAAGTTCCAAGCGCTCCACGATTCCGCCACGGCTTAGAAGCAGTTTTCGTGCGGACTTGGCTGTGACCAGCTCGCGCACGATGGCACGGGCGTGTTCACTGGTTTTCGCCTCGTGGGCCACGCCGCCGGCATTGCGCAATTCCTGACAGAAGCGCGCCACCGGGTCCGCACCCGCGCCCTGATAGCCCGTACGTCCGCGCTCCGGCATGGGCGGCGCAGCCGTCAGACGATTGCCTTCAACAACAGCTTGGCGCACGCGCTGCAAGAAAGCTTCACGGGTAGTCATGAGTTGAGTTCCTTCCAGCGATCGCGGAATGTGCGTTTAGCCGGCGCGGGAAAATCGCGGACTTGCGTCCAGCCGCTGCCGGGTCCGGGTAAACGTCGCAGCCAGCCGTCTTTTGCGAAGAGGCGGAGAAACGTTTTCGCGAAACGCAACGAAAGCCGGTAAAGCCAGGGCCGGCGCAAAACTTCTTTCCAGGC
>JAKEFD010000441.1 GCA_022616245.1 Gemmataceae bacterium
GATGACCGGGGAATCGAATCGTTGCGGGTGATACCAGTTGAGTAGCGTGGGACGCCATGATTGAAAGAATCTACATTGCCAACTTTCGAGCCTTCAGCGAGCCGGTGACTATCCGACTGAGGCCGCTCACGATTCTGATCGGCAAGAATTCGGCTGGGAAATCCACATTGCTGAAGTTTTTGCTCATGATTCGACAAACGCTCGAAAGTGGTGGTGGGGTATTTTCCCGATTCTTCGAAACTGAGGGAAGACACGTTCGCCTCGGTGCGATAGAGCACTTGCAGAATCGAAATCCAGGATTCGGCGGAAAGAGACTTCGGCTTCGAATGCGTTTGGCCACGTCCGATGAACCGTCCTCTGCGATGCTGGAGCTTTTGAATGCGCTTCAACAGAATGACTCGGGATCGCCCAACGGCGTCAACGTCGTCCTTCCCAGAGATGGTAAACCGGTCAAAGCGTCTAGGGAGCAAACAGTTTTTCAAATAGAAGCGGACTTGATTTACCGCAAGCCCGAGGTTGGGCAGCATTCGGTCACAGCGACCCAAGGAAAGCGAGAACTCTTTCAATTCAAGAATCAGAGCCTTAAGGACGTGCGCTTCTTATCCTTTCCAAGCAACACATCTCGGCCGAAAGGAGAATTAGAGGCCTTGGCGCGAAACACGTTTCTGCGTCCCGCACAGGAACTGCTCTCAGGTGTGCGGCATCTTTCCCCGGTGCGCGAGGATTTGCAACCTGTCCTCGAGCGTTCGAACGTGCCCGCGGATGAAGTCGGCCACCACGGCGAATATGCGTATCAACACTTGTACGAAATCCTGAATCGCGGGGGCGAACGTGCGGAATTCGTGACCAAGAGTATTCGGCGAATTGCCAATGTCGATCAACTTCAATTTGAAGCGCGGGCGCGCGAGTTTCAGGCCCATTTCCAAGGACGCAATCGGGACACGGGCGCGCGCTGCCATTTGAAGGACTTTGGCTTTGGCGTTGGTCAGTGTATTCCCATTTTCGTACAAGGGGCGTTGCTTCAAAAGGGCCAGCTCTTAATGGTTGAGCAGCCGGAAGCCCAACTTCATCCAACGGCACAACTTGAGCTGGGCTCTTTTTTCTCGGACTTGTGGAAGAATTTGGGCGTTCCTTCGCTGGTGGAAACGCACAGCGGCAATCTATTGCTGCGCTTGCGAAAGCTCGTCAAGAAAGGTCAATTGGCGCCTGCTGACGTTTCGATTGCGTATTTTTCTGTTGAGAACCGGGCCGTCACCGTGAAGAATCTGGACATCATGGAGGACGGCCGCTTAGAGAAAGGATTGCCGATGGAGTTTTTTGGCGCCGACCTCGTTGAGGTCCTGGAGATGCAGTAGTGCCAGAGCAGTCTAGAACACCGACGAGTGGGTCGAGAGTCGCCATCGACACTAGCGTATTCATGGATTACCTCAACCCAGAAAAGAACACGAACGACCACATCGATACGTTGCTTTCTGTGCTTGGGAAACGCAAGTACCAACTTGCGGTTGATGGTAATGACCGAATCAAGGGCGAATACGAAAAACAAATCCGTCCAATTATCCGAAATCGAGATGAGTCGGGCTTCGAGAGCCGCGTGTTGCTCTACTGGCTTGACGCCTGTCCCAGATTTCCGGTTCCATTAGACATGGGCGACGAACTTATGACGAAAATCAAGGGAATCGTCGTTGAGCGAAAGGAATCGCTTGATCGCATCTTTGTGTATGTCGCAATAATGGCCAATACTAAGCTGGTCACGAACGATGGGACGCATATTATTGATCGCCGCAAGGACTTGCGCAAATTGGCTAAGAAAAGAGATGCCGACAACGTAAATTTCATGAGCTCCAAGAATGCGTCAGAAGATCTGTCAAACTGGTCCTAACCTTTGTCCGTTACTTCGAGCCGCCGATGCCCAGCTCTCGAATCGATCACCTGATCCTTAACTCGCCCTACCGCGAACCGGCGTTGCATTGGAGCTACAACCGCGAAACGCGCATGTTCTTCACCGCCGAAGGGCGGCGGCCCGCCGGTTACATTCGCGCGACCGCCGAATCAAAGGCATTTGATGATCCGGGAATCTTCGTCGAATTGCCGTTCGTCAACAAAATTCGCCCGCGGGTGAAGGCCTGGCGCGAACAGGGCTTTCCCGGAGTGTCCGCCATCACCAAGCGTCTCTTGGAACATTGGTATGATCCGGAGCAGCGGGAGGGGCGGCGCTTCTTCTTCTGCCAACTCGAAGCGGCCGAGACGATGATTTTCCTCTTGGAAGGCCCCGCCGCCGATCGGCAAGGCCTCGACATCATCGGCGACGGCGGGCCGTTCGAACGCCTCTGCGCCAAAATGGCCACCGGCTCGGGCAAGACCATTGTGATGGCCATGCTCATCGCCTGGCACATTCTCAACAAGGTCACGTATCCGCAAGATCGCCGTTTCGCCAAACATGTTTTCGTGGTCGCGCCCGGCCTCACGGTGAAGAATCGGCTGCAAGTGCTCATCCCCGACCACGACGGTAATTACTATGACGAGTTCAACATCGTCCCTGCCGCGGAGCGCTCCAAGCTGCGGCAAGGCAAAGTCCTGGTCCGCAATTGGCACATACTCAATTGGGAGACGGACGAGCAGCTGGCCAAGAAAAAGACGGTGGACAAGCGCGGCGCCAAAAGTGACGAAGCCTACGTCCGCGAAGTCCTTCAGGAGATGGCCGCCGCGCACAATCTGGTGGTTTTCAATGACGAAGCGCATCATGCGTGGCGCGTGCCGGCTAACGCGAAAGGCTTGGCCAAGGCGGACGTGGACGAAGCGACAAAGTGGATCGGCGGCCTGGACCGGATTCACCAGGCGCGCGGCATTCTTATTTGCTATGACCTGTCGGCCACTCCGTTCATACCTTCCGGCAAGCAAAGCACCGAAGAGTCGCTATTTGGCTGGATCGTCAGCGACTTCGGGCTGAACGACGCAATAGAATCCGGCATCGTGAAGACGCCGCGCGTGGTCGTGCGCGACGACGGGCAGCTGTCGAAAGACTACAAATCGCGCCTCTATCATCTCTACAACGATTCCACGGTCAAGGACAACCTAAACCGCAAAGCGGAAGAGCACGAACCTTTGCCCGATTTGGTGACGAACGGCTATTCTCTTTTAGGAAAAGATTGGCTCGAGACCGCCAAAGCGTGGCGCAAGCAAAAGTTCCCGACGCCACCGGTCATGATCACAGTCGCCAACCGCGTCGAGACCGCAGCACGAATCAAGTTCGCCTTCGATCGCGGCAAGATTCGGATTCCGGAGCTTTGCGACGCGGAGCGTATTTTGCACATCGATTCCGCGGTGTTGCAAAAAGCCGAGGAACAGGATGAGCCCGTGTCGCTTTTCGAGATTGCGGAAAAAGTAGAAGACGAAGCAGAAGGCGCGGAGCCCGAAAGAAAGCTGACCAAAGCGCAGCAAGCGGAGTTATTGCGGCAACAAGTCGACAGCGTCGGCCAAGTCGGCAAACCGGGCGAGCAGATTCAATTGGTAATCTCAGTCGGGATGCTGTCCGAAGGCTGGGACGCGAAGACCGTGACGCACATTATGGGGTTGCGCGCTTTCTCCAGCCAGCTCTTGTGCGAGCAGGTCGTAGGCCGGGGCTTACGACGGACGTCCTACGATCTCAATCCGGGGAGCGATTTTTTCGAGGCGGAATACGTCAACATCTTCGGCGTGCCGTTCACGTTTCTGCCCCACGAAGGCGGGGATGGTCCGCCGCCTCCGCCACCCACGCCCAAGACGAAAATTGAGCCGCTGTTGGAGAAAAAGGAATTCGAAATCTCCTGGCCGAACATTTTGCGCATCGATCATGAATACCGGCAGCTGCTCGATCTCGAATTGGACAAAGTCAAGCAGCTGTGCCTCAATGCCTTTGAAACAGCGACGCTGGCCGAAATGGCGCCCATCGTTGAAGGCAAGCCGGACATCGGCCGGCTTGCCGAGATCGACCTGGCCGACCTGGCCCGCCGATTTCGAATCCAAAAGATCGTGTTCGAAACGGCGCGCGACATTTTCGATCAGATGAAGCCGTCCTGGCGCGGGAACAGGGAAGATCTTTTGGCCCAGGTTATTCGGCTCGTCGACAGATTTTTGCAATCGAAGCAACTATTGATTGAGCCAGTCGGATACAACGAGGACGACGTGCGCCGCCGGCTCATTATCACGCTCAACATGAATCAAGTTGTGCAGCACATTTGGGAGAACATCCGTTGCCAGAACAGCCAGGCGCTTGTCCCAGTATTTGACAATGAGCGGCCGATTCGAACCACGGGCGACATGCCCATCTGGTACACGGGGCGGCCTTGCGAACGCACGAAGCGGTCACACATCAGCCATGCCGTTTTCGACAGCACTTGGGAAGCAAGCGAAGCGTTTGAGCTGGACCGCAACGAACATGTCGCCGCATGGGCGAAGAACGAGCACCTGGGATTCGAAATCCTCTACACATACAAGGGTGTCGTGCACAAGCACAGGCCCGATTACCTCGTGCGCATGGTAAGCGGTCTGATGCTCGTCCTTGAAGTGAAAGGAAAAGACACGCATCAGGATCGGGCCAAACGCGAGTTTCTGGACGAGTGGGTGCGGGCGGTCAACGCGCACGGCGGGTTTGGCCGTTGGGCGTGGGCAGTGTCGTGGCTGCCGGCGGACGTGAAGGACATCTTGACAAAGCATTCCAAGTTTGGATTGCATGCGTGATGTGGCAGCAACCAGATGCCTTACGCCTTCACCGAGCATGGCGCCGACCGCATCAAATCGACCCTCAGAATCAATTTGACAAGCCCTTGCCCCCGCACTAGCCTCAACCCTTATGGCAACGAGCAGTTCCTGGTTGGTGATCGAGGAGCTTTTCGCGCGCGGCGATCCGGGCTTCGTGGACGCGCTGCGGGCTTGCGACGATGCGCCGCGCCTGGCGGCGTTCGCGGCGACCTGGTTCGCGGATCGGCGTTCCTCGGCGCGCGCCTCTATGCTCGAATACCTGCGCCGGCCGCTCAATGCCTATCATCACGAAGGCCTGGTCAAGCGGCTGTATAAGTTAGCCGAAAAAGCCGGCGACGACGAAGCGCTGGCCCACTTCCTGGTCTTGTTCGACCGTTCCATTCGGCGTCGGACCAAGAGCACTTTCCATTTCGAGAATCGCACGGTGAACGACAAACGGGAGGCGGAGGCTTTGCGCCGGCACTGGGAAGCCGCGGGCGCACAGACCACGAACATCTCGGGCGGGCGCGGATCGTTTTACGTATACGCGCATTGGCCCATCGAAAAAATCGTCGTGCCGCGCGGTTCGGCGATGCCGCGCGGCGTCGTGGTGCAAAGCTCGTTTTGGGGCAAGGTCACGGACCTGGAAATCAGACTGCGCTTGCGCGGCCGCGTGCCCAAGGTGTTGACAGCGGAACTCCGCAAAAAGCTGGAAGCCTTTCGCCTCTTCTCAGTGCACACCCGCAATTACTTGCGCCGGAGAACGTGGCGTTACTTCCGCAACCTGGGAACGACGGCGCCGGAGCGTTACATCCCCGCCGTGCTCACAGCGCTCAAGCTTTACCAGGACGAGGATGTCGATGACGGACTGGCCTTGCTTGATAACTGGGGACTGGTGCACATATTGTTCCGTCATAGTCCGGCGCTCTGGCCGCGCAGCCATGGCTGGACGCTGCAACCGGGGCACACGTTAAGTGAACTCAAGCCGTCGCCGGCTTTCGCGGAATTGTGGCAGCGGTCGCCGCACGCGTTTTTGGATCTACTCAAGAATGCGCAATGCCGCCCTGTCCGCCAATGGGTCGTGCATTTCTTGCGTGTAGAGCCGTCGATCTTAGCACGAGCTTCCTTGGAGGACTTGCTGGGACTTTTGTCGAGCGATATGACGGAAGTCGTCGCGCTGGCTGGTGAATTCTTGTACGAGCATGCCGGCACGGCCGGGGTCTCGGCGGAGCGTTGGCTAAAACTCTTGGAAACCGCGACGCCGGCCGCTCTCGACGTCGTTTGTTCCTTGGTGTCGAAGTTCGTCCGGCCCGAACAGGTTTCCTTGGAACAAGTGGTGAGCTTGGCTTGCAGCCGGCCCGTGCCCGTCGCCCGGCTTGGCTTTCGCTGGCTGCAGCAAAGACAGACGGCCGATCTGTGGGACGGACCGGCGATCCGTCCCACATTGTGGCGCGTGCTCGAAGCCGAATCCGAAACGCAAAGATCCGAAATAGTCCACTGGCTTCGGGGGGTGCTGGCGCAAGCGGAAACCTTTGAGCCGGATTGGGTGCTCGAATTCCTCGATTCGCGGCATGTCGACGTGCGCACGGAGGGATGGGATTGGCTCTTGGCGACCCCCTCACCCCCGACCCCTCTCCCTCCAGGGCGAGGGGAGCATCCTCGGGACGCGGTGCAGATCTGGCAACGCCTCTTCGAATCGCCGTATGACGACGTGCGACTGCGGTTGGTCGCGCATCTGGAAGAGCGCTTTGGCAAGACGACCGTCGCGTTGCCGAAGACTGTAGCGCTCGCGCCGAATCTGGTCCGCTTGCTCTGGGCCACGGTCTTGCTCAACATCCACAGGGGCAATCGCCACAAACCGATGGTCATGCAGCAAATGGCCCGCCGCCTGGCGGAGTGTCCGGACGACGCGCCGCTGTTGTTGCCGTTGTTCAAGGTCGCTTTGCGTTCGCTGAGGGGCCCCGAATGGCGCGCCGGGCTTGCGGGCATCGTCCAACTGGCAGAGCGCCGCCCCGACCTGGCGTCGCTTGTGGAAAAAGAGATTTCCGAGTTGCAATTGCAAAGCGTCCAAGGATAATGCAACGCCGTAGACGGGGGCGCCCAGCTCTTACCGAGACCATCATGCTGCGGTGTTCCGCCGCGGTTGACTTTGGCCTCCCATTGCTTCCCCAGGGCCGTTGTTCTTTAGCTCATTACGACACCTCGTGGCGGGCTAAGGAAACGCGGTTCCCGCACACGAGGTGTCGTAATGAGCTTCGTGAACGTCCCTGGTCCTCGCTTCGAAGTCGGGAAGAGCTGGCGCCTCTTTTTTTCGAATACTCAACCGCGGAGGCGCAGAGGAACGCAGAGAGAAGGATGGAACATGAATTGAAGAAAAGCTTTTTCTCTCTTGTTCTAACTCTGCGCTTCTCTGCGCCTCTGCGGTTATTCCGAGTAACTCAACCGCGGAGGCGCAGAGGAACGCAGAGAACTACAGAGCTGGAAGTAAAGGATGGATGCCCTTGCTCGCGCGTCGGGCTCGAGCTAACAACCGGAGACGGCTTTCCTTTTCCTTCTCTCTGCGTTCCTCTGCGCCTCCGCGGTTCAAATTTCACGCCAGGTCGCGGTCTTCGAAAAGGATCAGCCCAAACAAAAGTGCGATGGCACTATACGTGATGCCGTAAAGCGCCACATTGGTCGTGTAGACGGCGTACTCACCGACCGGCAGAGGCAAATCGCGGATTACCGCCGAACCTGTGTCAAACAAGTCTAAGCCGGGCAGCACGGTGTCGAAGAGCTGAGCCACGAAGTAAATGAGCGGCAGGCCGCCGCGAGTCACTTCGGTCATCACCGGCGTCAAATGCCCAAGCAAATAGACGAGCATGCACACCGTAAGGGTGACGATCATCGGCAAGCGCGTGGCCAGCGCCACGGCGACGGCGATGAGCACCATGACTTGACAAAAACCGATCACCAGACCGGGCAACGCTTCGGCGGCGCTATGCGCCCAAAAACCCATGCCCTTCGCCAAGTTGTCGGCGATATCCAGCCCGAACAGATTCGTCACGCCATCGACCACCCATGCCGGGTCGGGCGCTTCCGCGATGCCGGGAAGGCCGCGGTCGTAGGTAGTCTTGAAGATGAAGACCCAGACGAGCAGCCAACCCAGGAGCACGGTCATGGTGAGGGCGGCCAAGGCGATGCCGCCGAACTTCCCCAGCAGGAATTGGCGGCGCGAAACCGGCTTGCTCATCAATGTCACGGCGGTGCGCCCTTCGATTTCCTCGCTGACCGAGATAGCGGCCGCAATAACGCCGAATGCCGCCGGCGCCAGCATTGTGAAGGAGAAGCACAACTCTTTCACCATCTTGAGGTCTTCGCCAAAGGTGAAGAACGGCATCATCGGCGACACGGCCATGAGAAAGGCCGCGACGCCAAACAGCAGCCAGTACATCGGTTGACGAATGCCTTCTTGAAACGCCGCCAGCGCCACCGCGCCGCCTTTGGGCCAGAACGTCAAGAGCAGGAAGAACACGAGGACAAAGAAGTCGGCGGCCAACTGCAGGTGCAAAACCGTGCCGAATAGTCGCCCCCAGCCCGTCAGCGATTCGGCGTCGGCTTGCGTGTTGAGGTAGACCCCGAATAACAGCCCCAGGCCCAATACGGCGAGCACAACCTGCCCCCACAGGCGCGGCTGCCGCAACCGTTCCCGATTGCGGTAATCCACGGCTAGAAGCCAAGGGATGGCAGCCAGAACCTGAATGGCGATGATGATGACGGACCAGATCGTCAGTTGCACGAACGTGCCGGACATGATTCCCTTTCTTTGCCACGATCCTCACACACGAGCGTGAGGTCTACGGTCGAATACTGAATCCTTCGAGCGTCTGGACGGCCTCCGTTTGCACGGTTTTGCTTTCGATGTAACCGGCCATGGCTGAATCCACGGCAGCCAGGAACCGGTCCACGTCTTCGGGCTCGCCTTGCGCGACAAGTTCCACACGGCCGTCGCTCAGATTTCTGACAAACCCCGCCACGGGGAACTTCTGGGCCACGCGCTGGGCCGTGTAGCGAAAACCCACGCCTTGAACCCGGCCCGCGTAGCAAACTCGTTTACCGATCATGACATTGGTATACAAGCTCTACGCAGCACGGGCAGCTATGGTTCGCCGCGGTAACTGGGCGGCGTGCCCCAGCGCAGCTTGTCCCTTAGTATCTGGAAAAAACTGCGCTCTGGCACCTTCACTAGGCTAAATGTCACCGGTGCTTTGCGAATCGTCACCACCTGCCCCGCCGACAACAACTTCGATTCTTGGCCGTCGATAATCACCATGGCTTTTTCGGCCCCACCACCGAAGCGGATAGTGAACGTCTTTTCCGCAGATTCGACGAGAGGACGATAGGTCAGCGTATGCGGACAAATGGGCGTCAGGACAAACGCCGAAAGCTCCTGCCCCAGAATGGGCCCCCCGGCGGACAAGTTGTGCCCTGTCGAGCCGATCGGCGTGCTGACGATCAGGCCGTCGCCGCTGAAGCGGGAAACAGGGACGCCGTCCACTTCGAGTTCCAGATCGAGCATGTGCAACGGCGGCGAGGTATGGACCACGACTTCGTTCAGACCCAAGGAGGCAGAGTCGTCAACTTTGGCCTCGGAGTCTCCCCTCTCCCCCAGGGAGAGGGGTTGGGGGTGAGGGGTAATGATGCACTCGTACATGAGATGCCTGGTCACGCGATAGTTGCCATGTATGACTTGTTCGAAGCACTGGTGCAGCTCCTGAGGATGGATGTCGGCGAGAAACCCGAGGCGGCCCAGGTTGACGCCCAGGACCGGAGTCTGGCGATAAGCCATTTGCCGGGCGGCGCGCAGAATGGCGCCGTCGCCGCCGAAAACCAGCGCCAGGTCTGCTTCGGGCAAGTCCGACAGGTTTTGCTCCTGGCGCAAATCGACAGTCAGCACCTGAGCGCGTTCGCGCAAGAACGGCAGCGAGCGCGCGACTTCTTCGCTCACGCCGGCGCGGTTCGCGTTGCCAAGCACGTAGATTCTCATCTTGAATTTGAGTCTACGGTGTTCCCGGTCGGATGCAACCACAATTGAGCGGTGCAGGCGTCCCGGCAGTAGTGAAACACACGTTGACAAAGTGAGTGTTTTCGTTAAGTTAAGCAAGACAAACGGGGCGTAGCTCAGCTTGGATTAGAGCGCTTGGTTCGGGACCAAGAGGTCGGAGGTTCAAATCCTCTCGCCCCGACTGTTCGCAAGTCATTGGCCGATCCTTGTTTTAAGTGCACCTCCCATCGGTTGGGAGTGCGGCCTGGAAGTCAGGGAAAAAGGGTAAATTACCTTTTGACCCAGGAAAGGCCGCTTTCCCATGCCGAGACTCTCCAACAACCGCATTCCCAAAATGGTTCGCTGCGAAACAGTGAAGGAGCCCATGCCCCGTGCCACCGGTGCAGTCTGCGACCAGGAACGGGCGGTCGGCAAATCTTAAGGAGGTGTGACGGTCCCACGTCTTGCCGCCGTCACCGGAGCGCGAGACCTCGATGGCGCCGGCATTCGCTTTTCTGGAGTTGTTGCGCATCGCCACCTGATAGACCGAACCGTCCGGTCCATAGGCGAGGTGCGGGTCGTAGTAGGATTCATTCTCGCGCTGCCCCTTCTGCACACGTGCAACTTCCCAGGTCCTGCCGCCGTCGGAGGATTTGAAAGTGGCGACGTCGCGCGTCGCGGCAGCAGGAGCGGTGGGCGTGCCGCCCCCCCTGTCCACCTTGGAGACTCTTGGGATCACTTGTTCAACGACGGTAATTTCGTCGGCGCTGGGATCTTTTCCGCCGGCGGCGGCACGTTGAAATCGACTACGACGGTTCGCCTGGGGACGAGACTTACTTGGCGTTCTTCGGTCACGGGCCGGCCGTCTTGCGACCACGAAGCCCGAATCGTGTAACTGTGGGAATAACCGGGTTCCAGCTCCGGAGTCTCATACACGCGCGTCATGCCCCGACTGTTCGTCTTATTTCCTTCCAACCAGACTTCCGCATCGGGGTCTGGCAGGCGCACAAGCACGCGGCAAAAATTGCCGGCAAAAACGTTCGACTGCGCGGGCGGAACCACGGGACTTCCAACCACGTTTTCCGGAGGCGCAATCACACGATCTTCGACGACGTATGCCGGCTCCGGCGAATAGTAATAACTCGAAAATCGGTACGGTGGATAGAAGCCCGAAAACCAATATGGCGAGTAGAAGTTGGAATAGCCGAAAGCGGGATATCCCAGCCCGAAGTAGACGCCGAGCGATCCGTATCCTCCGTGGCCATACCCGTGGCCATGGCCATGTCCATGACCATGTCCGTGACCCTTGCCTTTTCCGCGCTGAGCCTCCACTGGGATCGCGAATGCGAACAGGGCGGCAATCGTGATGACGGTGCTCCAATCCACACTCTTTGTGCTAAACATGGCTGTCCTCCGTTACGATTCTCTTCCCTTATTCAGTACTTGTCGCAAACGGCGGGCCATTTTCGGGCAAAACATCACTCCAATTCGCAGTAGCAACAGGCGAGGAAAAGGCGTTGCTTCGTGAATTCCGGCTCCGGCTACAATTCCAGTTTCTTCCCGAGTTTGGCCTAGCGCTCACTTTGCGCAACAAAGGGAAATTCTTTGCTCAACAGTCGCGGCTCATGACGAAACCGTTGCGTTTACACGCTTCTAGCTGGCGAATTTCAAGGTGGGGGACCAGTGGCTCACTCTGGTCGCCCAGATCACCACGCAGCAGGGGCAGCCGGTTCAGTTCGCCATCCGCTATATGGACGACAATTTGATCGGCGGCTGCGGCTTCGACGGCTTCCAGGTCGGCAAATCCCATCGAGCCGGGATCGGCTACTGGCTGGCAAAACCGTTCTGGGGACGGGGCATCATGACCGCCGTTGTTCAGCGTGTGTGCCAGCACGCCTTCGACGAGTTCGGCGGGCTGGTGAAAATCACGGCTCACGTCTTCTCCCACAATCCGGCGTCGGCTCGTGTTCTGGAAAAATGCGGCTTCGTACAGGAGGGATTGCTGCGCAAGCACTTCCTCAAAAATGGCACTTTGATTGACGCCAAGCTGTTCGCATTGTTGCGATGAGGCTGCTTGTGACTTCTACGTGCCAGGCAGTCTATTCGCTTTGATAGACAACTGACAACTGAGCCGCAAGCTGCTGAAGGTACGCCCGCCCCTTGGGGCTGCTCTCCAGAAGTCCGACCAGACGAGCCGGGAGTCGTCCCGCTCCCAAATAGGCCCCGGACAACGCCCCCGCCATGGCCGCTAAGGTATCGGTGTCACCACCCAGAAAGATGACGTTGCTGATCGCCGCCTCGAACGACTCGGGCGTGAGGGCGAAACTGGCGATGGCCGTTGACACGGAATGCAACGCTTCGATTCGATTGCCCAGCTTAGCAAGCTCATCGGGAGTCTGAACCAGTGCAGCCGCCTCCAACTTGGCTCGATACTCCGGAGACGCGCAGGCGGCGAGTAACTCTGCAAAAAAGCCGGCACGGTCGAACTGCTCCATATTGGAGCAAAGACCGACCGCCAGCGCCAGCACCTGGGCCCCTTCAATGCCCAGCGGATGCAAATGGGTTGGCAGGGACGACAGCCGGGCCTGCTCCCACAACCGCCGGAGGTCGTCACGAAAGAGCAGCCCGATCGGTGCTACGCGCATGGCTGCGCCATTTCCGAACGATCCGCCGGGAAAGTGCTTCTCGGCGACTTGGCGATAGTCGCGGCCATCCTCCATCGCATCCAAGACGGCGCGCGCGCCGCGACCGTAGCCACGCGAAGGGAGGTAATTGGCGACGAAAGCCCGGCACAGAACCTCCTCGACGATCTCGCCGCGCTCGATGAGCGCCTCGCAGACGCCGATGGCCATTTGAGTGTCGTCGGTGTACCAGATTTCCTCCTGTGGGTAGGCGATCAATCGTTCGGCGGTGGGGAACCGGGCGCGGATGGCCTCCGCCGACTGCGCTTCGAACTTCCCACCCAGCGCGTCGCCCACGGCAAGGCCGAGGAGGCAACCCTCGAAGCGATCTTTCAAGATAGCGTCAGCAATCGTCATGACAAGAACCTCGTAGCGTACTACGGCGTGCGAGCCCTCCTACGGCAACCCGAGCCCGTCAAACCTCAACATCCCAAAGCACAACCTGTCCTTTGTCTCCGCCAGCAGCAGCCATCGTACCGTCGCGATCGAGCGCCAGCGAGTGCAGCTTTCCGGCCGCGCACTTGATCGCCCGAATCAGTGACAAGCTAGGTGGGTCCCAGTAGCGGGCTTGCCCGTCGCTGGATACGGTGATTACGACCCGCCCGGTCGGATGAACCGCCAATCCCTGGAAGTGCCCGCGGCCCGGCGCCGGAACATTGTGCGTACGCCGGCCTGCCTTGACGTCCCACCGCTCCAGCAGCCGGTTATCCCACGCGTACATGGTTTGGCCATCGGGCGCCATCGCAAGCCGGGTGTCGAAGCTTGTAGCCGACTTGCCGATGTCGGCAATGACCTTTCCGCTCGTTCCATGCCGCAGCACGACAAATGGCTCGATGCCGACACCGCCCGCTCGGCTTTCCGCCGCGGCCACCGACTTGCCGTCGCGACCGATGGCGACTCCGTTCGTGAACCAAGTCGCCTGATTGTGCAGATACGGCTCGTTTGGATCAATCGGCTTGCCATCTCGAATGGACCATACCGGCACGAATGTCTCTCCTCCCTTGCGGGGGCCCTCGAGTACGTTCCAACACTCGAGGCGGTTCGACCTGCCCCCACCCCGACTCATCACGAGTTGTTTGCCATCCGGCGTGAGTCCGAACGAAATGACGTGACGCTCATGTGGGGAACCCGGCGCAGGCGGCGCCTCGTGCCCAAGAACTGGGAGAAGCCGAAATCCGCCGCGGTAGTCGGAAACGTAGACCCAGCGTCCGAGAGGATCATAGACACACCCGTAGAGGTTCTTGACGGCGTGCGACGGAACAAACGTGTGCGTGGAATCTGCCAGATCCCAGATGTCGAACCCACCGCTGCCCCCGGCGACGAGGGTCAAATCCTTGGGGCCAAACGACACCCCACCAACGGGCCGGGCCATGGTGTTTCGAAGATATCGCAAGGTAGCTACTCCAGTTCAAGCTCGATCCTGAAAAAACGTAACCTCGTAATCCAGCAGATTGCCGGACGGCCCCTCGTCGAAGCTGACCACGAACTGCCTGCCGGGAAAGTCGCGATGGAGTTTGGCCGCCCACATCTCTTTCAGTAACCGGCCCAGGTAAACGACTTGTTCCCGCGTTGGCGACAACTCGGGGCGAGAGAACAGATCAAGAATGTGGCGGTGGTTCATCACCGCTTCGACTGCCTGCCGGTTTCCATTCGTTTGTTGCATGAATCCCCGATAGCTCTCCTCGCTGAACCCTGCGAAGAAGACGCAGCCATCGTGCTCCACGAAGTCCGGCCAGAACAGTTCACCGTAGGCGATAGCGTGCTCGAAGCTGCCCACGCATCCGATCCAGTCGGCCAAGTCGATGCCATTGCCGCCGTTCCACGCCCGTGTCTCGGGGATGAGGTCGGCCAGGGAGACATCACTTAGTCGCTGTGGCATAGTTCAGGTGTGCACAAAAAGCCGAACGACTAGTTTACCAAAAAACAGCGCTCACGAAGCCAATTTGGAGTGCGGCGCTTTACCGCCGCTTTCTTTGGACAGCGGCAAGGCTCGACCACCTAGAAAAAAAGAGCGCGAACGAAGCCAATTTGGA
>JAKEFD010000442.1 GCA_022616245.1 Gemmataceae bacterium
AAGTAATTCGCGGGCTTGAAAAATTGCATCAAGGCTCGCTGCATCTTCCGGTCCCGAAGTCCCTTGGCGACATAGACTTCCTGCTTGGTGAAGGGATCGATTCCAGTGTAGTAAAGTGCTGTGGCGATGTCGAACGGCGCAGGGATAAAGTCCTGCACCTGGTCCGGCCGGTAGCCGTTGCGCTTGAGAAAAACGGCCAGATCAATCATGGCGTGCAGGTCGGAGCCGGGATGACTGGCGATGTAGTACGGCACCAGGTATTGCTTCGATTTGCCCGCCTGGTCCGATGCCTTGCGGAAAGCACTAGCAAAGCTTTCGAAGTTGCCGTTTTCCGGCTTTTTCATGAGGCGTAAGACGTGCGTGTCGGTATGTTCGGGCGCGACCTTGAGGTGCCCGCCGACATGGTGCGCCGCGAGTTCCTTGAGATAATCCGGCGACAATTGGGCCAGGTCCATGCGGATGCCGCTGCTGACGAGCACTTTGCGGATTCCCGGCTCGGCGCGGGCCTTCTTCAATAACTCGACCAGCGGGGCGTGATCGGTGCCCAAGAGCTTGCAGATCGTGGGATGCACGCAGGAAAGCCGTTTACAAATCGCCTCGATCTCGGGCCGCGTGCAGCGCATCTCGTACATGTTCGCGGTCGGGCCGCCCACGTCGCTGATGATGCCTTTGAACTCCGGGTCGGCGGCGACTTTGCGCACTTCCTTTAGCACCGAATCCTGCGAGCGCGACTGAATGATTCGGCCCTGATGCGCGGTGATCGAGCAAAACGTGCAGCCGCCGAAGCAGCCGCGCATGATCGTGACCGAATCCTTGATCATCTCGTAGGCGGGAATCGGTTCTTTGTAAGAAGGATGCGGCCGGCGCGAATACGGCAAATCGTAGACATTGTCCATCTGGGTTTGCGACATGGGCAATGCCGGCGGATTCGCGATCACTGCCTGACGGTCGTGAAACTGCACCAGCGTCTTGGCGTTAAAAGGATTCGTGTTGATATGGATGAGACGCGTTGCCTCGACAAATTGAAGCTTGTCGGACTTCACCTTTTCGAAGGAAGGCAACCATTCAACGTCCGCCGGCGCGGACTGCTTCGCCAACTCGTCGGATTCCTTTGCGCCCAGCACATACACCACGCCGCGCATGTCGCGCAAATCCTTGGCGGTCTTTCCGGCGGCGAGCCGGCGCGCGATTTCGACAATCGACTCTTCGCCCATACCATAGGCCAAAAGATCGGCTTTGGCATCGAGCAAAATGGAGCGGCGGACGGTCTCGCTCCAGTAATCGAAATGGGCGAGGCGGCGGAGCGACGCTTCCACGCCGCCGGCAATGATCGGCACGCCTGGGAAAGCCTCGCGGGCGCGGTGGCAATAGGCGAGCGTCGCCCGGTCCGGTCTGAGGCCGATGCGGCCGCCCGGCGAATACGCGTCGTCGTTGCGAACTTTTTTGTTGGCGGTGTAATGATTGATCAGCGAGTCCATATTGCCCGCGCTAATGGCGAAGAACAAACGCGGCCGGCCGAACTCGCGCCACGGCTGACAGGAACGCCAATCGGGTTGACTGAGCATGCCGACGCGAAAGCCCGCTGACTCGAGCACGCGATGCAGAATAGCCATCGCGAAGCTGGGATGGTCCACGTAGGCGTCGCCGGTCACGAAGACGACATCGACGCAATCCCAGCCACGCGCTGCCATCTCGCGGCGCGTCATGGGCGCAAGCGGTGCGGCGTAGGTCTCTTGCCAAAGGGGCAGTGAAAGTCGAGATGCCGTCATGGGAATGGCTCGCGGCAAGCATCAGTCCGGCGTCACTGTACCCAGTTCCGGGTACTGCGACTTCCCTCGCTGGCGCAGCCTTTGGATGGTTGCATTTATCTTATCAAATAGGACGCCAAAATAGCTTGCGTCACGATGACAATGCGGTAGCCTCAGAGAAACGTCGAAAGGATCGCACCAATGTGCAAGCTCCTTATCCTCCTCGCCGGGCTTCTCGTTCTCTCCGTCGTTTCCCAATCGGGCGGCCAGGATCGCCCAATTGGTATTCGCCTCACGCCGCAGCCTTATCAAACCGGCCGCTCCGTCGTCATGGCGCCCAACGGCATGGTCGCCACCAGCCAACCGCTGGCGGCGCAGGCCGGGCTCGACGTCTTGCGCAAAGGCGGCACCGCCGTGGACGCCGCCATTGCCGTCAACGCGATGCTTGGTCTGGTCGAGCCCATGTCGTGCGGCATCGGCGGCGACCTGTTCGCCATCGTCTGGGAGGCCAAGACCAAAAAGCTCTACGGCCTCAACGCCAGCGGCCGGTCGCCGTACAAAGCAACGCGCGCCCTCTTCGTGGAAAAGGGACTCAAGGAAATTCCGGAGTACGGCCCTCTGACCTGGTCCGTACCAGGCTGCGTTTCGGGTTGGGAAGAGCTGCACAAGAAGTTCGGCAAGCTGCCCATGACGGATATCCTGACGCCCGGCATCGACTACGGCGAACAAGGTTTTCCGGTCAGCGAAGTCATCGCCGAGCTGTGGGCCAAGAAACAGGACAAACTGCTGAAGATTCCGGACACGGCGAAGGTTTATTACCCGAATGGCAAACCTCCCAACGTGGGCGACGTGTTCAAAAACCCCGCCCTGGCCCGCGTCTATCGCGAAATCGCCACGGAAGGAGCGGCCGCTTTCTACAAGGGCCGCGTGGCCAAGCAGATCGTCGCTTACTCCGACAAAAACGGCGGCCTGTTTACCCTAAAGGACTTGCACGACCACACCAGCACATGGGTTGATCCCGTAAGCGCTAACTATCGCGGCTACGAGGTCTGGGAGCTGCCGCCGCCCGGGCAGGGGATCGCCGTTCTACAAATGCTCAACATCCTCAGCGGCTACGATATCAAGAAGATGGGGCCGAATTCCGCCGACTACTGGCATCTATTCGTCGAAGCGAAAAAGCTGGCCTACGCGGATCGCGCCCGCTTCTACGCCGATCCGGAT
>JAKEFD010000443.1 GCA_022616245.1 Gemmataceae bacterium
ACGCCGAGTTGTTCCAGCGCGCTTTGGCGAACGCACGGTCGGCGTTGCGCGCGGGCATCACGACCGTGCGCGACTGCGGCGGCAAAAACGCGGTGGTGCAAGCTGTGCGCGACGCCATTCGCCGCCGAGACGTGGTCGGTCCGGACATTCTCGCTTGCGGGATGCCGATCACGACCACGCTCGGGCATTGCCATTGGCTCGGCCTGGTAGCGGATTCGATTGAGGAAGTGGATGCCGCTGCAAGGCGCATGTTGACCGAGGATGCGGATTTCTTGAAGGTGATGGCGACCGGCGGCAACATGACGCCAACCTCCGATCCCATGAAAGCGCAATATGGCCCGGAGGCGCTTACGCGGATCGTGGAAATCGGTCGGGCAGCGGGCAAACACGCCGCCGCGCATGTCTTGAGCCGGGCCGCAATGCCGGCCGTGGTCGCGGCAGGGTATCGCACCATCGAGCATTGCGACTGGCGCGTCGAGGAATGGCGCTACGAGTTCGAGCCGTACCTGGCGCGTCGGATGATCGACCGGGAGCAATTCGCGGGCATCACAGTTTCGGGGACGACGCGGCGGGCTTTTCTCGAAGAGATTCGACAGGACATGTCCGGGCCGATTCGCCGGCTCGACAAGCGCTTCGAATGCGAGCGGCGCATGATCGACTTCGGCGTCAAGTACACGCTGCACACCGACGCCGGAGTGCGCCTGACGCCGATCGAGCGCTTTGATTTGGGATTGCGCACGGCCCAGATCGAGCATAAGCTGACGCCGCACGAGATTCTGCAAGCGGCGACCGCAACGGCGGCGAAAGCGATAGGTCTGGATGATCGTGGCGTCTTGCAAGCGGGCAAGCGCGCCGACTTAATCGTGGTGGAGGGCGATCCTTTGCGCGATTTGACGTGCTTGGAGAAGGTGAGGGCGGTCATGAAGGCTGGGAAGTGGGTGGAGTCGGATGCCGCTTGCGTTTCGCGTTCGCAGGATCCCATGCCGCAGCAGGGCGCGCCTTGAGCGCGAAACGCAAGCAGGTTTTTCCTTTTCATTCCGCGCCGTTGGGTTATAACACAGTCACAAACAGTTGGATTCTTGATCTAACGAGGATACTTCGATGAAAACGCGTCTCTGTCTGGCGGCGGCAGTCGTAGCGGCTCTCGGTCTGTCGGCGACCCTCTCCTCTTCCCACGCCGGCGAAAAGAAAATCGGCGAGTGGGTCCCCATCTTCAACGGCCGCGACCTCGACGGCTGGAAGATCTCCTATGGCGGCAAAGGCAACGCCCAGAACAGCACCTGGAAGGTTGAAGGCGGCGTCATCGTCGGCGACGGCGAAGTGAGCCACCTGTTCAGCCCGCGCGGCGACTACGAAAACTTCGAAGTCAAAGCCGAAATCCTGATCAACGAGAAAGGCAACAGCGGCTTCTACTTTCGCACTCAATATGGCCCCAGTTTTCCCAAGGGCTATGAAGCCCAGGTCAACGCCACCCACGGCGACACGGTCCGCACCGGCAGCATTTACAACCACGTGAAAATCTTCAAGCAATTGCACAAGCCCGATGAGTGGTTCAACTATCACTTGAAGGTGCAAGGCAATCGCATCTGGGTGACGGTCAATGAACAGCTCTTGTACGAATACGTGGATCAATCCAAGGCGTTCAAAAGCGGCCACTTCGCCTTTCAGCAGCACAACATCGGCAGCGTGGTGAAGATTCGCAAGCTCGAGGTGAAGGAACTGAAGTAGATATGCTGCCGGATTGGCGACTTCCGCCGGGCGTTTCCCGCGCTCTATGGGATTACTGCCACAATCCCGCCCATGCCCGTCGCTATGATGACGAATTGGCGACGGCGCCCCTTATTAACCAAGACATCGCTTTCTTGCTGGAGCATTGCCAAACGCCGGCACGCCTAATCGACCTGGGCTGCGGCACGGGACGCTTGGTTTTGGCGCTTGCGGAGAGGGGTTTTCGCCCGCTTGCGGTCGACCTGTCACCCGAAATGCTGCGCGTCTTGCAGTCAAAAGCCAACGCAAAGGGACTGGCGATTCCGTGCTTGCAAGCCAACCTCGTGGAATTGGATGCCTTGGCGGACGCATCCTTCGAGTACGCGGCGTGTCTATTCAGCACGTTCGGTTTGATCGAAGGTATCGAGAATCGCCGGCGCTTTTTGGAGCACGTACGCCGCTTGCTCAGGCCCGGCGGGGTGTTCGTCCTGCACGCGCACAACTTCTGGTTTCATCTCTGGACTCGACAGGGCCGGCGGCTGCTATGGCAAAACCGTTTCCGCAGCGACTTTCATATGCCGCCGCACGACGGAGCGGCCAGCTTGAACATGCACCTTTTTACCCGTCGGGAAATCAGGCGTGAGCTGCGACGTGCGGGATTCTCGGTCGTCGAAATTAGGCAGGTGAGTCACAAGGACGATGGGAAACTGCGTTGTTCGTGGTGGTGTCCGGGACTGCGGGCGTATGGGTTCTTGATTGCTTGCCGGGTCAATAGGACTTGAAAAAGAACCCGTTTACGTTTCGCGTTCGCAGCATCCTAAGCAGCAGCAAGGATTCAGCGAACGCGAAACGTAAACGGGTTTTGTCTGACTTCAAGACTTTTGTCTGACTTCAAGACTACTGAAGGATTCCATTCACCACTTCGCCCTGGACCAGCTCACGCGGCTGGTTCAGGTGGTTGTACATGATCTGGTGCGGGTTGATGCCGACGCTGTGGTAGATGGTCGCCAACAGGTCGCGCGGATGCACCGGGTTGTCGAGCGGGGCGGAGGCCGTGTTGTCGGACCGCCCCCAGACGAAGCCGCGCTTGACTCCGCCGCCGGCGATGAGGCCGGTGTAGCAGTACGGCCAGTGGTCGCGTCCATCAGCGCTGTTGCTGTTGCCCGAAGTGCTGACGCCGCGAAGCGGGCTGCGGCCGAATTCGCCGACCGCCAGGACCAACGTGTCGTTCAACAGGCCGCGGTCATCGAGGTCGGTGATGAGTCCGGATAAACCGGCGTCGAGCATGGGCGCTGACTGTCGACGCATGCGGCTAGGCAGATCGGTGTGCACGTCCCACGAGTGATTGTCGGAATTGGCGACCTTGGGCCAGTTCACTTCGACGACGCGCGTGCCGGCTTCAACCAATCGGCGGGCCAGCAGCAGACATTGGCCAAACGTGTTGCGGCCATAGCGCTCGCGGATTTGCGTGGGTTCTTGTTCGAGGTTGAAGGCATTGCGGGCCCGGCCGGAAAGCACGAGATTGAGCGCCGCAGTGTAATAAGTTGGCAGATCGTACCGAGCGACCGCGCGCTCCAAATCGGGCATGCCGGCGGCGAGTTGATCGCGAAGCCGGCCGCGGCGTTGCAGGCGGTCATTGGAGATCTCGGGCCGCAGCGCCAAGTCGTCGACCGAGATGCGATCCATCTTGTTCATGTCCATGTCGTCGCCGGCAGGGAACAAATAGTACGGGTCGTAGGCACGGCCCAAGAAGCCCGCCGTGCCGCCTTTGTTGACCACGTTGCTCTCTTGCAGAGGCCGCGGCATCATGACGAACGGCAGAGTCGGCTCAGTCGGCGGCCTGAGGCGTGCGATCTGGCAGCCGAAGTGCGGATAGTCGCGCGGCGTCGGCGGTTCCAGCTGGCCCGAAGGGCTGACCGCGTCGGCCTGATAGCCGGTGAGCATTTGATAGATGGCGGCGGTGTGGTTAAACAGACCGACCGGCGTGTAGCTGATCGTGCGCAACAACGTGGTCTTGTCCAGCACGCGCGACAGGCGCGGTAAGAGCTCGGTGAAATGCACGCCGGGCAGGCAAGTGTTAATGGCGCTAAAGGTGGAGCGCACGCGCTCCGGCACGTTGTCCTTGGGATCCCACAAATCCAGGTGGCTGGGACCGCCTTGGAGATAGATCATGATCACGCTCTTGGCGCGATTCCAGCCCGGACCGCCATTGGTCGCGGGCGGATCGGCGGAGGCTTGGAGCTTGAAGATGTCGGCGAGCGTAATGCCCAAAAGGGCCGAGCCGCCGACACGAAGCAACTCACGGCGCGTCATGCCGTCACAAGTCGCTTTCCCTCTATCACCGGGAATCACAAGCATGGCCAAACCTCCAATGCAAACGGAATGTGTTCAGAGGCATCCTAGCGGAGCGAAATCAGGCAGGAAAGGAAAATCCGATTCTGCAGAACCGGCTTTTCGCAGCAGGCGGGTAGTCTCACTCGCCGCAAACAGCGTGCTGGCAGGCAAGTACAACTAGTATAACTTCGGTCAACGCTGATCGTCAATCAAGAAAATCCTTTTTGATCCCCCTTTGTTGGTACTCGCAAAATCAACGTCGAACCAAGGTAAACTCTGACGAACAAGTGCGCAGGCACTTCAACGATGAATGGACGATCAGCGGATTCCAGCGCAAGCCGAACAGTCGATCATCGAACATAGATTTCTGCCAAGACCTGAAGATTCAAATTGGTCATAACTAAAGTCCGGACTGGTGCTTAGAGCAACAATAAAAGCCGATTGCAATACTGAGTAATTAGCACCTTTTTCTTGACTTTGTGAGCTAAGCTTGCCTCAGGGGGATGTTCCCGTCACAAGCGGCATGCCATGACTTTCAAACGCGAAGTGGATCTGGCGACCCAGCCGGCGCTGGTGCCTTTGTTTGGCGGCATCGATAAGAAGCCGCGCGCCCTGGATCGTGATGTCATCAGTGTCGGTCGCGCGCGCACCTGCGACATTGGCCTCGAAGCACCGGACGTTTCCAATCTCCATTGCCTCATCTATCGCTCGCCGGAAGGGATCCGCATTCGCGATTGCGGCAGCCGCACCGGCACACGCATCAACGGCGACCACGCGCGGCTGACGATCGTGTCCGACGGCGACATCCTGCAGATTGGGCCGTTCAGCTTTGCGATTCGCTTGCCGGCCAATTTCGGCCAGGAATCCGCGAAGCGGCTGGATCAAAAGCGCACCGAACATTGGCGGCGCTCGCGCGAGCAACTGGCCCGCGCGGCGCTGCGTCTGCGCAAGCGTGTGCGCCAGCTGGAAAGCGTCAACGGGGCAGGCAGGCATGCGCCTGACGTCGACCGCAAGTCATCCGAGTTGCGCGAAAGACTGAAGCAATTCGAACAGCGCTTCAGCCAATTGGAACAAACCGAACAACAATTGCAGGAAGACCACGACAAACTGGAAAAGGAAAAGGAAGAACAGCGCACCCGCGTGCAAATGGTCGAAGCGGAACTTGCGCAGCGACTCAATGACGTAGAGAGAGAGATTCACACGCGCTGGCTGGACTTCCAGCACCGCTGCCAACAGGAAGAACAACGGCTGGCTTCCCTGTCGAAAGATCAGCGCGACAAACGCCCCACGCCGGCCTCTGCCCCGCCGCCAAGCGCGGATGCCGAGCAATTACAGAAAGAACGCGCCGCGCTGGCAAAAGAACAAGAACTCCTGGACCAGCGCCGCCGCGAGGCGCTCGCCGACGAGCTGCGCCGGCAGACTGAAAAGTCGGCCCTGGCGGCGCGTACCATCGAATTGGAAAAAGAAAGGTCGGCGCTCGTGAAGGAAAAGGAAGCGTTCGAGCAGCGACGCCAAAACGCGTTGGCCGAAAGCGAGCGCTTGCGGACGCAAAGGGACTCCGCTGGCCGGGGCGTGCTGCAGCAGGTGCAAGCCGAAAAGGCGGCCTTGGCCGCACGCACGTTCCAATTGGAAAAAGAAAGGACCGCGCTCGTGAAGGAAAAAGAAGCGTTGGAACAGCGTCGCCAAACCGCGTTGGCGGAGATCGAGCGCCTGCGGACCCAGAAGGACTCAGCGGCCAGCCGGGACGAGCTGCACCGCGAGCGCGCGGCGATCGCGCGCGAGCGTGAAGAGCTGGACCAGCGCAAAGACGAGCTCCAGGCCTGGGCCAATCATTTACAACGAGCGAAGGAAAAGGTGGTGGCAAAAGCGGACGAGCTCAAGCGCGACAGGAAGGCACTCAGCAAGGAACGTGAGGAGGTCAACAGCATGCGCGAGGAAACCAATCGCACTCCGGAAGCGAGCAAGGCCTCGGAAAAACAACAGCAAGCATTGGCCAAGGCGGAAGCGGCGCTGCGAATGCAGCAAGAGAGCCTTCTCAAAATGATGGACGAGCTGCGCGGCATGCAGGAACAGGCGCGTGCGGAGCAAAATCAGCCGGCCGAAAACGAGCCGCTTTTGCAGGAAAACGAGGAGCTGCACCGCTTGCTCGCCGAGCGCGAACAGCGCCTCGCCGAATACGAACAACGCCTGGTCGAAATGGAGCAAAGCCAAGCCCACCTACCCATCGCCCAAGGCGGCGACGACGAGTTGCGCGGCGAAGTCGACCTCATGAGACGACTGCTGGAAGATAAGGAAAAGATGATCGACGAGCTGCGCGAAAAACTCACGCACAAGCCGGCCAGCGCTTCCGATCTGGAAAACTACGAGACAGAGCTCAATCAGTTCCGCCAGCAACTCGAGACCGACCGCGGCAATCTCAACGCGGAAATCGAGCAGCTCCGCGAGCGCAATGGGGAGCTGGACCAGGCAGTCCGCGAGATGGAGATGGAGCTGTCGCGCGAGCGCGCCGAGCTAGCCCGCGAGCGCACTCGCCTGGACCGCATTCGCGAAGAGGTCAAGATCGAGCTGGAACGCCTGCAGCGCGACACCAACATGCGCGAAAGCCTGGCCCCCGTCCAACGTCTACGCGAACAAATCCATGGCAAAGGCGAAAACGGCGAACGCGTGGGCGTATTTCGCAATCGGCTAACGGAGTAAATCCAACCACTGCCGGTGGATCAATCCGGTATGATGGCCACTTTCCCACCCGCACGAGACGCCAATTCTGGCAGAACACTGCCAGACGAATAACGCATGAATCGAACCGCCCCGTCTGCAAATAGGAAGTTCGCTCCGGAAGTATGCAGGCTCCAGTAGTGAAAGAGGTCACACTGATTTTCAACTCGGCCTCTGCCAAATTCATAGGGACCGCTCCAACAATCAGCCTCGGCGACATTTATTTCCCGTACACCCATCACCATTTCGCAAGATCCGTCTTTTACTTGGCCCCAACCAGCATACCACCAGCCATAGCGTTCATCGGCGCTCGGGGGACGCTCGCCAACGATCAATGTATTGCTGGCGCCATCGGAAACGTCGAGCAATCTTGTCCTCGAGTCGAGAAACAGAATGCCATCGTTATGAAACGCATCCAATCCGGAAACACCCAGATAAGACGTGAAGGCAACCTTTAGACTTCCTAATTTGGTGCTCGGCGCTGATACGCGTGAGTCGGCCGGGCAGCCGAACTTGACAACCACCGTGCCTCGGTGAATATGAGGCGGGACTGCCCGAAAATCGGGATTAGACTGATAGGCGAGCATTATTTTGTCCCACAACGCGCTTTCCTCTAGAAATGGCAAAAGGTGCCCATTCCAACTCAAATAGCCCATGCCACTTTTATGGACTGGCGAACAAAGTCCTGGCGGAAACGCAGCAGTCACGCCATGATAATTGTGAAATGCCAATCCTATTTGTCTTAGGTTGTTTTGACATACACTGCGATTTGCCCTGGCACGAACGTTTTGCACAGCCGGCAAAAGGAGCGAAAGTAAAACAGCAATTATTCCAATTGCAACTAGAAGTTCAATGAGCGAAAAAGCGCGCCGTCTTCGGCTGGAGTACTGCCCGGAATTGAAAACTGAAGCCATGATCACCATGAGACCACTTGCATCATTTCGCTGCGTTGGCGATTTCATCAATCACGACCGGAAGTTCAATTCGCGCCCGAAAGTCGCCCTGCCGAGCCGTAAATACAATGATATGTCTGCCCGGATTGGGTAATGCTTTCGGGTCGCACAGGATTCTCACAAGTGAAGAACCAGAACTCGCACGATTGCTGTCGGTATCGACAAGAAAGCCGCTTGGAACCGTAGCCGCGACAATCTCGGCGGATCCAGAAGCCGCAACTTGGCAGACGCACGTTGCAGAATAAACTTCCCCTTCCTCCGACTTTCGCGGCAAGACGAGTGTTGACGGAATAAACTGAAACCGTGGAACGACGCTGACATGGACCGGTACGTGAATCCTGTCTCCCTCTGCACCCACAATCTGCAATTCTCCGCTAAGGGTGACTGGCTGATCAGGGGCTGAGAATTCCAACTCTACTCGGTACAGTTCCTTTCGCGCAACGAAGCCGGCATTGTTGGTCTCGTGAGTTCCAGGCTCAATGTTGATACTGGTTATTATTTCAGGAAAAGGGTTAACAATTCGCGCCAGTTGAAATGAGTTTTCGGTGCCGCCGTCTCGGAGAGTCAAAACAGCGGAAGTACGGGCACCAACTGCAAGATTGCGGACGTGAAGTTCGTTTGGACTTGGTATTGCAAATTCGGGGGCTAGTTGCGCGGTGAACTCGATGACAACGAACTCCGCTGCTGGGTCGTTGGTTCGAAATCGGACAGTTTCGCGTATCTCTTCTCGGCGCTCGCCTCGAATCGCCAAAGTTGCCGACAATTCGACTTGATCTCGCGGTTTGACCGCAAGTTGTGAATACAGTTGCGACGGTACACCTCCCCTTGATTGCAGAGAGAGGGAGAGACAACCGCAACTCGTTTCTATTTGTTCGATTTGTAGAACTGCATCGCCGCAGTTTCGGATTGACAATGGAACCACTACACGCTGACCGAAGCTGAGCCGCCCTAAATCAAGCAATCTGCGACATTCGATTCGAGGCGTCGAATTGGACGAAGCGGTCCCAAACCAAACGCCGACAATGGTACCTGTCACCGTAACCAGGCTTACTGCAATGCGTGATCCTTGCATGGTTCAAGGTCCCGAAGCTTTTCTTAACTGGCTGTTTTAGGTTTCCCCCATCTCCGTACGAAGAATACGAACATGCCAAATAGAACGGCGCCGCCAGCCCATAGAAAGTATCCAGTGCTGTGGCGGGTTTCCTCCTTGTAGCTGGGCAAAACGGCTTTCGCAGCCGCGATCGGGACACCATCCACTCTGTCGGTTGGCTCCCCGTGCTTTCCAACTACGTAGCGCGAATTATCACGATAGTCGACCACTGCCATCCCAGCCGGAATGCTCAAGTCAAAAATCTTGTGATCAATGGGTTGATTAACGGCGACGTGATAAAAGTGAGTCTCCGTCAACCCGAAGGCTACCTCTACATCGTCTTGCTGGTTCCCAACGAATGTCTTTCTTTCAATTTTGATTGGAAAATGAATGCCTGGAGCGACTTCCCGAAACATGACGGCGCGCGAATCTGACCTGGAGCGATCGGTCTTCGACAGAGATTGAACGGCAAGTCGTGTCACAAGGTAATTGAACTTTGGATTAACTTCGATTTCGAAGAGCTGTTCTTGCTTCAAAGCAAGAGGTCGAATTGTAAGACTGATGCGTTTCTCCTTCTCGTCAACAATTGTTTTCACACTTGTGACGTCGTTTGGAGGCTGCATTAGGTCGGCAAGCGTCGAGTCGCTCTGGCTAGCCAAGACAAAGAGAGAGTCAACCCAAAGATTGTAAGAAAGTGGCGTGTTTGGCCGAAAATGTCGTATGCTTGCCTGTTTCTCAGAAGTGTTTTGGATTACTGTTGAGGAGATCTCGCCACCCTTTATTACGAACTCGCGCTTGCTCACCACAGTCTTGGGCGGCTTTTGTTGCGTGCCCTTCTCAGTCGCGAAGGCCGCATGCAGGTAGATTTTCTCCTCGACGTTGCACCGAACTAATTCTCCGTCTTGCCACCAATCGACGATGATTCGGGCATTGGGCTTTCGTCCACCGACAAGCATATCCTGTTTTTGCTCGTATTTGGCAACGATTGTGCGGATCAACTGCCTTGAGATCCGGTTTCTTTCCTGAATCGTTGCAACAAGAGTTTTTGGCAGGTCTTGGGCAACAAGAGTCAGTGTCCCGGTTGCAACCAATAGGCCACCAAATAGCAAAACAACAGGTCTGAATTTGTAGCGCAACATGTTCCTACTTGCACGACTTGTAGGGAATGCTCGTCTTGAGCAAGTACGTTCCCGTGCAATTGACGCCCGTATACAGGTCGCCGAAGCAATAGAAATTAAACCCGTCCGCACAATCACCCGCACCTGCTTGGCAAACTCTGTATTGATCGGGCTGGTCATTCTTGAGGTAGTACGTCACTTTGTCTATGACGATTGGAACGCAGGTTGGGCAACTAGTGTTGGGAACGATTGGGCAGTATTTCTCTTCCGCCGGCGGCGGAATTGCATGAACGCTTTTCGCCAGCGTCACACCGAGCAGTGTGAACGCGAAGGCCGTTAGCGCCAACCCAAGACATTTCTTCATGCCTTTCATGTCATCCCTCCGATCTAGTGATTGCTTTGCGCGTGTGCCGCCGATAAGACTTCTTCAATCCCGTACCCTAACACTAGGAGCGACATTGTCAAGACTTTTTCGCGATTCGCCGGAAATAAAGTTAGCAGGTACTACTGTAAAACAACTACAGCGGGATACGCTGCTTGTCCTGCGTTACGACGGGCCATTTGCCACATTGCTTCCCTGAAAACCGCATTGCTTGTGCGTGCCGTCGCAAAACGGCTTGTTCTGGGATTGCCCGCACCGGCACAGAGCGATCATTTCCTTTCCCTGCGGCAACGGAAACTCGTTGCCCAGGTGATCGACGATCTTCACGTTCGCCGCCACCACCAACGGCCCATTTTCCCGGCAGCGAATCGTAAACGGCTCGGACATGGTTTCTCCTGTATGTCTTGGCGATCCGAACGCCGTAAGGGGTCGGGTGCATCGTCCAGCCGCATTCTACTTCCTGGGCGTTAGACCGGCCGCTAACGCGCCTCGGCTCGCCAAGTGTTTATCTTGCTCGAATTCGTGTCACTAATGTGTCAGCAATTATGCTGGCACATGAATTCACGGATTCACTCCGTGAACAGAAATGGATTGCACATCGCGCCTAGTTCGGTGATTCGACGCAAGTTGAGACTCTGAACGGACTAGCTATTAGGGCGCCCAAAATGGATTGCACATCGGCTCCCAGGGTTGGAATGCAATCCATCGGAACGCCAGCGACGGATCTCACCATGCGCTACTTAAGCACTCCAATGTGGATTGCACTGGGATACTGTTTCGAGCGCAACACGCGGTGCGTGGCCACGGTGAAGTCGCTATCCTCCGCCTGGAAGATATTGGGCACGTACTTTTGCGGGTTGCGGTCGACGAGCGGAAACCAGGTGCTGTGCACGTGCACCATCACACGGTGCCCCTTGCGAAACGTGTGCAGCACATCCTGCAATTCCAAGGAAATCCGCGCCGGCTGGTTCGGCGTGAATGGCTCGGGCTTCTCGTAGCTGTTGCGGAATCGGCCGCGGATCACCTCGCTGCGCACGTGCATCTGGTAGCCGCCCATCTTGTCTTTTGCGTCAGGGAAGACGTCGATGATCTTGACCATCCAATCCGCGTCGGTGCCCGTGGTGGTGACGAACAGCTCCGCGCGAAGCGGGCCGGCCTGCGTCAAATCCTGTGCCAACGGAGGTGTTTGGTAAACGAGCACGTCCGGCCGGCGCGAAGTGAAGCGCTGGTCGGCGACCATGTAGTCGCTGTTCATGCCGATCGTTAAAGTGTTCGCGTGCGGCACGGGCCGGCTCGGGTCGCTGACAAAGCTGTCGCCGGTCTCGCCTTGATCAAGGGACGCTTCCCAGCTCAGCCGGCTTTTGGGGTGCAGGAACAGCCTGGTTGGTTTGGTCTCTTTCGGCGGCCACTGCTCGAAGCGGCGCCAGCGATTGAGGCCAGTTTCAAAGACGTTGGCCTCGGCCAGGCGGTGCTCGCCCTGCCCTTTCAAGAAGTGATTGAAAAACGTGAACTCCATTTCTTGTTGGAAGTGGCGTGACGGGTTGTCGCCGAACGAAATATCGCCCAGCTTGCTTTCGCCGCGCGACCAGCCGCCGTGCGACCACGGGCCCATCACCAGCACGTTGAAGATGCCCGGGTTCTGTTTTTCGACCGCCCGGTAGGTCTTGAGCGCACCGTAAAGATCCTCGGCGTCGAACCAGCCGCCCACGGTCATGACGGCCGGCGCGACCTTGTGCAAGTGCGGCAGCAGATTGCGCGCTTGCCAGAACTCATCATAATTCGGGTGCTCGGTAATCGTGTTCCAATAGGCGATGCTGTTCTTGAAGTGACGCGGGTTGACATTCTTGAGCGAGCCGATGTCGAGGAAGAACTGATAGCCGTCCTGCGCGCCATGGTCGAAACGCTTGGAGCGCTCGGTCGTCGGATATGGCCGCGCCTGTCCGAACCCAGAAAAAAAATTAAACGCGTGCGGCAGGAAAAACGCGCCGTGGTGAAAGAAATCGTCGAAGAACCAGTCGGCGATCGGCGCCTGCGGCGACACGGCCTTGAGCGCTGGGTGGGCGTCGATCATGCCTGCCGACGAGTAGAAACCCGGATAGGAAATGCCCCACATGCCGGCCTTGCCGTTGTTGCCTTTGATGTTGCGGACGAGCCAGTCGATGGTGTCATAGGTGTCGGTGCTCTCGTCGATGTCTTGTGCGGTTTTGCGCTTGGGGTTGTGCGGCCGCATGTTTTCAAATTCGCCCTCGGACATATAGCGGCCGCGCACGTCTTGATAGGCGAAGATGTAGCCTTCCTTGGGGAAATGCGCGCTGGGGCCCAGGCTGGCGCGGAAGATTTTCTCGTCGTAAGGATGTATGCCGTAGGGTGTGCGCATCATCAGAATCGGATAGGCGCGCGACGTGTCCTTGGGCGCGTACACGATCGTGTAAAGCTTGACGCCGTCGCGCATGGGAATCTGCACGTTCTGTTTGACGTAATGCTCGCGGATGTAGCGCGGCATGTCCTGCGCCGGCTGTTGCGCGAGGAGCGCTGCTGGCGAAAACGCCAAAGTGACAAGCAGTGGAAAAAGTCGCGTCATAAAAGTACCCTTAATCCGAGCCGCGACCGTGAGGGAGCGGGGCGCTGCACGGTTCACCGCTCCCTCACGGTCGCGGCTCGGTCGCAAACGGGCGCTATGAAGTCGCCGACGTGCTTGGTATGCTATCCTCAAACGGATGACCTCGCCACTTTCTTTCCGGGAGCGGCCGATGCTGCACCGCGTTTCACTTGCGATCGTCTTCCTCTTCCCGATTGCATCCTTGGCGCGCGCTCAAGACAAACCGGCTGCGACGCCCGCAACGATTGTGCGCCTGACTATCGATCCTTCCGAGATCGTCCTCCAAGGCCAAGGCGCCCGACAACAAATCCTCGTCACCGCCTACTATGCCGATGGCGCGCTCTGCGATGTGACTGCTCAAGCGCGGCTTGTCGCCCAGGACACCGAGCACGTGCGGATCGCCGGCAGCGTGGTCCACGGCAAGCGCGACGGCGAAACACGCATCGTTGCTGAGTTCGGCGGCCAGACGAGCGCGCCGGCCGGTGTGCGCGTGCAAGACGCCGACAAACCGACGCCGCTCAGCTTTCAGAACGACATCATGCCCATCCTTAGCCGGTCCGGCTGCAACCAGGGCACCTGCCACGGCAATTTCAACGGCAAGAACGGCTTCCGCCTGTCGCTGCGCGGCGAGAGCGCGGTTTTCGATCTGGACAGCTTGTCGCGCGACACGCAAGGCCGGCGTTGCAACGTCTTCGATCCAGACAAAAGCCTGGTGCTGCAAAAACCCACCGGGCAGATGTCCCACGAAGGCGGCATGCGCTTCGGCAAAAATTCGCACGAGTACACAACGCTGCGCCAGTGGATCGCCGCCGGGATGCCGGCCGATGCGCCGGCGACTGCCAAACTGACCAAGCTCGAAGCCTGGCCGCGTGACCGCGTCCTATGGCACGGCGCGGACAAACAACAACTCGTCGCCCGCGCCACCTTCTCCGACGGCAGCGTCCGCGATGTCACGCATCAGGCGGTCTTCGAGCCAAGCGTCGAGTCGGTGAAAGTTTCCGCGACGGGTGTGCTCCACGCCGAAAAGCCGGGCGAGGCGACCGTCGTAGTTCGCTTTCTCGATCAGCGCATGCCGTGCCGGGTGGCATTCGTTCCAGAGCGGCCCGACTTCCAATTCCCCCAGTTCAAGGCCGCCCACTACATCGACAAGCAAGTTTTCGCGCGGCTCAAGGAGTTGCAGGTCGAGCCTTCGGAATTGACCGACGACGCGGGATTTTTGCGCCGCGCTTTCCTCGATGTGTGCGGCGTCTTGCCCACGCCGGCTGAAGTCAAGTCGTTCCTCGCCGATAAGAACCCGAACAAGCGCGAGCGATTGATCGACCAATTGCTCAACCGGCCCGAATACGCCGACTACTGGTCGCTGCAATGGGCGGACCTGTTGCGCAACGAGGAAAAAGCGGTCGATGCCAAGGGCGTGCGGCTGTTTCGGCATTGGCTCAAGCAGCGCATCGGCGACGACACTCCGCTCGACCAGTTCGTGCGTGCGCTGCTTACAAGCCGCGGCAGCACTTACGAAAACCCACAGGCCAACTACTACCGCACAAACCTGGAGCCGAACAAAGCCGCCGAGACGACTGCACTCGTATTCCTGGGCGTGCGCATCGCCTGCGCCAAATGCCATAACCATCCCTTCGACCGCTGGACGCAGGACGACTACCACGGCTTGTCGGCCTTCTTCGCCCGCGTCAAGACGCGCATGGTCGAGAACAAGCGCCGCGACAAGCTCGACAAACACGAGCTGGTCGGCGAGATGATCGTCTACATGGACCGCGAAGGCGAAGTGAAGCACCCAACGACGGGAGATTCGACGCCGCCGCGTTTGCTCGATGGCCGAACGTTGAAACTTGACGCGGGCGCGGACCGGCTGCCCGCGTTGGCCGACTGGATCGCGTCGAAGGACAATCGCCAATTCGCGCGCGTGCTGGCCAACCGCATCTGGTTCCACCTCATGGGCCGCGGCCTGGTCGAGCCGGTCGATGAATTCCGCGAATCGAACCCCGCTAGCCACGCGGCGCTCTTGGATGCGCTGGCGAAAGACCTCGTAGAGCACAACTTTTCGCAAAAGCACCTCATTCGCACGATCATGCGCTCGCAATCGTATCAGTTGTCGTCAAAACCCAAGCCGACGAACAAAGAGGACACGCACTTTAGCCGCGTCGAGCCGAAGCTCTTGAACGCCGAAGTGCTCTTGGACGCGATCTGTCAAGTGACGGCGGTGCCGGAAGCATTCAAGGGCTATCCCGTCGGCCTGCGCGCCGTGCAGTTGCCGGGCGTCTTGGGCGGGCCGAGTTTTCTCAAGCGCTTTGGCCGGCCCGACCGCCTGTTGGCCTGCGAGTGCGAGCGCCAAAGCGAAACGACGCTGGGCCAGGCCATGACCATGATCAACAGCGAGACGGTGTTGCAGAAGGTGCAGGATTCGCCGCGGCTGGCGCGACTGCTGGACCAGAAGACGACGAACCAAGAGATTATCTCGGAGTTCTATCTGGCTGCGCTGTCGCGTTACCCGACCGAGCGCGAGCTGGAAACTATCGGCACACGTCTCGACGCCGCCGCGGACCGCCGTGCCGCCGTGGAAGACTTGCTCTGGGCGGTGATCAACACGAAAGAGTTCTTGCTGCGGCGCT
>JAKEFD010000444.1 GCA_022616245.1 Gemmataceae bacterium
CAAGAGCAGCGCGCGGGCCTCGGCGTCGCTCACGTCCAGCACTTCCACGTCGAGTTCCTCGTCGGGCGTCATGTCGGCGCGGAGATGGCCGTCGATGAGCTTGAGCCTCCCGTCGGGAAGTTGATACGCCAGGAGCGAGCGGGCAAAGCCGATCTCGTCGTACAAGAGCTGGAGCGCGCGGCGCTGGGCGTCGGTGTGCACGCGCGGATTGAGCTCATGCGGCACGAGATCGCCGGCTCGAACGCGAAGATGTTTGAGAATGCGATTGCGCATTGTTGTTACCTGAAGAAGGGAAAAGCGCGGCAAGCGGTGTGCGGGTCGCGCTCCTGTTACTTAGCCCGGATTAGGCAGTGGCGAAGGCGTGGTCGCGGGCAGCGACGCCAGCAGTTTCTGGATGATGTCCGCAATCGGTCCGGTCGACAAAAGCGGCAAGAGACTCTGCGCCAGGTTGGGTAAAAGCTGGCTCGCGGTCATTTTCGGCGTCGGCCAGCTCGCATCCGCCGCCGCCTTGACAACCGCATGATGGAACACGCGAAAGGTCTCCCACACGTGCAGGTTCTTGGCACGCACCGTGGCATCGGAAAGATCGGGGCTTATCGGCACGTCGCCGCCCGAGGCCGCTTGAGTTAGTTGGGCCGCGATATGCATGGCAATTAGCTTTTCCATGGGTCACCTCGTTGGGAAAAGGTTTCTGCTCAGCGGATGGGCCAGCCCAGTGCGTGGCGCCATTGCGAGTAGCGTTGCGGACCGGGCGGCAAGTCCTGGCGCGGACCGCCGGGGCCGGGCAATTCTTGTTTGGGTCCCCCTGGCAGCGGCAATTCCTGCTGGGGAGATCCCGGAATCGGCAAGGATTGCTTTGGGTCGCCGGGAATGGGCAGGACCTGGTGCGGTTGCCCCGGTATGGGCAAGGCCTGCTGCGGCGCCGGTGCGCGCTGTCCCAGGATTTGCAGCATCAATGCATGTTGCTCGCGCAGGCGTTGTTCCACCTGGTTGCGCCAGGGCAACAGCGAGTCGGCCTGAGCCAGACTTGGAAGGAACAAGAGCGGGACAATTCGAAAAAGGGAAGACATGCGGCAACCTCCTTTCAATGAGATTCGCGGCTCGGCAAGAACGTAAGTCAGGCGCACGGCCTGCACCGCTTACTTTCACGGAAACGGCGTGCCAGTAGGCGGCGGCGCCCGCGGCGCGTCGGGCCAATGCGGTTCGAGGAAGCGCAGAACCGCTTCGTGCGACACGTAAAGGCCGCGCTGGTTGGGCCAGATCTCGTAGCCTTGCACGACGCCGATGAGGCAGGGTCCGGCCAGGTCGATGAGGCCGCCGCCGCTGCGCCCGTGCCAGGGTTTCTCACGTGTGAAGGTGGTGTTGCCTTCGGAAAAAAGCAGCGTCACGGGCACGTTTGTCACGGGCCAGGCCATGTTGTCGTAGCCCAAGCTGCGCAGATTCTTCGAAGGCGCATGGCCGTGCGGCGCGACCGGCACGACATGGAAAGGCCCGTTGTTCAGTTCGATGAGGCACAAGTCCAGCTCGAGGTTGAACGCACGCAGACGGGCGGCGGCGTGCGGCTTTGGGGCGCGCGGTTGCGGCGGCCCATCGAGGGCAAGAGGTTTCTTCACCAAGGATTGGTCAAGCCGTCCTGCCGCATCCGTCAACATGTGCCCGCAACCCAGGAGCCACGAGCGCCCCGACGCGCTGGCGATGACGGTGGCCGAAGCGCCGTGGCTCTTGATACGGACCGTCGCGAGCGCGAGGTCCTGGCTTTGGACCGTGTGATTCCAGAAGAAGACTAAGGTGGTCGAAAGGAGAATAACTCGTTTCATGATGGGATCTCCTGTTTACGTTTCGCGCTCACAGTAGCTCAGGCGCGGAAAGGAATTCTCCGGGCGCGAAACACAAGCGGGTTTACAGAAAGTTGGTCGGATAGGTGACGGCCTCGCGGTAGAGGTAGACGCGGCGGCGGTCATTCGGCGTGCCATAGGACGTGCGGATCACGCCGACGACGCGAAAGCGTGTGCCGTTCTTGTCGGGCACATAGACCTTGTCGCCGCCGGGGCCAAACGCCGAGGCGTTGTCGCGAATGTCCGCGCCCAGCTCGACTTCCATGACGTGGGTTACATTGAAGGTTACGTCGGCCTCGGCAAACTCGAAGCCCGCGGGGAAAAACGGCCGCAGCGTGCAGGCGACGCCGGCCACGTCGGGCGCGGCGGGCGGTGCATTGCCGGCGCGATAGACATCGCACGTGTTGTTGGTGTGGCTGGGGAGCATGATCGTTAAGTGTGGAGAGTGGAGCGCGGAGCGCAAAGAGTGGAAGGGAAACGCTCCGCGCTTCACTCTTCGCGCTCCACGCTTCACACACGCAGGTTGCGATACGGTTCCAACATCAAGAGCACGGCGGGCGGCATGCCCAGGACCGGCCGTCGCTCGACGGCGCCGGGAACGGTCTCGTGGACCAGGCCGGGATCGCGCTTCGTTTGCCAGTACAGCGCGGCCACCCAATGGGCGCACGCTTCTTGCACGTCTTCAGGCACGGTGGCGAAGCCGGCTGTGTACTGGACGCGCCAGTTGTGCACGCCGCCAAACCAGGTCGGCCCATCTCCCTCGACCTCGAGGGGATCTATCCAACCCGAGCGCAAGCGCCACAGGTAGCCGCGCGCCGCGTCGATCTCGAAATCGCTGAGCTCGAACAAGTGCAGTTTCCATTCGGCCTGCGTGTCCTTGGCGTTGAGCGCGCCTTGAAGAGCCCGCAAGTCGGCGGAAGCGCGATTGTTGTATGTCGCGTCTGGAATCGTCGCCGACCAGCCGTTGCCCAGAGCGTCGACGGCGGCTTTCAAGGCGGACAGCGTCACGTTGGCGGCGAAGGTCAGCGTGTTGGTCGTGGTGACCGCGGAGGCGACGCGCACGAGTTCCAGCGCGCTGGCCGTGACGCGCGCCGTGGCCCGTTGATTGGCCGCGGACGCGTTGGTCACTTGCAGCACCGTGGTCGGTCCGTAGGCCACGCGCTCGACGCTGACGATCGGAAACTGGTTCAGAATAAGCAACGGCTGACGCGTGCCGTTGTACAACTCGTCGAACTGCTGGCTGTCGAACTCGCGCCGGCAATAGCGCCGAATGGACTTGGAGCAGGCGGTCACGAGCGCGGCGATTGTGGTGTCTTCCGCAGAACTGAATGACGACTGAGCGATGTTGTACTTCGCGCGAGCTGTCGTGATGAGATCGGCCATGGGCGTGACCTCTCAGGGGAAATTTCAAATTGAAAATTGCAAATATCAAATTGCAAATTGCAAACTGCGATGGCGTCCTCTCTTCAATTTGCAATTTGCAATTGAAAATTTGCAATTTGCAATTCTGGTTGGGTCAAATAGCGCTTGGCGGCGTCGCTTCCGCGAACCGCGGCTCGGTCAGCACATAAAGCACGCAGCCTATTTGCGCGTTGACGCCCGTATCGTTGAGGTTCAGGCGCACGTGGTCGAAGCCGCCGTCCGCGTCGAGCATGTCGGCGTCGATTTCCAGCACCCAAATGGCTTGCTGGTGGGCATCGGTGTTCGTGTACGTGTTGGCGGCGGCCTGCGTGGTCTTGGTGAATTGGCCGACTGTCTGCACGTCGGTGGCTTGCTTGCGCCAGATCTCCGTGAAGTTGAGGGCCTTGACGCCCGCGCCGGCATTGTCCTGGGCTTGCTGCAATGTGACGATCGCGTCGTCGCCGTCCGTGCCGGCGGCCTTGAAAAAGATTACGCTCAAATGGTTGAAGTCTTTCATGCTGACCCAATCGCCGTCGCGCTGCGTTTGCAGGTCGAGCGGAACAAAACCGGCGACGATCTGGGCGTTTTCGACGAGTTTCATGGAACACCTCTTTGGGGTCAGGAATCAGGGGACAGGAATCAGGGGGCAGGGGTCAGGGATCAGGGGTCAGGGATCAGGGTCAGGGAGACAATTTCAATTTGCAATTCCTTCGGTTAACGTGGGCAGTCCTAGAAAGTAGGACGGGTCTCCCGGCCCGTCCGGACGGCCCTGGAGAGCCGTCCTACAAGTAAGAATCCGCGGGACTCGCGTTGCTCGTCCTGCGGCGTGGAATTCGACATGGCCCGCGCGCCGGAGCCGGTCGGCACACGGGGGCAGAGGAGCAGTTTGCGGCGTGTCGGTCACGGAAGCAGCGCGACGTGGGCGCCGCACGCTGCGGGGGAAACGACCGGCGCTCTATGTTGCTCCGGATAGGGCGACGGCTCAGGAGGAGGGAATTTCAAATTGCAAATTGCAAATTGTAAATTTCAAATTGGTGAAGTCACAGCACCTGCTCTTCAATTTGCAATTTGAAATTTGCAATTTTCAATTTGAAATTCCCTGGGTTGACCCCACGCGGAGCGTGGGGACTACGGTTAGCTGCGCGTTTGCAGGGTCACGAAACACGACTGCGTATTCGTCCCTTTGTACGGCGTCAAAGGCGCCGACCACCACGGTTGGCCGTCTACGCGGAAGGTGAAGCGGAAAACCGATTCATCGAAATCGAAACGCAGGTGCGTGGAGGTGCGCTGATTGACGGCGCCGCGCGTGGCGGTGACATAGTGGCGCAGATCGGCGAGGATGATGTCGCCCACCGTCCCGAGCGTGGCGCACCATTCGACGGGCAGCACCGGCCGGCCGAGCAGTGTGGCGTACGGTTTCGTGGACAGGCCGCCGGGCGGCAAATACGCCAAGGTGGCTGCCGAGCCGGTGCCGACGGTCATCGAGTGCATCTGGCTTTCCACGTCCTGGTTGATGAGCCAGACCGCGTTCTGCCGGCACGGGGCGAACAAACGCGCCCACATGTTGACGACGTTCTGCGCGACGAGCGTGTTGGCCGTCTGGCCCGATTCCTTGTTCACGGTGACGAGGCAGCTTGAGTTCAAAAGGCCCATTGGCTGGCCCGCGCCGGTGCCGTTGATGATCGCATCGCCGACCACGAAGTTGATTTCGTCGCTGGCCACGCGCATGAGGTATTGCTCCAGGGCCAGGCCTTGCGTGTCCGCCAGCAGTTCGTCCGACGAGTGAATGAGCACGAAGAGTTTGTGCAGATTGAGCTGCATGCGGCCGACGCTCGGTTTGGACGACGTGCCCTGATCGCCTTCTTCACGCCAATAGGCGCGGACGCCGCCCCAGCGCGACCCATTGGCCCGCGAGGTTTCGGCAATGCGCGGGAACGAAATCGAGTTGCCCTGGATCGTGTAGTTGTCGGTGCGGCCGAGCAATTGTTCTTGGGAGTAGATGCGCTGGAGCAGCCGGTCGAGAAACTCGGGCGGCACGAGGAACCCGCCGTCGGAGCCGAAGGCTTCGCCCATGCCGCTGGCCGCCTTGGCGATGACGTGCAGGCGGTCGTCGGGGCGCTTGCCGGGCTGGCAGGCGTCCTTGACGGCAATGGCGAACTCGCCGAAGTTTTTGAAGCCGGCGCGGGGATCGTCGCTGGCCGCATCCCCTTGACCCGTGAAGGGGACCCGCGGCACTCGCTGCGCTCGTCCCGCGGCGTGGGTCCAGCGCTGGAAGGCGCGGTCGAGCGAATCGTCGAGAGCCCGGGTCAAGAGCGGCGCCACCGGATCGTGATCGAGCGGCTCGGCGCGACCTTGCTCGATCAGCCGCTGGGCGTCGGCGTCGGCAAAATCGAGGCGTTGGCCGGCAGGTTGGTTGCAAACATCTTGGGTTAGCTGGACGAACATGACAAACCCTTTCTGTGAAACGTGAGAAGTGAGATGCCAATAGTGTACATATGTATCTTATACCATCCCCCGACGTTTTTGGAAGGCCAGTAGCAAAGATTTCAGAAGTTTTTTTTGAAAACCTTGCGAGCCGATCGAGCGCACCAGTCCGCGCTCGTAATCCTCCACGCGCAAGAACGGAATATGCTCCGGTTCTCGTAGCGCAAGTGTCCGTGCTTGCTTTGCGTGCAGCGCCTTTTTCACTTCTTCCACCAGCGCGAGGGGTTGCATGGGCAAATAGCAGCAAGCGTATTCGAGCAACAGCCAGCGCGTTATGACGAAGCGCACGTTTTCCAACCGCGGATTCTTTTTGCGCTCTTGGTCCGACGGGCTGTGAAGGTGCAAGGGCAAGAATCCAATGGATTTGCCGCGCAGCAAGCCCGCTTCGACCAGCTGGAACGCTGCGTCCGCGGGCCAATCCCCGCTCCAGTCTTCCGGCCGCGGCGGATAAACCGTCTTGGCCTTCACGCCTGCGGCTGACCCGTCCGAGCCGCGACCGTGAGGGAGCGGGACGTCCGGGGAGGAATTGGGATCGCGCAATCGCATGACCCGTCGCCACACGGACCTGCCAACGGGCGGCGTCGTGTACGAGTGGTTAAGCGTCACGATCGGATTGAGCCGGTAGATCGAGTCGTCCATGCCGTCCGCCAGCACAAGGTCGCCCAGGTGATCCGGCGTTTCCACGGTGATCCAGGAAATGTCCGAGCGTTCGTCGGCGAGCAGCACCGAAAGGCCGCGCGGCGTTGCCAGACGCCTTGGCAAGAACGCATCGTCCTTTGGGATTTGCTCGAGCCGAGTCGCCAGAGCCTTGGCTTGCGCGTCGAGGAGAGGCAGGCCAAAGGGACCTTCGATGAATTTTGGTTCGTGCATGGGGCACCGTTTCAAAGATTTCAAATTGCAAATTGCAAATATCAAAAGTCAAATTGGAAGACTTTTCTGGCGTAACCGTGTCCACCATCAAGAGAGATTCATCATGAACGCTGAACAGTTGTCAGACCGCTTGTTGGATTTCGCCGCACGAATTGGCAAAGTCGTGGATGCCTTGCCAGATACTCGGCTAGGCCGCCATATCGCCGGACAATTGATCCGGTGCGGAACTTCGCCAGCGCCGAATTACGAAGAAGGCCGTGCCGCGGAAAGCAAAGCCGACTTTCGCCACAAGCTCGCGATCGTTCTAAAGGAGTTGCGCGAGTCCCGTCTTTGGCTTCGGCTAATCATCAAAGCACAGCTCCTTTCAGAGCGGCGAATTCGCTTGTTGTTGGACGAAGCGGATCAGCTTTGCAAGATTTTTGGACAATCGCTGGTGACACTGACCAAAAGAAAACCGGACAATCAATAAGCCTTGCCGGACTAATTTCAATTTGAAATTTGAAATTTGCAGTTTTCAATTTGAAATGATCACCGGCTTCTCGCCCCAAGGAACCGAAGGCAAGCCGCGCGAGCTGCGCACTTCGTTGATCGTCCGCACGCCCAGTCGCAGATCCAACGCCTCCTGCTTAAGACCGAACTCGCGGTTTTCCGGGGTCGGATCGTCCGAGGCCAGGAACAGCCGGCCGCTCGGATCGAAGAGCGGCACGAGCTGTTCGTTGAGTTTTTCGTCGCGGCGGCGCAGGCGCGGCCCGATCGCCAGCGTCTTGTGCAAGTGATCCGCCGCCTGCATGTTCGCGAGATTCGTGTCCCCAGTAAGAAACGGCAGCGGCACGTGAAACGCGTTGGCGATGTCTTCCTTGGTCGCCTTGATGTCGGCGAGGGCGGCCAGATCGCCCAGCGATTGCGACAAGAGCGTGACGTGAATCTTGCTGTCGGTTACGAGCGCCTTGCCCTGGCCGCCGCGCCGAAACTTCTCCTGAAACTGTGCCTCGAGCCGGTCGCGCTCGCCGGTCCCGAGCATGCCTTCCGGTCCGATGATGGCGCTGGGCAAACCGGCGTTGTCGTACAGCGACCGTTTGAGCGCCGCGTATTCCGACGTGAGCGCGACTTGCTCGAAGCACGCGCGCAAGGGCGACACGCCCGACGTATAGGGATCGCGCGGATCGGGAAAGCGGAAGTGAATGATCCGCTCGGGCGCGAACCGCTTTACGTCTTGGCCGCGGAATTCGTAGTGATCCACGAGCTTTGAGCTGCTGGGCTCGCGCTTGGGCGTCACCAGATGTGCGGGCAAGACATAAATGTTGCTGGGCACGTTCAGCATGGCGTCGAAGTCGAGCAGCCAATAGGCCGAGCCGTGCACTTCGAGATAAAGCTGCGTGAGCTCCCACAGATCGAAGCTGTTGTGGATGGGATTGACCTGGCGCAGCAATGCCAGGAGCGGATGCTCGATGACTTCCTCGATATTGTTTGCCGCAGGTGATCGTAGAGAGAGTTTGCGCACGGTCGCGGGAGCAAGAGCGCGCGTACGGCAGCGCGGCGGCGCCTGCCCCTTGCCGGTCGCGACAAAGAGCTTGGGCGGATAAGAAGCGCATACCGCTGCATTGATCGAAGTGCACGTCCAGGCCGTGTTTTTGAGCGAAGCCAAGAGCTCTGCGGGCGTGGGCGAGCGGTGCGCGCGGTAGGCGTCCAAGTACGCATGCGCCGACGCCGGCGGCAGGAACGCCGGCGCGGACTTGCGGCGAAACAGGCGCAGCAGGCGACGAAAGAGGTTCATGGGCGAAATACCTCGGAACAGTGAATTGCCTGTGATCGAATGCGCTCGTCGTGACGAATGCAACGTCAGGAATGGGAGGGCAACGCTTGCCCTATTTTTATCGATGTGCCTCGACGCTTGTCAGGTCGTTGCGATCTTGACGAATCTCACGTCTCCTTTCTCTTCATCCACATTAACCACGGTTTTACCGCGCTTGCCAGGTCAGTAGGTCGTTTTTTTTCGATTAGTCTCTACTGGTTGCGCCGCAATGAGTTGGAAGCCGGCTGGCGCCGAAAAGTGCGCTCTGTTTGAATACGCTGTGCGGCGAATGCGCTGGCTTTGGCGATTGTGCCGTTGGGCGAAACTCTTCCCGTGTTGCCGAAAAAGCCTTTGCCCTTTCATCGCCGCCCTGCTCCAATACAATCAATGGACGGCTGGCTTTCTAGACCCCACGTGGAGCGTGGAGGCTACACTGCCCACGTCTCCTGTCTGGACCAGAGATACTCGCGCCGGCGTTTTTTCCTATCAAAAGAATGGATTCGCCCGGCTTTTGCTTGCACATCGAGGAGCGGAACATGGCTTGCGATCTTGTCGTGGCATTGAATCCCGCCACTGCGGACGGCGCTAAGCTTTTCGGCTTGAATTGCCACGAACTCTCCCCGCGTCCCGTTACGCTTCGACGCTGCGCCGGCCAGATTCACACTCCCGGCGACGTCCACCTGACCAAATATCACCGTATCCCGCAATCACGCCAAACCTGGACCGTCCTGGGCGC
>JAKEFD010000071.1 GCA_022616245.1 Gemmataceae bacterium
GCGCCCTGTACGTCAGTGGCACCGACCTCTGGGACGGCTTCTGGTCCCAGCCTCACCGAGTCGCCGCGTGAAAGTCACCCAAGTAAAAGACGCACACCCCAGTTTACTGTCCCATTTTCAAAACTACCTCTTTGCGAGCGCGGCGCAATAGTTTGATGATATCTTCCATTCCGGTTGGATTGATGCGATGCGCCATCATGATGCAGTCGTCGATTTCGATCTCCAGGTTGTCCAGGTTGGCCGGACGCGGCTTGGCCACGGGCACGGCGCCGGCTTCCAGGGCGGCTTTCTTGCGGCGGCGGCGCTTGCTGCGCAGGATGCTCTTGACGTTGGCCATCGTGCCGCGCACGTCGTCCGGCATCGCCGTTTGACCGGGATGATCGGCGAGCCAGCGTTCTACCATTTTCGCGTTACTCCGCAGCTTGATCCACGGACGATTTTCTTCATAGACGCGCCGGAAGTATCCCATCTTGCTTTCGCCCGCCGTTTTCTTAGCCATGATGCGTCACTCCAATGTTCGTAATGTATAGGATGGCACTGCGCGACTATTGTAGTTTAGTGCCGGGCATTAACAAGAGTATGAAGTTGATCCCGGTTAATCAACGTATGATGATTACGGTGAGAAGTATGCAATTCGAACCGAATAGGCAGTTGACGAAGATTTGCTGCACTTAGAAACTGCCGAAGAGAGGACTCGAACCTCCACTCCCTAACGGGAACCAGCTCCTGAAGCTGGCGCGTCTGCCAATTCCGCCACTTCGGCTCGACGATCATCTTAGAGGAATGACCGCCGCGTCGTCAATGTTCCCTCGCTCGCGCGTCGGGCAAGTGTATTTTCGATCTCGTTCCCAAACTCTGTTTGGGAATGCACCTCCTCGAAACTCGTTTCGAACGGCTCAACGCGTGAGTTATTCCTTGTCCTTTTTCTCCTTGAGCACCCACAGATACAAAGTGTGCTCGCGGTCGGGGCCCATGAACTCGACCGTTTGGTCCGCCTTCATGTTCGGGAACGCATAATCATGCGCCACCAGCCGCGTGCCGGGCTTGAGGCGTTTCAGCACTTGCGGCTCGAGTTTTTCCATGAATTCCGGAAGCATGTAGAACAGGATGACCGTGGCGCGTTCCAAGTCCTTCACCTTGAGCGCGTCGCCCTGGCGGATGTCGACCTGCTCCTTGGTCACTTCGAACTTTTTCATCGTCTCCATGCAATCCTTGATACGGGCCGGATCGATGTCCACGCCAACGCCTTTCGCGCCGTACATCTTGGCGGCGGTGCAAACAATGCGGCCGTCGCCGCAGCCCAGGTCGTAAACGATGTCGTTCTTTGTGACCTTGGCCATGTCCAGCATCTTCTCCACGACGGTCTGCGGGGTGGGCACATAGATGATGCGACATTTGAAGTCCGGGTCGATGTCGTCTTTTTTCTTGTCTTTGTCCTGGCCGCTGGCGCTAAACGGCGCCGCGACGAGGGCGAACAACGCGCCGGCAGCAAGCACGCGTAAGTATCTCATGTGCAATACTCCTCAAATCCAAAAGTACCGTAGCCGCAGCCTTTAGGGTGCGGCCACGCAACACCGCAGGCTAAAGCCTGCGGCTACCTGTTCAAAATGCAATAAGAAAAGGAACGAGCGGCGCTTGGGAAGCGCCGCTCGCCTGGATTACTTGTCCTTCTCTTTTTCCTTCACGGTCCACAAATAAAGCGTATGCGTCCGCGTCGGCCCGCGGAACTCCACGACCTGGTCCGGTTCCCAGTCCTTGTTCCGCCACCGATAGTCGTGAGAAATGATGCGGCTGCCCGGCTTGAGCGCCTTCTTGGCAACCGGTTCCAGCAAATCCATGAACTCGGGCAGCATGTACAGCATGATCACGCTGGCCTTAGGGAGGTCCGGCACGTTGAGCGCGTTGCCCAAACGATATTCGAGCTTGAAATCATCGACGTATTTCTCCACGCCGTATTTCTTGATGGTGTCCATGCATTCGCGGATGCGTTCCGGGTTGAGGTCAATGCCGACCGCGGTGCAATCGAACTTCTTGCACGCCATGGCGCAGATGCGGCCGTCGCCACAGCCCAAATCGAAGACCACATCCTTCTTGCCGACCTTGCCCATCTCGAACATCTTTTCGATTACTTTTTCATCCGTCGGCACGTAGATGAGGTTGAACTTCTTGGGTTCGTCGTCCTGCGACCACGAACGGCCGACGAAGGGCAACAGGAAGGCGCAGGCCACGGCGCCTACTATCCATCGCTTGGCTGTCATCGGGTGTCTCCTCTTTGCGGGGAAATCCTTGGGAAAATCCAGATTCAGGTGTACAAGGGGGCAACGGCCTTGTCAAGCAGCTGGCCAAGGTTTTGCGGATTCGCGCGGCAACAACGCCGCGATACATTAAACTAAGTTGAACATGCATTCTCCGCCGCGTCCGTTCCTGAGCAGGCCGTGGTTAGTCGCCGGCGCATCGCTGGCCGCAGCGGCCGTTTTGGTACTCCTCTTGGATAAGCCCTGGGAGCGCTGGGGCCGGACTGCCGTCCGGCCATTGCGGCTTTACTGCGCGGCGGGCATGAACAAGCCGGTGGCCGAAATCTTGAAGGAATATCAGGACGTTTTTGGGGTCCCGGTCAACGTGACCTACGACGGTTCCGGCAAGCTGCTGTCTTCAATCCGCGCCGCCGGCGGGCGCGGCGACCTCTATCTAGCCGCCGACGCTTCGCATATGCGCATCGCCTCGGAGGAAAAGCTGGTCGCGGAAGTGATTCCGGTCGCCCATTTGCGTCCCGTTCTTGTTGTCAATGCGGCCACCAAGACAAAACTAGAAGCGCAAATGATGCCGATTCAGAATCTGCGGGACGTGCTGCGCGACGACGTGAGACTCTTGCTGGCGAATCCGGAAATGGCGTCCATCGGCCAGCTTTCTAAGGAGATTTTTGAAAAGCACGGTTTATGGAGCACCGTGCAAAAGCGCCTGCACGACCGGCGGGCGCTGGCGTCAACGGTCGGCACGGTCAACGAAGTGGCGGCGGCGGTTCAGACACAGGAAATGGCCGTCGGCGTCGTCTGGAGCGCGAACGCGCTGCAGGCTTCCGGTTTGGATCTGATCGAACCGCCGGAGTTTCAAGGCTATGTTGAGTCGATGCAGATTGGCGTACTGGCGCAGTCGAAGCAACCGACGGCGGCGCTCCATCTGGCACGCTATCTGGCCGCGCGCGACAAGGGCGGCTTGGTATTCCAAAAGCATCATTTCCAAGCCATCGCCGACGCCGATGTCTGGGAGGATCGGCCCACCGTTCATCTGTCGGCGGGCGCGATGCTCTACCCTGCGCTGAAGCCTGTGCTTGATGCTTTCTCGGAGCGCGAAGGCGTGACCCTAACAACCAGTTTTGCCGGCTGCGGTCTACTGGTCAGTCAAATGAAAGCGATACAAGAGGGGAAAGCGTCGAGTCACTTTCCCGACGCCTATTTCGCTTGCGATGAGTCGTTTCTCCGCGATGTCCAACAGTGGTTTGAGCCTGGAAAAATCGTAGCCAGCAATGATATGGTATTGGTTGTTCCCAAGGGCAATACCGAGAGAATCAATGGGCCGGAAGCGCTTACCCGACCTGGCTTGCGCGTCGGTCTGGCGCACCCGCAGAATTCCGCCCTCGGCAAACTCACCGACGATTTGCTTCGCCGGCTCGGACTGCATGACGACGTTTACTCCGACGAACGCTCCAAGCCGGTGGTGCATGCCGATGCAGCGCATTTGCTGGTCAATCAGATGCGCGCGGGGGCGCTCGACGTTGCCGTCGTCTATCGCAGCAACGTGCAAAGCTCGGCCAACAACGCCGCCTACTTGGAAACTGTAAAATTAGATTTACCCGATGCCGTAGCCCGACAGCCGTTCGCCGTGGCCCGTGATTCAGAGCACAAGCACCTGTTGCAGCGCTTCCTCCTGGCAGTGACCGCGCCCGAAAGCCAAGCCCGTTTTCAAGAGCTCGGATTTCGTTGGCTTGGGCACTAGCTATATTTCAAACAATCCCTTCGCTTGCGCGTCAGGCTTGTGTTATCACAAGCCTGACGCGCAAGAAGGGATGTTAGCTGAATTGGCGTCGGTGCACACTATGAAGGACAACAAATCACTCAAGCAAAGCGCTGCCCGTCTGCATCGCGGCCTGGCCAAGCTCTATCTCGACGCGCATTGCGAATTAGATTACGCCGATCCGCTCCAGCTTCTTGTGGCCACCATTCTCTCCGCGCAATGCACCGACACGCGCGTCAACTTGGTCACGCCGGCTCTCTTCGCGCGCTATCCGGACGCGCAGGCTTTCGCCGACGCCGACTTGGGTGAATTGGAAAATGCGATTCAATCGACCGGCTTTTTTCGCAACAAGGCAAAGAACATCAAAGCTTGTTGCCGGATCATCGTCGAAAAGCACGGCGGACAGGTGCCGGGCACGATGGAGGAACTCGTGCCGCTGCCGGGCATCGGCCGCAAGACCGCCAATGTCATTCTCGGCAACGCTTTCGGCGTCCCCGGCATCACTGTGGACACACACATGATGCGATTGAGCCAGCGCATGGGTCTGACCAAAGAAGACGACCCGGAAAAAATCGAGCGCGACCTCATGGAGCTGGTCCCGAAGAAAGACTGGACCCTGTTCAGCCATCGCATGATCTTTCATGGCCGGCGTGTTTGCTTTGCGCGCAAGCCGGATTGCGAGGGATGCGTACTCGCGAAGGATTGCCCGCGCATCGGCGTTGAAAAAATGAAAGGGCGAAAGGGTGAAGGGGCGAAAGGGTGAAAGGGCGGCAGTCCGCGGCGCGGGTTGTTACAATAGCAGCAGCGTTTGCGTCTATCTGACAAAGGAGATGCCGTTATGCCGCGTTGGCTGCTCGCTGGTCTGTTGTTCGTTCTTTCACTGCTGGCCATGCCGGTTCTTCGCGCTCAGGACAAGAAGCCGGCCGCGCCCGTCACTGTCACCTGGCACGGGCATTCCTTTTTCACGGTGCAAAGCAGCAAGGGCACCGTGGTCGCATTTGATCCGCACGCCATTCAAGAATACGGCCGGCGCATAGGCATCAAGGCCGACCTCATCCTCATGAGCCACCAGCACAACGACCATACGCAAGTCAAAGTCATCGAGAACTACAAGGAGGCGAAGATCATTCCCGGCCTGAAAGGCGTCGGCCAACGCGCCGACTGGAACCACGTCGATGAAGGCTTCAAAGACGTGCACATCCGCTCCGTCGGCGTCTACCACGACAACATCGAAGGCATGCGCTACGGCAAGAACACGATCTTCCTCGTGGAGATGGACGGCTGGCGCATCGCCCATCTGGGCGACCTGGGCCACTCGCTGACGCCTGGCCAGCTCAAACGCATCGGGCCTGTGGACGTGCTCATGGTCCCCGTGGGCGGCATCTATGCCCTCAACGGCAGCGAAGCCAAGGAAGTGGTCGCGCAGATCAAACCGAAAGAATACATCTTCCCGACGCACCTGGGCACCAAAGTCTACACCAACCTATTGCCGGTGGACGAATTCCTGCAAGATCAGGAAGGCGCCAAGATCGCCAAGTCGGACGACAACAAGATCATCCTGAACCGCGACCCGCAACGACCCAGGCCGCTGATCGTGCTCCTGCACTGGTCGCCGAAGGGGAAGCAGGAATAGCCCGTCCTGTTTAGCGTTCGTGAAGTCCTGGCGAGGTGCCGACTTCTAAGCGATTTCTAGTTGCATCCTTCTCACGGTGCGTTAGTCTCAAAAAGATTGCTGTGGTCCCTAATCCCTGAAGGAGCCGGCCATGAGAACCGTGTTGCCGTCGGTTGCATTTCTGGCGCTGACGGGTCTGGTGTTGGCGCAGGACGCTAACGAGAAGGAACTGAAGTCGTTGCAAGGCGTGTGGAAAGTCACCAAGATACAAAATCAAAACGCCGAGCTGGTGCAGAAACTCGAAGAAGACGGTGCGATCAAGTTTGACGACGACAAGGTCAGTGTGCTCTACAAGGGCGAGCGCCTCGACGACGCCGATAGCCGCATCAAGCTCGACGGCACAAAGAAACCCAAGCACATCAACTTTATCGACCCGCAAGGCAACGAGCGCGAAGGCATCTACGAGCTTGACAAAGGCGTGCTCAAGATCGCGGTCAACGACGCGGGGCAGGGCCGGCCCACGGAGTTCAATTACCAAGCCGGCACGACGTTCGCTTATGCGGAATTGAAAAAAGAGAAGAAATAGCATGTTTTGGCGGACCAGCCAAAAGCGAGTCGTCGTCGGCCCGTTGCGGCGCCGCGCGCTCGGCAAGACCGGCCACGAAGCGACGCTGTTCGGCCTGGGCGGCGAGGGTGTACTCAGGACGCATGGCCGGATGCGCGAGGCGGCGGCGGTCATCACGCGGGCGCTGGATCAAGGCGTGAACTACTTCGACACCGCGCCGGCATATGACCAGAGCATGGACTACTATGGCGCCGCGCTGGGCGAACGTCGCCGCGATATCTTCCTGGCGTGCAAGACCCATGACCGCAGCCGCGACAGCTCGCTGCGCCTGCTGGACGACTGCCTGCGCCGACTGCGCACCGATTTTCTCGACCTGTGGCAACTGCACGACTTGCGCACGCTGGGCGATCTGGAGCGTGTTTTCGCCAAAGGCGGCGCGCTGGAAGCCCTCGTACAGGCCCGTGCCGACGGACGCGTTCGCTTTCTCGGTCTCACCGGCCATCACGATCCAGCGATCCTTCTCGAAGCTATGCGCCGGTTTTCGTTTGACACGGTGCTCGTTGCCCTCAACGCCGCCGATGTCCATCGCCTTTCCTTCCTGCGCACGGTTGTGCCTGAAGCCATGCGGCAAAACATGGGCGTTATCGCGATGAAGGTATGTTCGCAAGGAAGGCTGCTTGGCCGCGGCGGGCTCACGATGGCCGAAGCGCTGGGTTACGTTTGGTCGCAAGCAGGAGTGACGTTGGCCATCGTCGGCTGCGAGACGCCCGAAGAAGTGGACGCCAATGCCCAGCTGGCCCGCGAATTTGTGCCGCTGCCTGAGGCAAAACTGCGCGAACTGGAAGAGCGGACACGACGTCAGGCGGAGACTTTCGCCTACTACAAGAAGGGTAGCTGACCCCTCCCAAGAGCGACGCCTTGACAGAAAGCTGGGAAACCAGGAAAATGGGTGCATGAAGACGACACTTGATTTGCCGGACGAATTGGTGAAACAGGTGAAGCTCCGCGCCTTGCACGATGGACGAAAACTCAAAGATGCAGTGGCGGATTTGTTGCTCAAAGGATTGAAGGTTGCCATGGACAATGGACCGGCTGCCCAAGAACCCGTGGTTACAACGGACAAGAAAACGGGATTGCCGCTAGTTGAATGCAAACAGTCTGCGTCAGCGCACGAAGAGCTTACGCCCACGCGCGTGAGCGACATTCTCCTGGCTCAAGAAGTGGAATGGCATCATGCTGCTGGCCGATAGCAACATCTGGCTGGCGCTGGCACTTTCTAAACACGAGTTTCACAAGGCGGTCCGCACTTGGTTCGTTCGACAGAAGCCGCCCGAGGTCGTCTTGTTCTGCCGCTCCACCCAGCAGTCGTTTCTGCGACTCTTGACGACTGGCGCAGTCTTGGCGCCTTATGGCATCCCGCCATTGAGCAACAAAGCTGCCTGGTCGGTCTACGAAGGATTCCTCGCCGACGAACGAATCGCATGGGTGTCGGAGCCGAGCGGTTTGGACCCTTTTTGGAAGAAGTTAGCTGCCGGTTCGAAGCCCTCGCCGAAACTGTGGATGGACGCTTATCTCGCCGCGTTTGCCATCGCGGGCAAGTATCAACTGGTGACCACAGACAAGGCATTCAAACAGTTCAAAGGTTTAGATCATCGCGTCTTGTCGAATAGTTGAATTCGTTGCGAACGGGCAGCTGCCAAACGGCGACTTTGTACGCGCACTCCTAACGTATCACGAATTGTGAGGAAAGTACTTCGTCACCAATTCTTCGTTCGGCCTGGTCCAGCGACTCACCAACACCGTGCACAAAAGCGACGCGACAAAGCCCCAAAAGATGGGGTCGAAGCCGGCCAAGTTGAGTGGTGCGAAGCTATCCAAGCGCTCCACGCCCCAACCGGGCAGCCAGGACAGATTCTCCTGCAACCAGAATCCCAATCCAAATTCAGCGCCCCGGGTGCCGCTGTCGATCCAACCCAAAAGATAGAGAAGAAATACCGTGGCGGCGCCGGCGATCATGCCGGCGATCACGCCTTGCCTGGTCGTGCGCCGCCAGAAGAGCGTGAGCAACATGGGAAAGAAGAAGGCGCAACTTTGGCCGCTGCCGGTGAAAACGATGATGTACTGCAAAAAGCCTGGCGGATTAAGCGCGCCTAAGAGAACGATAAAGCCGACCAGCGCGGTGGTATTGTAGCTGACCAGCTTCAGCGTTTTTTGCGAGGCATTGGGGTTGATCGTGCGCTGATAGAGGTCGCGCACCAGGCTCGAACTGATGAGCAACAAGAACGCAGCCACGGTGGACATGATGGCGGCATAAGGCGCGGCCAGGAGCAGCCCTGCGGCCCAGGGTACGCCCGCGTGGTCCGTGAGGTAACGGGCCATTTCGGGCATTATGGCGTCCGGCTGGCCTTCCGTGCCGATGTTGCGCAGATACTGCGTCGGGAAGTTGGCGCGGGCGCAGACGAAGATTACCAAGAGGCTAACGTATGTGACCAGGTAGTAGAAAGCGATCAGCACCAGGGCGCGGCGTAGGCTGGGCGTGTCCTTGAACGACATCATGCGCACCATACCGCTGGGCTGGCCCGCGCTCGACACCGACCACATGAGGAAGTACGAGATGGCCATGCCAAGCGGTAGGAACAAGTCGGGGCCGGGCCCGGTCACCAGTTTCGAGTCTTGCTGACGGAGCCGTTCGGTCGCCGCCGCCAATCCCGTCAATGTTTCACCGCTCGTCTGAACGGGTTCGACTGCCGCGATTGCCAGAAACGCCATCAAGATGACACCGATGAGCATGACCAGGCCTTCGAGCACATCGGTCCAGGTGACAGCCCAAAAGCCGCCGTAGGTCGTATAGGCGATGACGGTAAGCGCGAAGATAATCAAACCGATGAGATAGCCTTTTTCGACGCCGTTTTCGATCCAAGGGATGTCCCAGCGCGCCGCCGGAAAGCTGACTTTCTTGAAGGACACTTCGCCGCCGTCGCGAATGCACACGCGCACTTCGCGTTCGGGATCGTCGACAATAGTGCGCTCGGGAACAAACACGGCGGTCTTGGTCGGCAGCGGCGTTTTTTGCACGACGTTGCCGTGCGGCGCCGCGAAGGTCAATTCGACATAACGGTCGGCCGTCACCTTGCTGTCCACAAGCATGGCGGGCGCGGGTTTGAGACGTAAGGCAGTCTGCAGGACGATGCCACCGGCTTTGAACTGGGCGATGAGGTTGAAGCAGACGAAGAACAGGATCAAGAGCGAGGCGAGCATGCCGAGCGCTGGACTTTGAAACCGGTCGCGGAAGACATCGGGTATCGTCACCGAGCCGCCGATGCGGGCCACCTGGTTGATGCGCTTGCCGAGCCAGATCATCGACGTCAACGGCACTACCATGTAGCTGCAAATCCACAGGGCCATCACCCAGCCGTTGGTGTAGATGAGCGACGGGAAGCCCATGAACGAGCCGCCGGAGATGGCGGTGGCGGCCACGGTGAGCGCAAGCACCCAGGGGCCCAGCCCGCGATTACCAAGGAAGTACTCGGAAACAAAACTGCCTTTGGAAACATAACGATGCGCAAAGATGCCAAGCGCGGCCACGCCGAAAAGATAAAGCAGGAATGTGATCAGGATGTTGATGCTGCCGGGAGAAAGCTCAATGCCCATGAGCACTACCTCCCTTGCTGCTCCCCTCGCCCTCGGGGAGAGGCGTTGGGGGTGAGGGGTCGGAGGTGAGCTCCGAACCTAAGTTGTCGTCGCTCATGCCCCAGATGCCGAACCAAACCGTGAATGCGGAACAGGCCAGCCACGGAAGCAAGATCCCCCAGAAAACCCAATCGGGAAATCCGAGCACCAGCTCGGGCGTTCGTGCCGGTCCCGCTTCGACCCAGCCCAGCCGCACGAGCAGACTGGCTTCGTCGTGAGCATAGCCGTGGATGTAGCACCAGACGACAGACCAGGCGAAGGCGAGCGCCCAGACGAGGGCGACGATCCAGGCCTCGCGGCGTGCATTACGGAAAAGGCTGCGCGCGGATTCTTTGTTTTGCATAGCGCGTCCTCGGGCTTAGGCGAGCCGAACGCCGTAAGGCGTCGGGTGCGTCACGAGTGAAGCACCGGCCGCTCACACGGCTCGGCTCGCCATACTGTGAAAAGTCGCTTGGGAATGCCAGTAAAAAAAGGGCCTGGCGCGGGATTCTTACGGCTGCTTGGGGGGACGGTCTACGCCGAGATGCGCAACGACCGGCACGTTTCAAGATAGCTATCCTCCAACCGCAGCGGCACGCATAAGTCAAGAGACAGCCAGAGCGGAAGCACCGGCAGCGGTTTGCCCAGGGCGAGCGCTTCGGGCCAGACCTCGACGCGTGGACTTTTGCGCACGGTGACAGCCCGATAGGCTACCGCGTACAATCCGGTTGGTGATTTCCACGCGGCGCTGCGGCTCGTTGCTTCCAACGCTTCGAAGAGTTCCGCGTGTAGGTTGGCGGTTCGCGCCGTTACCACGTCCAGGATTACCAAGCCAATGCCGTGCTTTATGTAGCCGGCGCATTTGGCGGCAAACGTGCGGCGGCTGCCCAGGCGATCTTTATTGGCGGGACTCACTAATTCCACGGCGGCGCGCAACTGTGGTCCACCGAGGTCTTGATAGACGTGGATCGCGTAGCTGTCGAGGCGAGCGAAATCCACCTTGGCGGTGATCTTTGGCCGTGCGGGGGACCAGACTTGAGTAGCTTTGCGTTCTTTCGAGCCGTTGCCCGCCCATTCCATCGTGGCAACGTCAATCTCCAATTCCGGTCCAAGACTAATCTCCGATTCCGCGAAGTAATCCGGAGGCAGGGTTTCCTGATTCAGTTGCTGAGCGATAAACGTTGCCCAGGCATGATGGAACCCCTCCCAGCGGCGCGGACCGTGCAACGGCGGGTGAAAATGATCCAGAAGCGACATGCGTCTCTCCAAGTGGCTCGCAAGCCGCTTCATCCTATCAAATCCGCGAGAAACCGAAAATTAATTGTTGCATGGTTCTTGGGCGGTGTTTTAGTGTCTTTATGATTAGCGCTTTCAAACTTCGATAACCGAGTTGAGGTGTCAACCATGGCATCGGTCCATTCGCTGCGTTGGGCTTGTGTTTTGCTCTTGGCCGCAGTTCTTGTTTCGTCGCAATCTCCCGCGGCCCAGGACAAACCGGCCGGCGAACTGGACGCCACAGCCAAGAAGCTGTTGGGCGCGTTTCAGTTCAAGGTTGATGGGTTCGTGGCGATCTATTCGATCCAGTATGAATCCGACAAATGGAAAGTAAGCGGCGTCTTCAAGGAAAAGATGAAGGACGTCGGCGCTTTCGAAGGTACGGACGTCGAGTACAAGGACGGAGTCTTGACATTTAAGCAGAAATACATCGTTAAACCGCGGCCGACCTGGGCGGATAACGAGAAGTTCACCGTGCGACTGGCCGGCGACAGCATCGTCGGCGTGGCGGACAAGAAAGACGTGCCGCTCAGGACCTTTCAGCGCGTCGGCGCTGATGGTGAACCGCCGCCGTCGAAGGATTTGCCCCCGGAACTCAAGAACGTGATCGGCTACTGGGCCGGCGATGCCAGCAATAATCTCAAGAAATTCGTGCAAATCTCCCATGCCAAGGGAAACTGGTCGATCGTCATGAACTGGTACACGCCGAAGCTCAAGCTGCAAGGCAGCGCGCTCGGTCAGAATTTTGAAATCAAGGACGGCAAGCTGACCTATAAGCTGAAGTATCTGAAAAAAAACCCAATTCGACTTGGGAGGAGAACCCCACGCAGCGCGTGGAAGTATTGACCGCGAATACGCTTACGATTTCGCGCCAGAGCGGCAAGAGCTGGACTACGGTCGGTTCCCTGGTGCGCGTGAAGAAATGAGTTTCTTCGTATCGGAATTTGCAAGAATTCCGGTAAGAGGGGAAACCGAAGTCGGCCACGCAGCGGAATCAATTCCAGGCGTAGCTGTAGAAGTAGGACAGGAACGTGGACCAGGCGATCGTAAGAACGCCGTCGTCCACGCCGTCCAAAGCCGTGCCTTTGCGATCGTGTCCCCACGGGTTAAAAAGCTTCAGCTTCCACGTGCCGTTTTGCCAAAACACGTCGAGCACAGCATAAGCATGGTTAGCGACGAGTTCGCTGTTGACGGAGGCCTTGGTGAGTCCAACTATCTTCTTGCCGGCTAGAAGTTGTTGCCGCATGGTCGCAGCAGCCGCGGCAGTACTGGCTGTGAACTGCGCTGTTTGACCCGTGATGGCCTGCAAAGCGACGGCGCCGTGCTGCCATAACTTGCCCGTGGTGGACTTCCATTGGCTCACCGGCAAATACGAGCCGTCCGCCGCCTTGTAAACCACGTTCATCGCCTGCAAATAGGCCTTCTGATAAAGTGCGACCCAGAGCGGACCTTGCGGGTCCCAGTACTCGTTCCAATCGCTGTTGACCCAAACCGTCTGCCAGCCGCCGTTGACAAACAGCCGCACTCCGTAAAGATCCTTGGCGGCGTCGTAGCTGATGTTCTTGGTGAGGTCCTGGTTAATCGTGCCGAACCCGGGGAACTTGCCGGTCCAGTTGGCGGTGGCGGCCAGGGCGGCCAGGATCACGCACGTCGGCGACGCATTCTGATCAATCTTCAAAAAATCATCGGTGGATGAGTAGGCGGGTTCGGGGCCGTCGCTGAATGTGTCCTCAAAGTTGCGGCGAAACGTGTCCCAGCCCATGAATCCCTGCAACGTGTCTTTGCCCGGGCCGCCGTTGAGGTAGTCGTCGCCGGCATCGCCGTAAAGCGCATCCGCACCAGCCCCGCCATAGATTTTGTCATTGCCATTGCCGCCGCGCACCTGGGTACTTTGGGTTAAAGGCAGCGCGCTGCCTTGACGGTCGAGTCGAATCGTGTCGTTGCCGTCCAATCCATAGACATGCACGGCGCTAACTTGAGTCGCCGACACATTGGAAACCTTACCAGCGGAAGTGTTGATCTGCACCCCGTCGACCCAGAGCCGGCCGCTCAAATTGCGAACCGTAATCTGATCGTTGTAAGGCGTGCCTTCGATCCGTAGTACGCCCGCGGAGAGACTGGCAGTAAGGGAACTAGCCATCAGGCAGCGGTTTTCGAGTTCCTCCATCGCGGGGGCGAAACGGGCGGCCTGCGGCTTGGGCATCGGAAGTTCCTTAGACAGGTGCTGTGAAATTCTTCCTTACTTATTGGCCCGACCGGGCTTCTTTTTCCACCAAATCCTTGGATTTGATCAAATTACCGCGAATTCGGCAAAGAGGCTGTTCGGAATGTCCGACTCAGTCATTTTGAGGAAAATGGTACGCCTCGAAAGACCTTGCCGGCCGAAGAAACTGTGTGTGGCAAGAGGATGTGGCCGGCGCGCCCAACCGTTCTTCGTAAAGATGCGCGCTTCGTTGATTGCCCAACTCCGCCCAGCTTGTCTAATTCCTCGAAGCATCCCAGTTGAACCTACACTCTGCGTGGGAAGAACCCGCGTGCAGCTGAAATAGCCGGCCCCCTCTTCGGACCGTAGGGACCGCTATGCAAAAGTTGGTTTGTCAAAATGGGCGGGACAGGGTACGATTAACATGCCCTCCCAATCGACGGAGCAACGCGTTTCGTCAGTCAGATGGGGGTTCGTCTTGCCACCCAGGATGTCATCCACTTAGCTTTTCTTCTCGTGAGTCCAGTCGAAAGGATCGCACTTTTATGAGCAAGCGCTTTTTGGTGGGCCTGTTGGCCCTGTTCGCCGGTTGGATCCAATCCGCCAAGGCTGATGACCTGCCCACCCAGGCATACGTCGTGCTCGTCGGCATCGACAAATACGAAGACCCGCAAATCAAACCCCGGTTGCATGCCGAGGCGGACGCGAAGGCGCTTTACGACTTGTTTACGTCCAAGGAGCATTTGGGGATCGATGCCAAGGGCATCAAGCTGCTCTTGGGCGCCGCCGATGAAAAGCGCGGCAGCCAGCCCGCCACCAAAGAAAACATCCTCAAGGCTCTCACTTGGGCGCAGAAGTCGGCGCGTCGCGACGACCTCGTGGTCTTCAGCTTCTTCGGCAACGGCGCTCCTTTGGGCGAACGCGCCTGCTATTTCGCCACCGACTCGACCTTCAAAGAGCGGGCCAAAACCGCGGTTGCTTCCGGCGACATCGAGCACATTCTCGACGACCTGCAAAGCCAACGCTTCGTCGCCTTCGTCGATTGTAATTTCCTCGGCTTCGACGCCGGCAAAGAGGGCCCCGATCCGAACCTGGCCAACTTCTATCGCGAGTATCTGGGCAACGAAGACGCCAAGATCGCCGCCCCCAGCCGCGTCGTATTCCTCGCCAATCAGGGCTTGAAACCGTCGCTCAATCTGGGCGAGCACGGCATCTTCGCGCAGGTGCTTATCGACGGCTTGGCGGGCAAGGCGGACAAGGAAGGCTATGAGGCGGACGGCAACATCACCATTGGCGAATTGGTGAAGTTCGTTCGCAAAGAGCAGCCGCGACTGGCGCGCGAAAACGGCAAAAGCGACGATGAGAAAGGCCAGTTGCCGGTGATCCTGGAGGGCCAGTCGAGCGATTTCATCATTGAACGCAACCCGGCCGCATTCCCCAAAGCGCGGGCGCGACTGGCCAAATTCGAAAAACTGGGCGAGGAGCTTAAGCTCGAAAAGAACATTGTGGAGGAAGGCGTCAACCTCCTAACCCGCATGCCGAAGCTGGAAGCGCGACAGGCGCTGCGCAAGACCTATCAAAAGCTGGCGGACGGCGAGTTTGACTCCAAGGCCTTCGCCGCCGCTCGCGACAATATTCTTGACACGACGAAGATCTCCACGGAGGACGCGGGCAAATACGCACTTATGGTCCTGCGTGCAGCCAAAGTCGTGCGCCAGGGTTTCGTTGAAGACGTCAAGCAAACTGCACTCGTCGATTACGCCGTGCGCGGCATGTACAAGCAAATCGATGAGAAGATGCCCTCCGCGATCAAGGAAAAACTGGACAACATCAAGAGCATGAAGGATATGGACCTATTGAAGCTGTTGAGCGAAGCCCGGCAGCATCTGGGCAAGCGCGAAGACTTGGCCAACGGCAAAGACATCACCCACTCGTTGCACGCCATGCTCGGCAAGCTCGACAAGCACACCGATTACATCGATCCGGAAACGCTGACCCGGCTCCGCCAAGACATCGAAGGCGATTTCACCGGCATCGGCGTGCAAATCCGCAAGAACAACACCAAGGACGCGCTGCAAGTGGTCACGCCCCTGCGCGGCAGCCCGGCCTACAAGAGCAAGATCTACGCGGGCGACCTCATTACCTCGATCATTCGCGAGGTCGATAGCGAAGGCAACAAACTGCCCGAAGTCGAAGTGTTGTCCACCAAAGGCATGACCACCGAGGAAGCGGTCAAGAAAATCCTGGGCAAGGAAGGTACGCCCGTGAAGCTCATGATCGAGCGCGAAGGCGAGGCCAAACCCCTCGAATTCAACCTCATCCGCGGCCGGGTCGAACTCGAGAGCGTTGTCGGCGTCCACCGCAACGAGGACGATAGCTGGAATTACGTGGTCGATCCGGAAAACAAGATCTGCTACGTCCGTCTCTCCTCGTTCTCGAAAAACACGCACCGCGACCTGGAAGTCGTCATGCGCAAACTGTCCAAGGCGGGCATCAAGGGCTTTATCCTCGACCTGCGCTTCAATCCGGGCGGCCTGCTCGATAGCGCCGTCAAGATCACCGATCTGTTCATCGACGACGGCCTGATCGTCACCATTCGCCCGCGCAACGGCGCCGAGACTTCCTACATCGGCAAGTCCGACGGCCGCTTCAGCGCTTTCCCCATGGTTTGCCTCGTCAACGGCGGCAGCGCCAGCGCCAGCGAAATCGTGTCCGCCGCCCTGCAGGATCATGGCCGGGCCATCGTCGTCGGCACGCGCAGTTACGGCAAAGGCAGCGTCCAGACCATTCATCCGTTCGACACGGGCGGGCGTCTAAAGCTGACCACGGCCACGTTCTGGCGACCCTCAGGCCGCAATCTCAATCGCATCGCCAGCAGCAAGGAAGAGGATGATTGGGGCGTCATTCCCAACGAAGGCTACACGCTCAAACTGAACGCCAAGGAACTGAACGATTTACAGGAGTTCCAGCGTGAACACGAGATTATCCACGGACCTGGTCATCGAAAATCGGAAAGCATTAACGCTTTCCGCGACCGGCAAATGGAAATGGCCCTTGACTACCTGCGCGCGATGATCAAGACCGCCCGGACCAACGGCGCCAAGAAGGCCGGGTAGACTAGCCGCCTTGTTTACGTTTCGCGCTTACTCCAACTCAGCTAAGAGATTGCTTGAGCGCGAAACGTAAACGGTCGGCGCGAAGCAACACCAATTCCCACCTCTACTCCCTCTCGCCGTATAATTCCTCCGGACAACCATTGGAGTCAACATGCGCACCAGTTTCCTCATCGGCGTCGCCGCCTTCATTCTCGCTTTTTCAGCGTTACCGTCTCACGCCGGCGGCAAGAAATCCGATGCCGAGGTCAAAGTCACCGCCAAAGGCGCCAAGCCCGACGCCAGCGGTAAACAAGTCGTCACAATCTCGCTGGTTCACAACAAGGGTTGGCACTCCTACGCCAATCCGGTCGGTAACGAAGACTTCGAAAACGCCCAGACCGAGGTGAAGATCACCGCCAAGACCAAACCCGAAAAAGTAAAGATCGAATACCCCGAAGGCAAGCTGCACAAGGACAAAGTCGTCGGCGACTACAAGATCTACGAGGACAAGGTGGAAATCAAAGCCGTCGTGCAACGCGCCGCCGGCGATTCCGGTCCGCTCGAAGTCAGCGTCCGCTTCATGGCCTGCCACGAGAAAGGCGTGTGTTTATTGCCCGCCACCGTGAAACTGAAGGTGGAATAATGAACCATCAAACTCCCCGATTCTGTTTACGTTTCGCGCTCACTGCGCGCCGCGCTTTGGTTCTTTTCCTCCTTCTCATTTTCACTGGCATCGGCGCCGGCGCCGGCGAGAAACCAAAACCCAAATTCACCAATCGCCTCGCCAAAGAGACCAGCCCCTATCTCTTGATGCACTCCCATAATCCCACCGACTGGTACGCATGGGGACCGGAAGCATTCGAAAAGGCCAAAAAGGAAGGCAAGCTCGTCTTTCTGTCCATCGGCTATAGCTCGTGCTACTGGTGCCATGTCATGGAGCGCGAGTCGTTTAACAACGAAGCCATCGCTAAAGTCTTGAACGACTCGTTCGTGTGCATCAAGGTGGATCGCGAAGAGCGGCCGGACATCGACCAGATCTACATGACCGCGCTCACGGCCGTGCGCGGCGGCGGCGGCGGTTGGCCCCTGTCGATGTTCCTTTTGCCCGACGGCAAACCCGTCGTCGGCGGCACCTACTGGCCGCCCAAGGACCGCGAGGTGGACGGCGAAAAGGTCAGCGGCTTCGAAACAATCTGCAAAATAGTCGACAAAGCCTGGAAGGATAATCCCAAAGACCTGGAAAAACAGGCCGACAATCTGGCGGCGGCAACGCAGCGCGCCCTCGATTCCGTCCGCGGCATTGCGCTCGTGGACCTTGACCGCAAGCTGCTCGAGGAGTCCGTCGGCACCATGAAAGAGGAATTCGATCCGGAATACGGCGGTTTCGGCAACCCCAACCGCAACTTCCGCGGCCCGAAGTTCCCGCTCCCTTCGCGTCTAGAGTTTTTCTTGCAGCAAGGCGAGCGCACCAAGAACAAAGAACTGATCGCCATGGTCCGTCTCACGCTCGACCGCATGGCGCTGGGCGGCATCTACGACCAGATCGGCGGCGGCTTCCATCGCTACAGCACTGAACGAACCTGGAACATCCCGCATTTTGAGAAAATGCTCTACGACAACGCCCAGCTCGCCGAGGTCTACGCCCGCGCCTATCGCCTCACCAAGAAGGGCCACTACAAGCGCATCCTCGAAGAGACGCTGGCCTATGTCGAGCGCGAGATGATGTCGCCCGAAGGCGCTTTCTACTCTTCGCAAGACGCGGAGACACACCACGAGGAGGGCCGCTTCTACGTCTGGACTCCCAAGGAATTGGCCGAGGCCTTGCCCGACGCGAAAGACCTCGATTTCATCAAAAAAGTCTATGGCGCTAATCCCAACTTCGAAAACAAGTATCACATCCTGCACCTGGCCAAGACACCGTTCGAGCTGGCCAAGGACTTGGGACTGCCCGTCGAAGATTTTCACGCCAAGCTCAATCCCTTGCGCAAAAGGCTATTCGACGTGCGCGAAAAACGCGACAAGCCTTTCCTTAACAAGATCGCCTTGACCGCCTGGAGCGGGCAGATGATCGCCGGTTTTGCCGAAGCCGGGATGGCTCTGGGTGAAAAGAAATATGTGGACACGGCCGTTCGCGCGGCCGACTTTGTCCTCAAGCATCAGCGCACCAAAGACAATCGCTTGTTGCGCACTTATGGCGCCAAGCCCGGCGAAACGCCCAGAGCCGCCGTTGCCGCTTATGTCGAGGACTATGCCTTCCTGACGCATGGCTTGTTGGCCCTTCACGACGCGACCAAAGATGAGCGCTGGCTGAAAGCGTCGCGCGAACTTACCGACGCCATGATTAAGCACCACGGCGACCCGAAGGCCGGGGGTTACTACTTCACGGCCCACGACCACGAGAAGTTCTTTGCCCGCAGCAAGGACCAATACGACGGCGCTCAACCTTCGGGCAACAGCATCGCCGCCCGCAACCTGGTCCGCCTCTGGGCCAAGACCGGGGACGAAAAATACCGCGCGGAAGCCGACCGCGTCTTTCGCGCGTTCGCCGGCTCGCTCAAGGCGTATCCATCCGGGCTAACTGGGCTCGCCTTCGCTTTGGATTTGTATTTGGAAGCCAAGGACAACAAGAAATAGTCATCGAAATCGTGCCGTTAGTACGAGCTAGTTATAGCCTCCAAGAGTTGGCAAGGACGGACCGTGCACGCCAACTTTCGACCCATAGTTGGCGTGCACGAGGCGAGGTTTATGCCCCAAGGACTTACGTCGAAAAATGACCCCGTGCACGCC
>JAKEFD010000072.1 GCA_022616245.1 Gemmataceae bacterium
GCCGTGGACGCGAAGAAGCTGACGCCGAAACTCAAAGAAAAGCTGGCCGAGTATTACCGGGCCAACGTCGAGCCGTCGCTGGCCGAGGCGCGGCAAAAGCTGCAAGCGTTGCAGAAGGACAAAGCGGAATTGCAGAAAACCATCCCGACGACGCTGGTGAGTATTTCCGGCGCGCCGCGCACGATTCGGCTCTTGCCGCGCGGCAACTGGCTGGACGAGTCCGGACCCATCCTGCAGCCGGGCACGCCCGCGAGCCTGCCCAAGCTGCGCACGACCAACGGCCGGGCCACGCGCTCGGAGCTTGCCCAGTGGCTGGTCGCGCCGGAGCACCCGCTCACCGCGCGCGTGTTCGTCAACCGGCTCTGGTCCCTCTACTTTGGCCAAGGCATCGTCAAAACGATGGACGACTTCGGCAACCAGGGCGCCTGGCCCACGCACCCGGAGCTGCTCGATTGGCTGGCGGTGGAGTTCATGTCGCCCTCGCCCCCTGGGGGACAGGGTGGCTGGAATGTGAAACACATCATCAAGCTGATCGTGACATCCAACACCTATCGCCAATCGTCCAAAGCTAGCGAAGAGCTCAAACAACGCGATCCGTATAACCAGCTCCTTGCCAGGCAGGGCCGCTTCCGCCTCGACGCCGAGCTCGTCCGCGACAACGCTTTGTCTCTGAGCGGCTTGCTGGTGAAGAAGATCGGCGGGCCGAGCGTCAAGCCCTATCAACCCGCGGGCTACTGGCGCTATCTCAACTTCCCGACGCGCGAATGGGACAATGACAAGGGCGAAAACCAGTATCGCCGCGGCTTGTACACTTACTGGCAGCGTTCGTTCTTGCAACCGAGTCTGCTCGCATTCGACGCTTCATCGCGCGAGGAGTGCACTGTGGAACGGCCGCGCTCGAATACGCCGCAGCAGGCGCTTGTGCTCCTCAACGATCCAACCTACGTGGAAGCGGCGCGCGTGTTCGCCGAGAGAATCCTCAGGGGCGGCAAGTCCGTGGGCGAGAGAATGGACTTCGCCTTCCGCACCGCGCTGCAACGAGGCCCATTGCCGCAAGAGAGCGACTTGCTCGCCAATCTATACGAGAAAAATCTGCGCCATTACGAAACCGAGCGCGAGGACGTTCAAAGGCTGCTCAAGGTCGGATTGCACCCCGCGGATCAGTCGCTGCCGGCGGCGGAATTGGCGGCATGGACGCAGGTCGCTCGAGTCATCCTGAACCTGCACGAAACCATCACCAGGAACTAGCGGCGAATTCAATTGGCAGCCCGCTTTAACCGTTCGAGTGCCAGTCGCGCTTCGCGCGTCAGCCAGGCATCCGGAGCGCCGGCGGCCAGGCTGGTCAACAACTGTTTGGCCTCGGCTCCGCCGATTTTCTCCAGCACCTCAACGGCGCGAAATTCTCGCAGTAATTTCGGTGATGTAATCGGACCTTCCAGCTTGTCCAGAAGCTGTTTGAGCCGTTGCCTGGCTTCCAGTGTCGGCTGACCGGACAAGGCTTTGCGGAGCGCCGGTTCGGCCAGGTCGGCAAGCGCATCCAGTTCTTTCGCCGCACGCTGCCGCACTTCGAATTGAGCGCTATCCAAATCTTCAATGAGTCGGGCAAGCCGTTTGCCGTCGACCGATTTCAGCGGACGCAACTGCTTTTTGAGGAAGTCCATGCTGCTATCGGCGACCAACGCCCAAACAGCCTGGCCCGCTTTGGGCGCATCTTCACTGGCTAGATCATTCCAAGTCGCTTCCATATCTTTCGCCGTGAGTTTTGCCGGCGGTTGGCGCTTCTTGACCAGCATGTTCATGTCCCAGGCCAGGATGGTTGTATCCCAGCTTCCGGAGTACAGTGTCTTGCCGTCGGCGGCGAAGCATAGCCGGCCAACGACATTCTCATGCCCGAGAAAGCGCCCGAGTTCTTGCCCCGTGCGCACGTCCCATATGCGAACGGTTTTGTCGTCGCTGCCGGAAGCGATGCTGAGGCCATCGGGGGAAAAGGCGACGACAGCCAGCCGATCGGAATGACCATCGAACCGCATCCGTATTTTGCCCGTCGACAATTCCCATAGCCGAATCGTTTTGTCCCAACCCGTTGTGGCCAGGGTTTTGCCATCGGGAGAGAAACTGAGCGACGAGACCCAATAATCATGGCCTGGGAGCTGACGCCACAGTTTGCCCGTTTCTACGTGCCAAATGGCCGCGAATTCTCCCCAACCTGCGGAGGCGACGAAGCGTCCATCGGGGGAAAAGGCGACGCCAAGAACGCCTGCGTGGGCTTCACGCGGACGGGGATGAGTAAACTCGTGCAGTTTCTTGCCGCTGTCCGCGTCAAAGAGCCACACGCGGCCCTCACCGCCCCCAGCGGCCAGGACTCTCCCATCGGGAGAAAACGCGGCTGTCCGCACCGGAGTTTTCCCAGTCAGCCGGCGAGATTCCTTGCCTGTGGCTGTTTCCAGGAGACGGACAAACGCGTCGTCGGCGGTCGCAGCCAGCGTGACGCCATCGGGAGAAAAGATTGCGTTTGTGAAAGAGACACTCGGACGCTCGATGCGTGTCCGCGGCTTGCCTGTCGTCGCATCCCAGAGCCAGATGCTGCGATCCGCCGCCACGGAAGCCAGCGTCTTGCCGTCGGCGGAGAGGGACAGCGATTGGACGATGCCGGAGTGCCCGGTCGCGGCTGCGAGCGGAGCGCCCGTTTCCGCGTTCCACAGTTGGACGGTGCGGTTGTTGCCCGCCTCAGCGACTGTTTTGCCGTCGGGAGAAAACGCAAGTGCGTGTGTATTGCTGTCCAACCTGGCAAAACGGCGAATCTCCTTGCCGGTTGCCAAATCGATTTGAGTGGTGGGGTGTCCGCCTAGAAGTGCCGACCCAAGATCGGGAGACAGTGCCGCGGACAGTATCAGGCCGCCTTTTCGCCCGACTTCGAAACTGCGCAGCACTTTCCTTTCGGTTACGTCCCAGACAAACACTTTGGCGCCATATGGATTCTCGGGCGAGCCTGTAAACGCTACTAGGATCTTGTTGTCCGCCGAAAAGGCGGCATTGCCGGCCGGACTATTGTGGCCCTCGAGCCGGCCAATCTCTTTCCCGGTGTGTGTGTTCCAGAGTTGAATGTGTTTGTCCCCACTGGTGGCCAAGGTCGCGCCGTCTTTGGTGAAAGCCAAAGGCGCGTGAATTTCGGGGTCGCTGACGAGTTTTCGCACGTCTTTGCCGGTGGCAACTTCCCAAAAATGAATCGCCTTATCCCTGTCGCATGCCGCCAAGTACTTGCCATCCGGAGAGAATACGAAGCCGGCGCCGATGATTCGCGCTGCCGGCGTGTCGGTCGGGACAATGGTCACGCCGCCTTTGCAGAGCTCGCGAGTTACTTTGCCGGTCGCCGTTTCCCAAAGGTGAATGGAACCCGGAAAACTCTGCGCGGCCAGGAGTTTGCTGTCCGGAGAAAAGGCCAACGACAGGAAATGCGCGCGGTTTCCGTCCAGCCGCGGGCCCTCCAATCGGCGCAAGAGTTTTCCCGAGGCGCGATCCCACAGACAAATGCTATTCGGGTTGGAGTTCGATTCTCCGTTCTGGCCGGCAGAGGCCAGGTATTTGCCGTCCGGCGAAAAAGCAACCTGACTGATCGTCTCACCGTGACGGAACCGCACCGTGCCGAAGCGCAAGAGCGCGCCCGGCGGCAACGGATCGCCATGGACGTCGGTCCGCGCGAGCGCGGCGTTTTCGTCTTCGGGCAGCAATTCAATCGCATGGGGCGCGACACGTCTTGGAGTGGCGGCGTCAGTCGGCTTCTGCACCAGCGCGCCCGCGCCGGCAGCAACCAGAGTCGAAAGAATGAGCAGTACGGCTATCAACTTCGCTTTCGTGGCCGAGAGGCCTTCGCAGATTCCTTCCGCCAGGGCAATGGCCTTCGCCGACAGCACGCTGGCGGACTGTCCTGCCGCGAACAATAACGCGGACTGAACCGTCGACTTCAGCAAAAGCGCCGGAGCAGCCTGGACCAAGTCGCGACAGAGCAGCGTCACGAACAAGGCCGCGGACAGGCTGACGCCGCGGCGACCGAGCCGGTGGTGCAAGAGGTGGCGCGCGCGTTCGAGCCGATCCTTGAGTGTGCCCTTGGGAATGCCGAGCTGCCGGGCCGCCTCGTCTTGCGTCATGGCATCCCAGTAGCACAAAAGCAACGGCGCCCGAAGCTTTTCCGGCAGCCGGTTCACTTCTTCGTGCAGCACGCGCCTTAGATCGCGCCAGCTCATATCGTCGCAATCACGCGCCGACGCTTGCGGCTTCGCCTGCTGCTCGTGAAAGCGCCGCTTGACCTGCCCCACCTTCGCTTTCTGTGCGATCCGGAAGGCGACGCCGTGCAACCAGCTCGCCACCGACGCTTGCTTCTTGATCGTGGCGGCTTTGCGGGCCAGCACCAGAAAAGTCGCTTGAAAGACATCCTCGGCGTCTTCTTGTTGACGAAGGACGGAGCGGCACACATTCAATACCAACGACCCATGGCGACGGACCAGCGCGGCAAAGGCTTCCGGGTCCTTGTGCCTCACAAAGCGCGCCAGGAGCTGCTCGTTCAAAAGCCGGTCGTCGCCCGGCGGCGCGTTGAGCTTTTGCAATTGCCGCAATATCACGCCAGTTTGTGCGTTGTTCATCCTGATTCGCTCGGCTCTTCGATGTCGCCATAGTAGTGCCTGGAGGAAGCCGAACGGGAGGGGATTTTTTTTCGAATCTCGAGAGTTGAGCAAGAGCCAAGAGGCTCCTTTACTTCAGCCTCTTTAACTGTGTCTCACTGAGCCATTCCGATCTCACCGTTCCATCCATAAGGCATCGTTGCAAGGCATCGCGCCTGGTGAGAGTTTTTAGCAACCCATCGATGGCCATGCTTCGATTTCCCGGCGTGAATTGATCCAGGTTCTTGATCAAGAGTTCTGCAGTGCGCGGCTCATCGATGTCCGCAAGCGCGCTGACAGCGCCCATTTGCAGTTCCGGGTGAGCGGTCTTGGGCAGATATTTCGCAAGCGCCGGCAAAGCGCGGTCCGGTGCATCCAAGGCCAGCATGCGCAACGCGTCGTAACGCGTGCCGGGCGGCGTCTTTTCATTGTCCGCCATGGCGTAGGCCTGACGCACCGAGTCGCGCAGCCGTGCGGCCAAATCGTCGTCCTTCTTCAAGAGGTCGCGCAGGCGTTGGTCCGGCCAGGCGCCGACGAGGCTGATGCCGTTGATGACTCCGCCGCCCACAACGACGGCTTGCCAATCGAGGAGCGGTTCCCCTTTCTGCGGCAGGGAGGCGGCAAGCACGTCACGCAGCTCCTTCGCGTCGTTGCGTTTGCCCGCCGCGACGCTGACGCGCCAAATCCACGGAATGCGGCGGTACTCTTCCTTGGTGTTCGGCGACAAATCAGCGGTCAGCGCTTGAACCAGGTTGGCAGAGATGTCGGCATGTTCGGCGACTAGCGCTTGCCGCTTCGCGGCAGGGAGCAGGTCGTCGAGAATCTGCTTGGCCAGTTCGCTCGGCTTGACCGCTTTCTGCGTGAGTTGCAGCACGGCGCCGGGCGGGATCAGGTAGAGCGTGCGCAAATCGATCAGGGCGCCGCGCAGTTTGGCGCCGGCCGGGCGGAAGACGAGCTTGCTGTCGCCGGCCGGCAGCTTGAGCGCGCCGATGCGAAGCTGACGATACTGGTCCCAGCCGCCGGTGCTCGCGACCACGCCGTTCAAGGAGCCTTCCGGGTAATCCACGACGAACGCGTTGCCGGCGGAATTCGGATGACAAGCGTGGTCCATGATGACGTCGAACGCGGCGGGCTTGTCGAGTCGGATGCGCCAAACGACATGATCGTTGACACCGTGCCACATGCCAATGTTTTTGAAGTCCGACTCGAAGGCGATGTCGCCGCCGTGGATTTCACATTGGCTGGCCCGGAGTGTCAGTTGGCCTTTTTCTGCTTGGACGACGGCAGGCTCATTGCCGGCAAACTTTTTGGGAGAAGGCGCGCCGTGCGTCAGATAGGCGAACACGTCAGCCATGTCCTTGGGCGCAAGCTCCTTCTCCAAGCCGAGCGGCATCAGCGATTTGCCGGTGCTCTTCAGTTCCTCCAGGTCGGTGCGCAAGATTGTTTCGTCTTTGCGCTGCTGGCCGCGGAGCACGATGGCAGTGGACGTTTCGCCGGCGAGCATGCCGGTCAAGACGCGGCCGGAATGCAAAACGGCGTGGTATTCGACGTAGCGCGAATCCATGTTTTTGTTCGGATCGAGAATCTCCGAAAGGAGGAAGAGTGGCGTGCGATTGGCAAGTGCGGCCAGGTCCGGGCCGACGTGGAAGCCTTCGCCCCGGAAGTGATGGCAGGCCGAGCAGCTTTTGGCGAAGAGCGCTTGGCCGCGCTTATGGTCGCCGGTCTTGGGCAACGCGGCGGCGTACTCTTTGACGACACGTTCGCGATCGGCGTCGACAGCGCCGGCGAACACCTTGGCGGCTTCGGCGCGGATGGCCGCGACGGGATGGTCGAGCAAGCGCTGCCGGCGCGTTAGGTCGATCTCAGCGGCCGGCACTTGCTTCTTTGTCAAGGCTTCGAGTAATTGCTTTTGCCAGGTGCGGCGGCTCAAAAGCGCGTCGAGGATTTGGCCTTTAAGCGCGGGCGAATGGCCGCTCCAGCCTGCGAACATCATGGGAGGAACGGCGTCGTCGGCTATGCGGGCCAAAGACGAAACGGCGGCGACTTGCAATTTCGGCGTCGAAGCCGGCCCGAGCAAACTGGCGAGCAGTTTCAAATCCGCCTCGCGTTTTTCCAACGCGCGACCGAGCAAGGGAATGGCCGCGAGACGTACATCTTCAGCTGCCTTGTCGTCGCCGGCTCGTTTGCGTGCATCCGCTAACAAGGGACCGATCAACTCGCGTTCTTTGGCGGATAGTTTATCGAGCGCCTGGCCGCGCCGTTCGAGCGCTTCGACAACGCCGAGCACCGCCGCAAGCTGCCAAGGCTGATATTGTCCTTGGCGCGGCTGCGCGATCGACGCGAGTACACCGGGCAGCGCCTTGCCTTCGTTCATGGTCGTCGCCAGTTGCAAGAGCGGCCGAACCAGGCTGGGCGGCGGCGTATGGCTGCTCTCCTCGCTTAGCACGGTTGCAAGCATGCCGCCAAGGTTGTCGGCATGAACGCTGCTCAATACGGCGGCAACCAGGTGCGCGTCGTTCGCATGGCGAAGAGCCATAGCGCCCAAGGCCCCGCCGGCACGCTGATCTTTCCATCGACCCAATGCACAAGCCGCCTGCATGCGCACCTGAGCATGTGCATCGTCGCAGCGCCGCAACAACGAAAGCGCAATGTCGGCATTCTCATCGAGCAACGCAGCCGCGCAGCGGACCGCTTGTCGGCGTACATGGGGATCGGCATCATCCAGAGCAGCTTTGAGTACACGCGGCGTCGCCTTACCCAGCGCGGCCAGCGTGCACAGCACTTGCAGCCGGGTCTGAGGTTGAAACGGAGGTAAAACCCTTTGCTCGAGCATCGGCACGATACGCTCGTCAGGGTTCCACATTAGTAACTGCATCGCCATATCGCGCTGCCAACCGTTTGGACTATCGAGTCCTTTGACCAATCCGGCCCCGTCCAACTTGTCCAAGCGTTGCCACGGCCGGGGCGCTTTGTCCTTGGGACGGACGCGATAGATGCGCCCCATCCCCTGCCCCGCGCGCAAGTCGAGCCGCGCCAAATCCTCCGGAGGAATCCAGCGCGGGTGCTCGATGACGAAACGATACATGTCGGCGATCCACAAGCAGCCGTCAGGCCCCGTGAGTGCTTGCACCGGCCGGCACCAGGGATCGACCGAGGCGAGAAACTCGCGGTCTTTCTCTTCTGGCGCGCGTCGACCGGAAAAAGTCGAGCCTTTCGGCGTCAACTGCAAGCGGTGCACCACATGATTCACCGTCTCACAGGTAAAAAGGTTGCCGGTGAGGTCGCTCCCCAAAAGGTCGTCTCGGTAAACGCCTAACCCGCACGCTGCGGTCACGTAGTGGGGCGGACCCGACAGCTTGAAGAGCTGCTGCTCCTTGATCGCCGGGAAGAGCCGGTGCGAATTCGGGTAATCGGGAACCAGGACGGCCGTTGGCGGATAGGCGACGTGCGGATTGCGGCGCAGGTAGTGATCGGGAAGGACGTAGTGCCGGGCCAGTGTGCTGTTGTCGCAGCCGAACCAGTTGTCCCAATCGTCACGCGCCCGGCCCTGCTGCGTGCGGCCTGTCGCCGGCTCGATCAAGCCTTCGTCGGGCTTGATACGAAAATCGCGGTCGCCGAGGTCGAAGGTTTTCTTTGTTTGATGCGAGTAAATCTTGCCGCCAAAGAGTCCGCATGAGCCGTAGACCCAGCCGTCGAGGCCGTAGCACAGGCTGTTGACGCGGCCCTGATAATTGCCGGTGCCGAAGCCGCTAAAAAGCTTGCGTACGACGTCGGCCTTACCGTCGCCGTCGGTGTCTTCGGCATAGAGGATGTCCGGGGCGGCGCAAATCAAGACGCCTTTGCGCCACACGGTCACGCCGGTCGGAAACGGCAACTTGTCTAGAAACAGCGTGGATCTGTCGAAGAAGCCGTCGCCGTCGCTGTCCATTAGGAAACGAATGCGGCCGCCCGGCTCAAACTTGCGCTCTACCCCTTCGGGATAGTCGATCATTTCCGCGACCCAGAGCTTGCCGTCGGGGCCGAAGTCGATGGCCACCGGGCTTTCCACGAGCGGCTCGGCGGCGACCAGTTCGACAGTGAAGCGGTCGTGCGTTTGCAGCTTGGTGGCGGACTGCTGTGGCGACAACGGCAACGAGCCCTGCGTCTTGTTGGCGTCGAAGCTCGGCGGAAACCCCTTGCCGAGCTGTTGCTTGACGGTGTCGATGATCTTATTTTCCAGCCCCGGCTGAAACGGTCCGGGCAGATCGTAGTAGATCATGGCGCCGCCGCCCTCGTAGCCGCCCTCCTTCAAGACGCGCTCGGATGGGATGTAACAGGGATCGTCGTTGGCGTAGGCGTTGATCCACAGGCGTTTGCGGTCCAGCTCGCGCTTTAGGCGGAGCGAGAAGTCGACGACGACTTCTCCCGGCAGAAAGACCATGGCCAAGGAGTCGCCGAAGCGCCAAGTCATGATGTGGTAGTCGACGCGCTCGGGCAGCTGTTCTTTGCGGTCGAGCTTCTCCAGTTGCACGCGGGAGTGGTGGCCAATTGCGTCCTTGCGCTGCGCTTTGGCTTCCCAGCCAGCTCGGTCGGACAGCGGCGCGAGTGGAAGCGGAATTGTCTTTTCCGCCGCGGTTAATTTTCCTTGGACCGGAGCGAGGAAGCCTTTCAAAAGCCGCTGGACTTCCACGGCGATCTCGCGCCCTTGCAGCGCGGCGAATTCGGCTTTGTCGCCTTTGACGCCGGAGCCGGGGTTCGAGTCAGCGCCGCAGCCGATGGACACAAGGGCGAGCGCTCCCGGATAGGCGTCTTCGATGGCCTCTTGTGCGAAGCCGGCCCAATCGCCGCTAATCTTGTTGTTGGACAGGGTCACGCAATGGCAGGCGTAGCTGACATAGATTGCTCGCACCTTTCCTTGGGGCGTCTTCACGACCAACAGAGGTAGATCGTGGTCCACCGGGCCGCCTTGGGGGCGGCGGTTCTTCGCAAAGCCGACGCTGCCGACACCCCAAGAGAGCTTCGCGGGTTGCCGACCCTTGAGCGCTTGCAGGGATACCTCTTCGAGCTTGTCAATGAACTCTTTCGTGTAGCGGTCGATGTTGTCGAGATGTTCTTTCGGTATCGGCACGCTGAAGATCGTCTGATTGGCGTCCTTGAGCATTGGCGCCGTGTGCGTATGCGACGCGGTGATCGCCAAGCGCGACGGCTTCAGGCCCGCTTTTTTTTCGAGCCGCTTGCCCAGCTCCGCGCGGATTTCGCCGGGGATGCCGAGGATGTCCACCGCGATCAAGAGCGCCGGTCCGTTCTGACCGTCGTCGATGGCCATCGCCTTGGCCCAGATGCGCTGGGTGAGGCCTTCGGACTCGGCGCGGCGAAAACCGAAGCCGTTGAGCCGGATGGGGTGCCGCGGCGTGATGTCGATCTTGGCGAGGCCGACCTGATAATCCGCAGTTCGTTCTTGTGCCATGGTCGTCGCCGCAGAAACGACAGCGAGAACGGAAATGAAAAAGAGTCGATAGAATAATAGCGTGCGAGTCATAATGCTGTCCTTCAATGAGCCAAGATTGGCAATAGACCGAAGAGCGTAGTTATTGTAAAATCCAGCGGCGAGAAATATCAAACAAGAAAGGTGCTGGATATGACCCCCATCTCGATCAACTTACCGGAGCGATTGTCGACCTTTGTGGAGAACCAGATTTCGGGCGGGGGGTTCGCAAATACGGATGACTATTTTCAGTGGCTGATTGCAAAGGCGATTGTTGAGCAAAAGAAGAAAGACCTTGAAGTATTGCTGTTGGAACGTCTTGATGCCATGGACAACGGCGACGAAATACGTGTAACGCCGGAGCTCATGACGAAGATGAAAGAAGAATTCCTTCAACGCCACCGGCAAGTTCAAGAGCAATGAAGCACGACGTATTCATTCCGAGCGATGTGTACGAGGAAATCCAAGGAATTATGGACCACATCGCCAAGGACAGTTTTCCGGCAGCGTTGCGCTTTTGCATGGCTTGTGAAGAAACATTTGAGAAGATCTCCCAATCGCCGGAATTGGGGAGTCCCTTCGATTTTGACCCGCCGCGACTCCGCAATACGCGGGTCTGGCAGATAAAAGGCTTTGAGAACTATCTCATGATCTATCGATTCACACCTGACCGAGGCATTCGTGTCCTCCATGTATTGCATGGCGCGCGCGATCTCGAGAGTATTCTGTAGCATCGTCCCTTGAGCAAACAGCATGGCTACTACCTCCCTCACCCGCCGCGCCTTCCTGCAAGACACCGCCGCCGGCATGGGCATGATGGCCCTGGCCTCCATGCTGCCGGCGCAGACGCCACAGCGCCCGCCGTCGCCGCGCTGGACCGGCGTCGTCAACCCGCCGCACTTCACGCCCAGGGCCAAGCGCGTCATCTGGCTGTATATGGCCGGCGGGCCGTCGCACCTGGAAAGCTTCGACTACAAACCGGAATTGGCGCGGCTGAATGGGCAGCCCATGCCCGAGTCGTTCACGCGCGGCCAGCCCATTGCCCAGCTTCAAGGGGCCAGGCTCGTTTGTTTGCAGCCGCAGCATCCCTTTCGCAAGTGGGGCAAATCGGGCCAGGAAATCGCGAGCATCTTTCCGCACTTGGGTTCCGTCGCCGACGAACTGTGCATCATTCGCTCGCTCAAGACCGAAGCGATCAACCACGACCCGGCCCACACCTTCATGAACACGGGCACGACCATCTCCGGCCGGCCGGCGATGGGTTCTTGGGTCTACTATGGCCTGGGCTGCGACGCCGACGACCTGCCCGGTTTTGTCGTGCTCACCTCCACGGGACGCTACGGCCAATCGCAACCCATCGCGCAGCGGCAGTGGAGCGCCGGCCTCTTACCCGGTCGCTTCGCGGGCATCCATCTGCGCGGCACCGGCGATCCGGTGCTCTACCTCACGACGCCGCAAGGGGTCAGTCCCACGCAACAAGGCGACGTGGTGAACGCCGTGCAGGAGCTCAACCGCCTGCACAACAATGTCGTCGACGACCCGGAAATCGCCACGCGCATCGCTCAATATGAGATGGCGTTTCGCATGCAGACTTCAGTGCCCATCCTGCGCGACTTCTCCGGCGAAACGCAGCGCACCCTGGACATGTACGGCACGCGCGGCGCCGACGGCTCCTTCGCCGCCAATTGCCTCATGGCGCGCCGTCTCGCCGAGCGCGGCGTCCGCTTCATCCAACTCTATCACCGCGACTGGGACCACCACGGCAGCGTGCGCACGCACATGGCCGGCAGCGCGGGCGAGGTCGATCAAGCCGCCGCGGCGCTGCTCAAGGATCTCAAGGCGCGCGGCATGCTCGACGAAACGCTGGTGATCTATGGCGGCGAGTTCGGCCGCACGCCGATGGCCCAAGGCGACGGCCGCGACCACCACATGAAGGGCTTCTCGATGTGGCTGGCCGGCGGCGGCATCAAGGGCGGCATCACCTACGGCGCCACCGACGAGCTCGGCTACAATGCCGTGGACAACGTGGTCCCGGTGCACGATCTGCACGCCACGATGCTATATCTATTAGGCGTCGATCACCTGCGGTTGACGGTGCGCTTTCAGGGCCGCGATTTTCGGCTGACGGACGTACATGGGGAAGTGGTTCGTGAGATCCTGGCGTGAACGGCAATCCTGACGACGGACGGCGTCTCGAACAGCTATTTCAGCGCGAGACCGGGCATCCGCCTATTGATTTGCATGTCCCGGGCTCAATGCCGTTGCACGCGAGCCGCCAAGGCAAGCCACCCATGTCATTAACACTAGCCCGACGCGCGAGCGAGGATTGCTAACCAGTTTCGATGCCCGGAGCAACAAAAGTCACGCGCATATCCCCGTGTGCGCCACTGCCATCCGTGAATGCCACATCAATCGACCAAGTTGGCGTCCAC
>JAKEFD010000445.1 GCA_022616245.1 Gemmataceae bacterium
ACGCGCGAGCCGATTTCCGCCCCTTCCAGCAAAGCGACCGGCGTGTCCGCGAACAGCGATTCCGCGACGACAACGCACGACCCTTCGCGCTTCGACAAGACCACGCTGGCTTTGGCCTGACACAACAGCTGCGTGACCATTTCATACGGCTGGTTCGCCAGGATCGTCAGCCAATTTTCGACGCCGTACCAGCGCGCCTCTTTTCTAATGGTGTCCGCGCTTCGGCCTTCTTGATCCTGACCGATAAGCAAGACGCGAATATCGGGGCGCATCTTTTTCAAAGCTTTGAACAATGCGAAGTGCCGTTTTACTTTTCCCCAACTAGTCACCATGACAAGATCATAAACTCGATCCGTCCGCGGCAGCGGCCGAAAGCGCTCCGGATTGACCCAATGCGACGCGTAGAGCGGCACGACGACAAACTTCGGCGCTATGCGCGGGAGGACGTCAAGATCGCCGGGATTGCTGATGAGCGTGAAAATCGAGCCGGAATAGGCGGTGGGAAACACGTAGTTGACGAGGTTGTGCGGGCTCGAGCTGGGCGCAATGACCAGATGATAGCGCCGGGCGAATTCGCGATGGTCTCCGTGTCTGAGGAGTTTGATCCACTGGTTCTCGAAAGAGATGAAGACGACGCCCTTTTCGTTCGGTCCGACGAACGGTTTGAGCACAACTGCTTTGGCAAGCCACGGTTCGGCAATGTCCGGAACAAACTGGCTCCAATCGAGGCGCGCTTCGTCCAATTCTTGCAAGCGCCGTTCGATGCGTTGTTGCAAGGAACGAACGCGTTTGTCGCTGTCGGCATAGCGGGCGGCGGCGCAGAGCCGGCGAATGGATCGGGCCAGAGCCTGGGGATTGCGCCGCGGCAACAAGGAGTCGCGCAAGCTCGTCCAGCGCGACCAGAAGCGCCGCACCAACGGATGATAGCGCAGCTTGTCTTCGATATCACTCAGCCAGCGATTGAGCATGTCAAACTAGGAAACGTAAATCCGACGGCGTTTCGCGATTAGTTTATCGAATAAGAGTTGATACTGCGCGGCTTGCGCCGTGAACGCAAACTCGTCCTGCACACGACGCCGGCCGAGTTCGCCCATGGATTTGCGCCTCTCATCGTCCGACAATAGATCGAGAATGCGTTGCGCCATCGCTTCGGGATCGCCGGGCGCAACGAGATAGCCGCACCGCCCGTCTTGCAGCGCTTCGGGAGTGCCGCCGACCGCGGTGGCCACGGCCGGCACGCCCGCCGCCAATCCTTCCAACAAGACCACAGGCAGCCCTTCGGTGAACGAGGGTAGCGCCAGCACGTCGAGGTGCGGCAGGAAAGCGCCCAGATCGGAGCGGAATCCGGCCAGCACGAAGCGCTCGCGTAAGTCGAGTTTGGCGATTTGCCGCGTGATGTCTTGCCGCAGCGGGCCGTCGCCGAAATGGACAAAGCCCACGTCGGGACGGCGCTCTACCACGAGGGCGGCCGCCTCGACCAGTTGATCAAAACCTTTTTCCCGGCTGAGCCGGCCGGCAGCGCCCACGACATAGCGCGGCGGCGCGACGAAAAAGTGCCGGAGCAAATCGCCGTAAGCCGGATTGGGCGGCAGAAACGCTTCCGCGCCGATGGCATTGCGGATGACCGCGATCTTGTTTTCGGGCACCCAGGCGCGGCGCACCTTGTCCGCCTGCGCTTCGGAAACACAAACGACGGCGTCCATAAAGCGCAGCACCAGGCGGTCGATCGTTTCGTAAAAACGGACTTTCAGAGTCGCCGCCGTCCAGCCATGGGCGACAGCGAGGACCGGAATGCCGAGCTGCCGCGCCGCCATCCAGCCGACTATGTCGGGCTTATAACCGCTGCAAGTGACCAGGTCAGCGCCCAGTCGGCGCAGGTGTTGAGCGACTTCCTTGGCAGCCACGCGCACGTGCGGCGCATTGTGAGCCAATTCGATCGCGTCGAATCCTTGCGCACGCGCTTGATCCAGCAATGCTTGACAGCGGCCGCCCTCGGCGAACGTCATGAATGTGCTTCGTGTGTCGGCGGGTAGGTGCCGCGCCAACCCGAGCATTTGACGTTCCGGGCCGCCATAGAAGGGCGAAGCCATTAGGTGGACGATTCGCATTGGGTCAGAGTCAGGGGTCAGAGTCAGGGGTCAGGGGTCAGGGGTCAGGGGTCAGGGGTCAGGGGTCAGGAGTCAGGGGTCAGGGGTCAGGGGTCAGGGGTCAGGGGTCAGGGGTCAGGAGTCAGGGGGCAGGGGTCAGGGGTCGAGACAAAAGGTTGCGGTCGTGTCTGAATCCTGACGCCTGACTCTTGATTCCTGATAGCTCGTTCCCAAACGTCTTCCAGTTTGTTCGCCAGGGTGTCCCAGTCGTATTGGTTCAGAACGAACCGTTGACCGGCATGTGCTTGGGCTTGGGCTGAGCCGGGGTTACGGATGGCGCGCACTAGTGCGTCGGGCAACAAGTGAAGTTCAGCGCGGGTGTAATGTTGGTCCGGGGTAATCTGCAGCCCTTCCGCGCCGATGCCCGTGGAAACAACCGGGAGCGCGCATGCCAGCGCCTCGAGGATTTTCAAGCGCGAGCCGCCGCCGATGCGCAAGGGCACCGCCATCACGCCGGCTTGGGCCAAATAGGGCCGCACGTCCGGCACGTCGGCGTGCAATTCGACGCGCGGCGTGCGCGACACGCGCTCGGCCAGACCCGGCGGCGGATTGCGTCCCACAAGCACCAGTCGAGCCTCTGGCGCTTGAGATAACACTTTGGGGAGAATCTCATCCAGCAACAGGTGGACTGCGTCTTGATTCGGCCGCCAATCCAGAGCGCCAAGAAACAGGATCGTGCGCGGATCGCGGCGCGACACGACAGCTTCATGATAAGCTCGATCGATGCCGTTTTCGACAACATCCACGCAAGGTTGACCAAAGCAATCGCGAATGAGCGCGGCGTCTTCGTTACTTACCGCGATGACGCGGTCTGCTTTTCGAAACGACTCTTGCTCGAATTGTTGGAAGCGACGCCATTGTTTTTTCAAGAACCACCGGCGCGCAAACCCCTGAGCGTTTTCGAAATAGCGTTGCCAGATCAGCGAATCGACATTGTGCGCCATCAAGAGTCGCCGGCCTGGGAAGTGTATCGGCAAGCTCAAAAGATAAGGCGACCACTCCAATTGCCACACGTTTACAGCTCGTCGCGCCGCGACGCGCTCAACTGCTTTCTGGAATGTACGGCTACGATGGCTAGCGACCGAATACGGATACCGCGAAAACAAATTGGCAGCCAACCGCCCGTAAAACCGCAGTCCGTTTTTCATGGGCACCGGATCATCGACAAGAACCGGCTCGATGCCATGATTCCGGAGGTATTCGGCCGTCAATCGGGCCTCTGATGATGACGCAGCGCAGCGGCCGATGTAAGTGATGTTGTGCCGGCGCGCAAGCCGCACCATGAGGTTCAGCGTCCGCAATCTCTTGCCCGAGGTGGGCGGATAAGGCACGTCACCGTCAAGAATGACCACACGCATTTGCTTCCGACCCCCTGACCCCAGACCCCTGACTCCTGACCTCTGATGTCGGTTGTTCCAACATACCTTTTTTTGACCGGGAGGGCCGGTGTGCCACCGGGCGGTACAAGCCCTCGTATTGGGCAATCATGCGGCGCACATCGAAGTGCTCCTCGACCCGACGGCGGCCCGCTTGCGCCATTGCCAGCCTGGTCGGGGCATCGTCCCATAGCCGTGCAATGGCCGCTGCCAACACTTCCGGATCGCCTGCGGCAACCAGGCAACCTGTTTTTTCCTGTTCGACAAGCTCCGGGTTGCCGCCGACGTCGGTTGCGACGACAGGCAAGCCGCAGGCCATGGCTTCAAGGAGGGTGAGCGATATGCCTTCCGTGCGCGACGGCAGCACGAAGAGGCGTGCCCGGGACAGCACATCCTGCACGTTGCGGATCTCGCCCAAAAACTTAACGCGATCGGCAATGCCAAGTTCCTTGGACAGCGCTTCGAGCTCGGCGCGGCAAGGTCCGTCGCCGGCGATTTCCAAATGAAAACCCGGCACGGCGCTGAGTACGCGCTGGGCGGCGCGCAGCAGATTGGCAATGTCCTTCTCCGGGCTGAGCCGGGCGACAGTAACGGCTGGGCCGGAAGCCTGCTCTTTGTTGCAGCACGAAAAGCGCTCAAGGTCGATTCCGTTCCAGATCGTGAAGAGTCGTGAGTCCGGCATGCCCTCGCCGCGCATTTGACGCGCACTTGCGTGCGAGACGCAAACGAAGGCGTCCGCGAGCCGTCCCGCCCAACGGACCAAGAAACGTTGCCGATCGGTGATGTAATCGAGCTTTCCGTGATGCTGCGTATGAACCAGACGGGACACGCGGGCCAGCTTCACGGCTGCCGCACCATAAAGGAGCGGCTTGTCGTCATGCGTGTGCACGATGTCCGCTCCCAGGCGGCGGAACAGTCGAGCCAGTTGGAGTACAAGTTCCGGCTGCAATCCTTCGGGATTGTCAAGAGCCAGGACCGGCCAGCCGAATTCTTCCAGCAGCGGCGCGAGCGCGCCGCGGTCCGTGAGCGAGACAAACGACAGGCGAAAACGGGCGCGCTCCGCATGGCGAGCGAATTCCACCAACAAACGCTCTTGGCCGCCGACGTTCAAGCTGCGCGACACGTGCACAACGTGCAGGGGCTGCGCCGGTTTGCCGTTCTTGTGACTCATGCGGCCCCCTCAGCCTTGACGCAGACAGCGTCCAGACACTGGGCCATTTGGCGGGCCATATGTTCGCGCGTGAATAAGCGCGTGCTGGCCGGCGACAATGCAGCTCCCGCGCGGAGCTCGCGCCCCAATTCCAATAAAGCTTGCTTGATTTTCGCGGCGTCGTGCGGCGGGACGATCCGGTGCGGTACGCCGCTGGTCTTCAGCACCCAGGCAATGTCGCCGTCCGGCTCCGCGAGCGCCAATACCGGGCGGCCCGCGCCCAAGTACTCGTAGAGCTTCGCCGGCACGCCGACCTTGAAACCCGGACTGTGGATCAAGAGCAGAATGTCGGCGGCGACCATCCGTTCCAAAGCTTGCGCATAGGGCGCTTGGCTTGTTAGTGAAACGATCTGGTCCAAAACTCGGCGGCGGACCTCTCCGGGCAAGTCGAAAATCGCTTCAGTGGCCCGGCCGAGGAATTCCAAGCGAAAATGCGGCTTGTCCGGCGAACCGTTGCCGCCGGCCTCGATGTCGCGCAGCGCGTCCAAAACGGGCCGCGGATCGCGCCCGCTGTATAACTCCCCCGCGTGCAAGATGGTCAGGCGTTCGCCGTTGGACGGATTGGAATGCCCTCCCACATTGCGTTGTGGAAAGCGCTCTGGATCGAAGCCGTTCGTTATCGCCGTCATTTTTCGGCAAAGATGCGGATACGCTCTGTGCAAGCCTTCCAGATTGAGCGGCGTGTTGGCGACGACGGCGTCGGCGCGCCCGAAGACCTTGGCCTCCATCGGCGCTTCGATGCGTTCCCATGGATTGAGCGGCAGCCCGAAGCCGCGATTGGTGATCCACGGGTCACGAAAGCTGGCGACCCACGGAATGTCAAAACGCATCTTGAGATACAATCCCAGATAATGAATGCAGGAAGGGGGGCTCGAGGTAAGCAGCGCGTCGGGCCGATACTCGCGCACGGCGCGAGCGCAGGCTTGTGTCGCGCTTGGGATCCAGCGGCCGAGCGGAGCGAATTTGCCCACGACTTTCGACCACATGCCGCGCGGAAACGACACACGAATCACGGTAGTTTCCGGCGGAATTTGCTGCATAAGCGCGGCGTCTTCCGGCTCTCCGGGCACGTGCGGCGGCGCGACGACCACCAAGCGCCAACCAAACTTCGGCAAATAGCGCGCGAAACCCAACATGCGATGCACCGCCACGGCCGCCGATGGAGGAAAATGAAAAGTCGCCAATAGCAATGTTCGTTCCGTCATGGTGAACTACTTATCCCTGATCCTTCGCTTGGCGCTTTACGATGCCCGGGGTTGGCCCTAAGCCCATCGAATGAACACGCGCACAAAAACGTACATCACCGCCAAGAATCCCACGCTCAGCGCCGCGAACCGTCCAACAATCTTCATGTCCAGGCGCGGCGTGGAGTCCGACTCCGGCGCGCGCAGGTATGCCAAGTTTGCATAGGCCGCCGCCAGACCGAGGACGAGATACGTCGGCACCACGTAACAAAGGGACAACGTCATCAGCCCCACTGCATAAGCGGCCACTGCGCCGAGCAGATAAGGTTGCAGCCGCTGCATTTCCGTTTCCCCTTCGACATCGTCTCCCTCTGTCGGGGCGAAGGGATGCCCGCCCTCCGCTGTAACCGCGCCGCTCGGCCTTAGACGCCATATGGACGATATCGCCAGAAAAAACGCGCCCAAGAAAAGCACACCGCCCGGCAAGCCCATGTCTGCGAACGCTTGCAAATAACTGTTGTGGGCCAGGTGCTTGAGCTCGATGCCGGGCGCGCGTTCGGTTTCCGGCTCGTCCTTGCCCACGTAGACACCTTTGCCCAAGAGGGGATTGTCACGAAACTCCATCATCCAATCGCTCCAGAGCTGCACGCGCGACTGGCCGGTGTTCGATGAAGCGGAAATGGCGATTTGCCGCTCGGTGAACAGGAATGGCAAGACGGGCAAACCCAAAAGGCCCAAAAGCACCGCGCGGCGCCAACCGAACTTCGCCCACACCAGCGTGCCCAGGCCGGCGCCGAACGCCAACAGCGCCCCGCGCGACTGCGTCTTGGCGATGGCGAAACCAAAGGCGAGAAACTCCGCGATCCACAGGATGCGCAGGCCGCCCGCGGTTTTTTGCATAAGCGCGAACAGACACAAGGGCGCCATCGTCGCCAGCATGACGCCCAGCTCGTTGGGATCATGGAATATGCCGGAGCCAGTCAACCGAGTGAAGTAAACGGCCTCCCCCGTGACCGCATCCACGGTGGTGTCGAGCGACTTTTTCAGGGTGTCAAGTTGCACGACACCGAGGAATTGCAAGAGCGTGATCAGCGTCAAGCCCAAACTGAAAACGAGCAGACTATTGATAAAGACGCGCATGCGCGTGGGCGTGTTCACCAGGCTGACGAGCAACACGAAATACACGACGACTTTGAAGAAGTAGAACCAGGTGCGGAAGGCTTCGGCGAGATCGCCAATGGCTAAGAACGCCAACGGGACGGCTAGAAGGATGCCGAAGACGCACACGGTAATGGGCTGGGCGTCGAGCGGCCGCGACGTCGAGTTATTGAGCACGTCGGGAACGGCGCAAAACAGACAGGCGAGAATGAGGTACTGATAAACATTCTCCAATTCACGCACCGCGAACACTTCAGCCGGCCGCAGGAACAGCGTCGCGTTCACCAAAAGGAATAAAAAGAATGCCACTGCATTATCTCGGTGCGGGCGTCGGAATGGTCGCGCCGTGGAGCGCTGTATTCTGGCTCAGGTGGGTTTGCAGAATCCACTTCCTGTAAAGGTCTTGCACCCTTTCTTGGCGGGGCAGCTTCAGCGTCCAGCGTATGCCGCGGAACGACATGCCGACAAGTTTGAGGACCGTGGCCCAGCCGATGCGCAGGTCGAGCCATGGACCCACGCCGCGGACATAGTGCAAGTCGTAGGCGAGCTTGAGGCGGACGCTTTCCAGATCGGTATCCGGCGGCAGTTGCACCTGAGCGAGTCCCGTCAGTCCGGGACGAACCCGCAAGCGATCGCGGTAGCGCGGTATGGCTTGTTCCAACTGCGGCAAAAACTCCGGGCGCTCCGGACGCGGACCGATCAAGCTCATCTCGCCGCGCAGCACGTTCCACAGCTGCGGCAATTCGTCCAAATGCAATTTGCGCAGCCACCAGCCGACGGGTGTGATGCGCGTGTCGCCGGGCTTGGACCAGGCGGCCCCGGTCAAGCTTTCGCATTCGTGAACCATGGTACGGATTTTGTAAATGAGGAAAGGCCTGCCGTTCTTGCCCATGCGCGTTTGCCAGTAAAGCGCTGGGCCTTTCGACGTGAGCTTGATCAAGCCCATCGCCACGAGCACCAACGGCGCGGTCAACACCAGCAACACGAGCGCGCACACAAAGTCCCCAGCGGCTTTCAGAGTCAGGTACAAGCCGTGGTTCGAAAGTTGCGCGTCCGATCGTGAATCGGAGCGGCCGGGATGCAACTCACTGGTGAGAAACATGTTTCTCTCTGCGTTCCTCTGCTTCTGTGCGGTTGTAATCACTCTGCATTCTTCACCGTGACGGTTCGCTCAAGCTCGGGCGCCATCGCGCGTAAGAAATCCAGCACCGCTTCGCTCGTTTGCCCGATGCCGCTTGGGGCGTCCACGGAGACGTACAACTTGTACAGATACGGCTCGCTGCGGAATTCCCAGCGCGGACTCGAAGGCGCTTGCCAGGGTCCATGCGCCGTCCAAGCCCAATACAAGCGCAAATCCGAGGCCACTCCGGCGGATTTTACGAAACGGGCTGTCCAAAACGTTCCCAGTTCCTCGCCCGTCTCGCTTTGCAACGGCAAGCGGCTGGGCGTTTCCACGATTTCATAACCCGCGCCCCGGTAGCACACTTCCGGCGTGTGCACCGACATCCGGCCCGCCCGGCCGCACATCAAGATGGCTAACACCGTGGTCCGAAGCCGTGGGTTGGTGTACGTCCGCATCCAATAAGCCTGAGCACCGGCCTGGGCGAACTCCTCTTCCTTCGACGCTTGCTCCTTTCCTTTCCAGGCGCCTACTTGAAGAGGCGCGCGCGACACCCGCGCCAGCGCGTCTTGAAGCGGCTCGGATTGCCGCCAGCGCTCGGTCCATCGGCCGTGCACGAGGCCTGATGCCGCGAGCAGGACCAGGGCAATCACAAATGCTGTCCAGCGTTGCATAGTTATTGAACTTTTTCTCGTCGCCGAATTCGCCAGTATTCGGTCTGACCGGAACTCTGGCGAGTTCCGCTACAAAAGGACGCCACTCTATTTCACGGCGGTGTACTTGTAGCCGAGTTTGCCCAATTCATTGGGCGCCCCGATCATGACCGCGCCGAGTGTGCGGATTCCCAGGTTTTGCAGTTTCTGTTGCGCGGCATATACGCTGGGCACGCGGCTCACGTCGCGCAGCACCGCGAAGATCACGCCGTCCACATGCTGTCCCAAAAGCAATGAATCCGCGACCGGCAGCACCGGGCACGAATCCACGATGATAAAGTCGTACTGCTGCTTTAATTGCTCGAGCAAAGTGCGGACGTCGTCTTGCGCCAGGGCTTGTACCGCGTGGCTGTCGAACTGACCCGCGGGCATCAGCCACAATCGGCTGAGCGGCGTCGGCTTGATCGCTTCATTGGGGCCTACCTCGTTCCGCAAGACGTCGCTAAAACCGGGCTCCTGCGGCAGGCCGAACACGTGATGACTGGCGGGATGGCGCAGGTCGCCGTCAATGAGCAGCGTCTTGCGCCAGGCGCGGGCCAGGCTGGCGGCGAGCTGGCTGGCCAGCGACGTTTTCCCTTCGCCGCTCGATGCGCTCGTGACCATGATGACGCGCAAGTTGTCGTTGCGCGAAGCGTGCATCAGCATGGTGCGGATGGCGTCGACGGCTTCGTAGAGCCGATACTGCCAAGGGGCATTAGGCTGGGCGGATGCGCCAGACTGACTGCTGCGGGCGCCGGCGGGAATGGCCGGGAGTGAGCCGACCACCTGAATGCCAAGACCTTGCTGGATTTCGTCGGCGCCGCTGACCTTGCGAGCGCGGAATTCAAAATAGGCGACACCGAAGAGCACGAGGAAGAACAGGCTGAAGCCGCCGCCGCCGGCCAGCTTGATCTGCCGGTTGTAGTCGCGCTCGCGCGGCTCGCCGGCGAGCTGCAGAATCGACACACGCGGATTGACGACCTCGGCGCTCATCACTTGGATTTTTGAGCCGACCGTGCGTAACGAGGTCTCCATGGTGTCGATGCGTTCGCGCTGGCGCAGGACGTCGGGCGGCAAATTGGTCGGCGCCAGCTTCGCCACCTCCTGCTGAATCTTCGTGAGCTCGCTCTTCATGATGCTTTCCTGCTTCTCCAATGAGCTCTGCGCCTCTTGATGCTTCACCATGCGGTCGTTCATCTCGTCGGCGTACTTTTCACGCCAGCGTTTTTCCAGCTCGGGCCGCAGCGCCTCTTTCAACTTCACCATACTTTCCTGCACCTCGGCCTTGCGTTTCTCGAAGGGTTGAACGAGAGAATCGACCAGAATTGGATTGGCCGTGCTGCGAGTATCGAAGATGTCTTTCTCGACCTTTTGCAATTCGAGAACAACGCCTTGGCTGCGCGGGTCTTGGCGGAAACTCTCTTCGACCTTTTCGGCCGTCACAGTCATCTTGCCCACATTCGCGATGCGCTCTTTGAGGTTGGAAATCTCTTCCTTGGCCTTGATTTGTTCCACGCGATTGGTGAACACGTCCTTTTCCGCCACACCTTGTTTGACCAAAGCGGCCTGATACTGCGCCTGGCGGACATTGAAGTCTTCGATGCCGTATTGTTTTTCCAGAGCGCGCAACTGGTTGCGCAGGTTCTGCAAGTCGGCTTCCATCTTGCTTTTGTTGTCGTTGAGCTGCTTGATGAGCTCGGTGCGGCGCGCTTTCTCTTTGCCTGAATTCTCCTCGAGAAACGCTTTGGCAACCGCGTTCAAGACTTCGGCGACTTCGTCGCTTCGGTCGCCGCTGAGATAAACCTTGAGGATTTCCGGTCCGATCAAGAAGTCCGTCTTGAGGGCGTTCTCCAGCCAGTCCACGCCGTGATCCCGAACGAGCGCCAGGTCTTTCACTTCTTTGCCGGCGCTGGTGCGCTGGCCGAGGGCGGCATAAAGAATGAGCGGGCTTTTGACCATCGCGGCCATATTGGCCTTCACGATCACGAACTCGGGTTCATCGTGGCCGCCTTCGACAAAGACGCGGCCCTCGCCGCGCGAGGCGACATGGATGCGGACTTGTGCCGTGTACTTGGCGGGCATCAGCAAGAGCACGGCGGCGACGGCGAGGGCCGCGGCCGCAATCGCGCCACTCGTCGCCAGCAACCAGCGCCGGCGCAGTGCCTGCAACAGACCTGAAAACGTCAGCGTGCCGGCCAGACCCGGCGGCGGCTTGCCTTTGGGATCGTGCGCCGCCGGCTGGGGAGCAACGGCAGGAGTCAAAAAGCCAGTTCGGACGATCACGCTGTCGCCAACATTCGAGTTTGCGCCTTGTGGGACCAGGGGTTTGTTCGGTTCGACGGGATGCATGGCAGACTCCAAATTGTAGGACGGCTCTCCAGGGCCGTCCGGACGGGCCGAGAGACCCGTCCTACTTGTAGGGCACGTCAGCAACGTGCCGGTGGGGCACGCTTGAAACGTGCCAGCGGCAGGAACAAACATACTTCGCCGGTCCGCCCTCTAAGAGCGCGGCTCCGACAGGTAGACCGGCAAAGGCGAGGCTTTCTCCGGCGTGCGGGCAACGAGCAGCTTACTCAAGAACCACAGTTCCAACCACAAAAGACCAAGCGCCAGCGGCATCATGAACCAGCCAGCCAGGTCGTGGAAAATCACTTGGCCCAACTCCGCGCCGAAACTGTCGTAGGCGATCGCGGTTGCCGTTATGCGCACGACGTTGGCCACCAAAGCAATGGGCACGGCGCTCACCACCAGGACGATCCGGTCGACCAGCGGCGCTTTCACCACCAGGGCCATGGCGGTGGCCAGCGCGAAAAACGTCATGAGCATGCCCAGCCCGCTGCACGCTTCGACCACGCCCAGGCGAATCTGGTCGATGAGGATAATGTTGCCTTCTGCAACCGCGGGGTATCCCAATGTTTGCAAAACATAGGTGCTCGCCAGTGTGGCCAACCGCCGTAGCGGAAACGCCAACGCTTCTTCCAGCTGGAAAGGCAACGGCAGCATGAACGCCAAAAACGCCAGCGCCGGCCACGACCAGCGCAACACTGCCCGGCCGCCCACCAGCAACACCAGGCCGAACAATGTCGGCAGGAGAGAGTAAGCGTCCAGGGGGTCGATGTCCATCAGCCCAGCCGCCAACCGCGCCGCCACGCCCAGAAGCAACAGCGGCAAGCCCCACCAGCACGGCGACCATTCTTCATTTGCGTCGAGCGAATTCTGGGGCAAGGGGAGCTTGCGAAACCAGAGCACAACCAACGCAAAGATTGGCACGAGAAAACCGTGCGAGTATTGCGGATCGCTGGCCCAACGCTCGGCCATTCGCGTCAATGTGGGCCAATAGACCCAAAGGAGCACGGCGGCCAATACAGCGATGATCACCCATGTCTGTGCGCGCAAGCGGGGCGTAAGGGGCGCGTTAGCGCTGCCGAGGGCGACCTTCGACGACGCACTGTTTAAGGGCATCTCAGCCAACCGAATCGCGGACCCCACTACGTAGAAACGCGTCGGAGCAGTAATGCCGATGCGCGGACCTTCGCTGCGTAGCAACCGCTATACTAACTATAATTCACAAAAGGCGCTTTCATTGGCATTATTGATAAAGGCGATTCTTTTGGAAAACTGAGTGCTCGTGGGGTCTACTCCCTGAATTCACCCGCTTGCTGATGGATGGATTGCATTCCAACCCCGGGAGCCGACGTGCAATCCATTTTGAGCGGCACACTCGTTAGTCCTTTCGGCGTTTCAACTTGCGGCGAAGCACCGAATTAAGCGCGATATGCAATCCATTCCGAGTCTGAATTCAGAATCACCGCAGAGGCGCAGCGAAGCGCAGAGTAAATACGAGGAAGATGCAACAGATTATCTGTCCCGTTTTCTCTCTCTGCGTTCCTCTGCGCCTCCGCGGTTGAATTCAAGAATCACCGCAGAGGCGCGGAGGAACGCAGAGAAAAAACAACGAGCATTGAAAGCGGTTCTTTTCACTTCCTTGATTCTCTCTGCGCCTCTCTGCGCCTCTGCGGTAATTCTGAATTCAACCCGGCGGCCAGTGCATATCGCGCCCGCCCAACAGGTGCATGTGCAGGTGCGGCACCGTTTGCCCACCCCGGTCCCGGCAATTGACGACCAAACGGTAGCCGTCGCTCAAGCCAAGCTGATTGGCCAGTTTCGCCGCCACCAAATGGAGGTGTCCCAACAGCTCCCGGTCCGCGTCGGTCACATCCGCATGTGTCGGGATCACCTTTTTGGGAACGAGCAGCACATGCGTCGGCGCTTGCGGATTGATATCGTGAAACGCCAGGCAACGGTCGTCCTCATAGCAGATGTTGGCCGGGATCTTGCGCTCGATGATTTTCAAAAAGAGATTGTCGGCAAGCATCGGTGACTCCAGTTGCACTGACGGAAAATCCTACCGCCGCTTACTTTCGAACGCAATACAATGCCCAAAGCAATACGTCAAGGAGCAATCATGTCGAAGATGCAACAACTGATCGAGAACTATCTGGCCGGAGCAAACACGTTACGGGCGGCGGTGACAGGCATGTCGCGCGAGCAGGTCGCGGCCCGGCCTGTCGCCGGCAAGTGGAGCACGCTGGAATGCGTCGCCCACCTGGCGGACTTTGACCCAATCTTGGCCGACCGCATGAAGCGCGTAATTGCCGAAGACAATCCGCAGCTCATTGGCGCGGACGAGAACAAATTTGCCGCCGCCTTGGCTTATCAGGACCGCGATGTGGAGGAGGAACTGGCCATCATCGAACGCACGCGCTCGCAACTGGCCCGCATCCTCCGCAAGTTGCCGGACAGCGCCCTGAGTCGCATGGGCCAGCACAACGAACGCGGCCCGCTAACCCTCGAACAACTCCTCGTGAACGCGACCAATCACATTCCCCACCACGTTAAGTACATACACGAGAAACGGCAAGCATTGGGAATGAAAAGCTGATGGAATCAGTATGCACGCGCTTGTGCAAGGAAGTTTGATGCGTCCCCGACGCGCGAGCGGCCAATGCAATGCGCAGCTACCGGGATTCTCTTTGCCAAGGCGCGCGCGGACGCGCATGATGGCAGCATGCGCCTCATGGGAAAGCCGCTCTGTTGGCTCATCCTGATCTTGACCGTCCACGCCGGGTTGTTAGCCAACGGCGCCGTCGTGCATAGCCCCGCCATCGACGAGGTCGGCCATTTCCCGGCGGGCCTGGGCATCTGGCGCGAGGGGCGCTTCGATCTTTACGCCGTCAACCCGCCGCTCGTCCGCGCCGTCGCCACGCTGCCGGTGCACCTCTTCGCCGACCTGGACATCCCGTGGGGCGATTATCGAATCCATCCGGTGCAGCGGCACGAGTTCGCGCTGGGCCGCACGGTGATCGAGCGCAACGCGCCGGACATCTTCTGGTGGTTCACGGTGGCGCGCTGGGCGTGCATCCCGTTCAGCTTGCTCGCCGCCGTCATCATCTATCGCTGGGCGAACGAGTTGTACTCCCCTCGCCCGTCCGCGTCCGAGCGTCGCCCGTCCGCGTCCGAGCCGCGCCCGTCAACGTCCGAGCCGCGCCCGTCAGGAAGCGGAGCAGCGCCAGCGACCACGTCCACTTCCCCTCGCCCTCAGGGAGAGGGGTCGGGGGTGAGGGGATCGCTCGCCGGCCTTCTCGCCGCCGCCCTTTGGTGCTTTGAGCCGATGGTCCTCGGCAACGCCCAGATGATCACGCCCGACACAGGCGCGTCGGCGTTCGGCGTGTTCGCCGCCTGGCGCTTCTGGAAATGGCTGAAGGAACCGACTTGGACGAACGCTTTTCTCGCCGGCCTGGTCCTAGGCCTCGCGGAATTGTCCAAGGCGAGTTGGATCATTCTCTTCGCTCTTTGGCCTTTGCTGTGGATCGTGTGCCGCTATCCGTCAGAGCCGCGCCCGTTAGGAAGCGGTGCAGCGCCGGGGACCGCGTCTCCTGATTCCCCTCGCCCTGAGGGAGAGGGGTCGGGGGTGAGGGGATGGCGGCGTGAAGTCCTTCAGCTGGGCCTTGTACTCTTCACCGGTTGGTACATACTCAACCTGGGCTACGCGTTTGACGGCCTCTTCACGCGCCTGGGCGAGTTCCGCTTCGCCAGCGCCTGGCTGCGCGGCGATGCCGAGCACCTGGGCAACCGCTTCGAAGGGACTTGGCTCGCGGACCTGCCCGTGCCGTTGCCACGGTACTACGTCACGGGCATTGACATCCAGAAACGTGACTTCGAAGCCGGGTACCTGTCCTACCTGCGCGGCGAATGGCGGCGCGAAGGCTGGTGGTACTACTATCTCTACGGCCTGGGCGTCAAACTTCCCGTCGGCACGCTCCTCTTGATCCTGGCGAGTGTCGTCTTGCTCTTTCAACGTAGACCCCACGATCCGCAAAGGGACCAGAGTAGACCCCACGCT
>JAKEFD010000073.1 GCA_022616245.1 Gemmataceae bacterium
GCGCGTCGGGCTAGTGTTATTGATTCGGGCCAGGGAGGGGGGGGTGTGGGTGTGTCGCGCGACCAATCCCACAACTTCCTTGCCCTCAAAGAAGTTACGGCGACGGATAGGTCGCGCGGGTCCGGCACCAATCTGGTCGCTGGGCTAGGACAGAGTGTCAACTACAAACAACGGCTCATGCGATGCAGCCTACAGACTATTCGCCGTTCGCCTTCTTGTGCTCCCGCTCCGTTTTCCGACGTAAGAACGCTTGGATGAAGTCGTCCAGGTCGCCATCGAGCACGTTTTGCACCTGGCTGGTTTGCGTGTCGGTGCGGACGTCTTTCACCAGCGTGTAGGGCTGCATGACGTAGTTGCGGATTTGATAGCCCCAGGCCACTTCGCCCTTTTCGTCGTACTGCTTTTCGACTTCGGCTTTGCGTTTGGCCTCTTCGATCTTGTAGAGCTTCGATTTCAAGAGGGCCAACGCGACCTGGGCGTTCTTGTGCTGGCTGCGCTCGTTGCGGCTCTCGGCGGCGATGCCCGTCGGCAAATGCGTGAAGCGGACGCCACTTTCGGTCTTGTTCTGATGCTGGCCGCCGGGGCCGCCGCTGCGAAAGGTGTCGCGGACCAGTTCGTCGTCGCAGATTTCGATGTTGATCGTGCCTTCGATGTCCGGCGTCACGTCCACCGCCGCGAAGGAAGTCTGCCGGCGCGAGTTGGAGTCGAACGGACTGATGCGCACCAGACGGTGCACGCCGGTTTCGCTTTGCAAGTGGCCATAGGCGTAGTCGCCTTTGACCAGGAGCGTGGCGTTGCGGATGCCGGCCTCGTCGTTGCGCAACTCGTCCACCAGCTCGACCTGGTAGCCGTTGCGCTCGCACCAGCGCGTGTACATGCGCACGAGCATCTGCGCCCAGTCGCAGGCTTCGGTGCCGCCGGTGCCCGCTTGGATCTTGAGGAAAGCGTTGCTGGCGTCCTCTGCACCGCTGAGCATGGTGCGCAGCTCGAACTCGTCGAAGTTCTTTTCGAACTTGCCGAGTTCCGTTTCCAGCTCTTCATCGAGGCTGGAGTCTTCCGCGCTCAGCTCGGCAAGCGCGGTGAGATCGGCCGCCGCCCTTTCCATGTCCTGGAGCGGATTCAAAAGACCGTTTAGCACTTTGAGTTGTTGGATGACTTGCTGGGCTTTGTCCTGGTTGTCCCAGAACCCGGGCTGTCCCATCTGCGCCGTGAGCTTGTCGCGCTCGGCGTTCTTGGCCGCGAGGTCAAAGACTGTCCCGTAGCTGAGTGAGACGCTGCAACACCTCGTCCAGACGCTTGCGCAGTTCGCTATTCATGGAATCCCTTTGCATTTTGAGAAGATGCCGCGAGCAAAGTAGCAAGCACACTTCTTGTACCGTCGACGGACAACGGCACACGGAGTGTGCCTACTACATTGTTGCCCGCGGGCGATAGTGTTATTGATACCAAAAAAGGACGAAAACGGGCAATGGCTGGTTCGCGGCAATGCGCAAGTGTAGGATGCTCACTGACCCAAAAGTGGCGCGCAAGCAAGGACTGGCCTTGTTCCCAAACTCCCGTTTGGGAACGCACCACCGCGAAACTGTTTCGCTGCCCTTGGCTTGCGCGATACGGCGTGGCGTTGAGCGGTTCGAAACGGAGTTTCGAGGAAGTGCGTTCCCAAACAGAGTTTGGGAACGAGTTTAATGAGTTTAAGCAGTGACACACAGAGGAGAACCATGAGTTTGTTGACGAATAAAGTCGCGCTCGTGACTGGCGGCGGCAGCGGCATCGGCTTGGCGGTTGTGAAGTCCTTTTTGGAGAATGGTGCTAAAGTTGTTGCAGCAGGGCGCAACCTTGCCAAGCTGCAATCGGAAACGGCAGCGCTCGGGCCGAAGGATCGGCTGCACTTGCAGGCGGCGGACGTTTCCGACAAGGCGCAAGTCAGCACTCTAGTGAAGAGCGCGACACAGCGCTTCGGGCCGATCGACATTCTGGTCAACAACGCCGGGGCCAACATCAAGAACCGCACGTTCCGCGAATTGACGCCGGAAGTCTGGGACCAGCTCATCCGCATCAACCTCGACGGTGCGTTTTACTGTATCCACGCCGTCTTTCCGAGCATGGCCGAGCGCAAGACCGGCGTCATCGTCAACATTTCGAGCATTGCCGGCAAGCGCGCCAGCCCGTTGGGCGGCATCGCCTACGCGGCTTCAAAGTTCGGCATGAGCGCGCTGGGCATGGGCCTGGGCGCGGAGGAAAAAGACAGCGGCATCCGCGTGACCAACATTTATCCCGGCGAGGTGGACACGCCAATCCTGGAACACCGCCCCACGCCGGTGACCGAGGACCACCGCCAACGCATTCTGAAGCCGGAAGACGTAGCCGCTGCGGTGCTGTTCGTGTGCGCGCAACCGCCGCGCGTGCACATCCCGGAACTGATCATCAAACCGGTGTCGCAAGTATACATTTGAGTAGACCCCACGCTCCGCGTGGGGACGGCAGAACAGAGCCCCCCACCCGGAGCGTGGGGTCTACTTTGCGCGGCGGTGTCGGCGGGAAATCGGGCACTAGAGTCTAAAGGTGTGCAGACGTGGATTCTTCCGCCGACACAAATCTGGAACAGCTCATGAACGAGGCGCGGGCGGGCAACAACGCCGCGCTGGGGGAATTGCTCGAAATCTACCGCAATTACTTGGCGCTGGCGGCGCGGGTGCAAGTCGGCCGCCGCTTGCAAGGCAAAGTGGACGCCTCTGATCTAGTGCAGGAAGCATTTTTGGAAGCGCACCGGCATTTTGATCGCTTTCGGGGCCAGACCGAAGGAGAATTGCTGGCTTGGCTGAGGCAGATTCTGGCTACCACGCTGGCGCATCAGATGCGCCGCTACATCGGCACCAAACGACGCGACCTGCGCCTGGAGCGCCGCTTGGCCGACGAGATGGACCAGTCGTTTCAGGCGCTCAATCAGGGGCTGGTCGCCGACCAGACTTCGCCCAGCCAGCATGCTTCGCGACGCGAACACGCCGTCCTCTTGGCGAACGCGCTCAAGGAACTGCAGGAGGAATATCGCGAAGTATTGATTCTGCGCCACCTGGAAGGCTTGAGTTTTCCCGAAGTCAGCAAGCGCATGGATCGGAGCGTGGATAGCGTGGAAAAACTGTGGATTCGCGCCCTAACCCGGCTACGGCGCTTGCTGTCGCCTGAGTAGGACAGATTTTCAACCTGTCCGTGCCCATCAGGACAGGTTGAAAACCTGTCCTACAGGATGGAGATAACCATGATCGCCCCCGTTGAAAGTCTGCCGGCGACCCAATCAGGAGACAGACTCACTGGCTCGTCGGGCGGCGCGGACGACCCGCGCGTGGTCGCCGCCGTGCAGGAGTACCTAGCCGCACTGGAGGAAGGAATTCGCCCGGACCGTGTGCAATTCCTGGCCCGCTACCACGACATCGCGCCCGCGCTGGCGACGTGTCTGGACGCGCTCGAATTCGTGCCGGCGGCGGCGCCTGCTTTAAGCCAGGCAGACGGACATCACGGTTCGGCCGAAGTGCAAGTCGGTCTGCAACTGGGCGATTACCGCATTGTTCGCGAAATCGGCCGCGGCGGCATGGGCGTGGTCTACGAAGCGCAGCAAGTCTCGCTGGGGCGGCGCGTGGCGCTCAAAGTGTTGCCGTTCGCCGCCGCGCTGGACGCCAAGCAATTGCAACGCTTCAAGAAAGAGTCGCAAGCAGCCGCCCTGCTCCACCACCAGCACATCGTACCGGAGTACGCCGTCGGCAGCGCGCCTGGCGTCCGCCACAGGCGACCGGGAAATCAAAGTATGGGATGCGGCCACCGGGCGGCCGCAGTGGAGCGTGAAGGTGCCCGGCATGCGCCTCATGAACATGGACTTCACTCCGCAGGGGCATCTAGCAGCATGTATCTTAGACGGTCCGCAAGGCAAGGTACGCTTCTGGGATGAACACGGAGTCGAGGTGCGCACGCTGCTGTTTCCCACCGCCGCAGCGGAAATCGCCGTCAGCCACGATGGACGGCACCTGGCCGTAAGCTGGGTCAAAAAGGGCGACAATCCGATCCGTCTGTTGGACGCCGTCACGGGGAACATGGTGCGCGAATACTCGGCAACGGGCGTCATCCGAGTGCTCGCTTTCAGCCCCGATGGCAAGCGCCTGGCCGCCGGCTGCCCCAATCAAGGCGTTTGGCTTTGGGACGTGGAAAGCGGCAAACTCATTCATACTTTTGGACGCAAGGCGAAGGTTGAGCAACAGATTGTGGATGCGGTGGTGTTCGATCATACCGGAACCCGCCTGGCCGTGACGACGCGCGACGGCTTGATTCGCGTGTATGATGCCGTCACGGGCGCCGAAAAGCTGACCATTTCCGGATACCGCGACTACGACGAGAGCACGAACTCGTTACAGAAGGTATGCTTCAGCCCTGACGGACGCTGGTTGGCGGCGTCGAGCCGATTCAGCGGCGTGAGAATCTGGGAGGCGGAGACCGGCCGTGAAGTCCGCAACTACCGAGGGGCGCTCGGGTCGGCCTTTCGCGTGGCCTTCAGCCCGGACGGCCGCCGGCTGGCCGCGGGCGGCAGCGACGCAAGTGTGATGATATGGGACGTCACGCAGCGCCAGGATGTATTAGAGGCCCCAACGTACGCACTGGCGACTCTCAGCCCCGACGCTCGTTACGGCGTCGGCATGAATTCCAAAGGCCCCCAACGAGGCGTTCGCTTGTGGGATTTGCACACAGGCCAGAACAACTTGCTCAGCGAAGCGGCGATGGTCCAAGGCATGAAGTTTAGCTATGATGGTCGGTTTGTCACTAACACGGATCGAAAGCAAGGGTACAAGGTGTAGGAGACGAAGAGTGCCCAGCTTGTGGCTGAACTGCCAGCGAATGCTTTCGCGCTGGGGCCCGCCGTTTACAGTCACGCCTGCCACTGTTGGGTGGGCAATGAAAAAACGGGACTGATGGTGTTGGACGCGGCCGGTCAGCGCCCCCCCGTGATCCTGACGAAGCAGACTGCAACCATCGGGGCCCTTTCCGCCGACGGCAAACGCCTGTTGGCCTGGAATCGCTCGTCGCACGGGTTGTGGGTCAAATCGTGGGCGTTGCCGTCGGGCGAAGAGATTTTCCATCGTGAGTTCGTTCAAAAACTGCCAAGCGTTGCCATAATGACGAGTGTCTTCCGGCCGGACGGCCGGCAGGTGGCCTTCGCATTTCCGGATCATTCGATCGAAATCTGGGACGCCACGAGCGGCGGCGTGGTGCATCGGCTGCGTGGGCACACGGGCACCGTCGGCACGCTGGCGTTCAGCGCCGACGGCCAGCGCCTGGCCTCCACCGGCGACGACCGCCTCGTCAAAATCTGGGACACGCACACCGGCCGTGAGTTGCTCAGCCTGACCATCCACGACAGCCAATCACTGCGTGCCTCCCAGCTGGCGTTTAGCGCGGATGGCCATCGGCTATGTGCCCGGACTAGCGGCCATCTGCTTGTATGGGACGCCACCCCCGCCGACCAACAGCTTCTACAGTTGGTGCTGCCGCCCACCAAGTGAGTTTGAAACCTAACTAAATCATCATTTCTGCGGCGGTAGCGCGTCGCAATCGGGCACTAACTTGTTAGTGGGGAAGCCGCACAATACCTGCCTCAGCGGACTCCTGGATTCGCATACCAAACGAGCATAACAGCACGCATTGCCCCAGCGCTCTTGGTGCGCTTTCGGGAGCATTGCGCTCAAACTGCCCGTCCACGGCTTGCGTGTCGATGCACCACGGTTTTCTTCGCTCCTTTGACACTTAGGCCTTAGTTCCGGTTGACTCGCGCGGACCGAGCAGAGGCTTGTTGGCTACGTCCCGGCGCATGGTCTGCGCGCCGAGACGATCGCCAGGCAACACAAGGCAGACCGCTTTCATCTAGGAGATGGACCATGAAGCTAGCCTCATTGTTCCGTCGCCGCGGCTCCGGCCGGATTCGCCGCCGCGCCGGCACGCGGCCCTCCACGCGCCTCGCCGTCGAATCGCTCGAAGACCGCGCCGTGCCCAGCGGGCTCGGCGTCGACGTCGTCCCGGCGGACCCCAACGATTGGCCGATGTTCAACCACGACCCGTCTGGGAGCCGTTACAACCAGGCCGAGCACATCCTCAGCCCGGCGACCATCGGCGATCTGGAAATCAAATGGAGCTTCCCGACGGCTGGGCCGATCGCCGGCACTCCTGCGGTGGTCAATAACCGCATCTATACGGCCGACGCGACCGGCGAGGTCTACGCCCTTGACCGCGACGGCGGCCTGATCTGGCAAACGAGCCTCGACATCGGCTTCACCATCGCCACGGTCAAGGTGAATGCCAGCGCGCTGGTGACCAACCACACGGTGATCATCGGCGACCAGTCGGGGCGAATCCACGGCCTGGACGTGGACACCGGGGACCTGAAGTGGATGACGATCCCGGACCAGCACCCGTTCGCCGCGATCTGGGGGTCAGCCACCATGGTCGGCAACAACGTCGCCATCGGCGTGTCGTCGAACGAGTGGATCGCGCCCGCGATCATCCCCGGCTATGCCCCGACCTTCCGCGGGTCGGTGGTTCTCCTCGATCCGGAAACGGGCGATATCATCTGGCAGACGTACACGATCAGCGAGGCGGAGAATGCGGCCGGCGCTTCCGGAGCGACCGTCTGGTGCACGCCGACCTACGACCGGGAGTCGAATACCCTCTTCGTCGGCACCAGCAACAACTACAGCCAGCCGACGACGGCGACGAGCGACGCCATCTTCGCCATCGACGCGACCGACGGGCACGTCAAGTGGCTGAACCAGCGGACCCAGAACGACGAATGGAACTTCGCTCTCGGGGACTCCAGCGAGGAGCACCCGGACTTCGACATCGGCGATTCGCCCCAGGTTTACAAGATCAACGGGCGGACGGTGGTCGGTTTCGGCCAGAAGAGTGGCTTCTTCCACGTGCTCGACGCTGAAACGGGCGCGGAGGTCAGCGCGCCGATTCAGGTCGCCCCGAGCGGGACCGTCGGCGGACTGTTCGTCGATAGCGCCTATGCCAACGGCGTCAACTTCACGAACGGCACCGACTGGCCGGAACCGCTCTTCGGCACCGACCCGCCCAACAAGGGCATCCTCGCCGCCATCGCCGCCGACGGGTCGCACGAGCTTTGGCGGTTCGAGACGCCTGGCTCGCCGAACATCTCCGGCGTGGCAGTGGCCAACGGCGTCGTCTACTTCCAGTCGGTTTTCGGGACGTTCTTCGCCCTTGACGCCCAGACCGGTGAGCCACTGGCCCAAATCCTCACCGGCGGCGTGACGAGCGGCCCGGCGGTTTCCCGGGGCCAGGTCTACCTCGGTACCGGCGACGCTGCCTTCACCTTCCTGACCGGCCAGCCGCTGGCTCCCGCGTCGATCATCGCCCTGGGCTTGCCCGAACGCGAGCACCACAGTCTTGGCCTGCAAGGCCTTCACAGCGATCATCACAGCCGTCCAATGAGCGCTCACGGCTCGGGCCAGTTCACCGATGCGGCCGGCGGCTTCTTCGCGACGGGTATTGCGACTCACCTGGGCGCCTTCACCCACTACGGCACCCTGATCCTCACGCCGACCGATGATCCGTTCGTCTTCAAAATCAGTGGCACATCGACGTACGAGGCGGCCAACGGCGACAAGCTCGTCGCTGTCCTCGACGGCACGCTCAACGTTCTGACCGGCGTCGGCACCGGCACGGACACCTGGGACGGCGGCACCGGCCGCTTTGCCGACGCCAGCGGCTCCGTACAGCTGACAGCCCAACTGCTCGAGGGCGGATTATTCGAGTTCACGCTCGAGGGGGACATTGACTTCTAGGACGGAATTCAACGCATCATTGCGAAGGCTCGGGCAACCGGGCCTTCGCGATGAAGACGCCGCGCTCGACGTGCTCGCGTTTTTCGTCAACGTCGTCTAAGATGATGCATCGGGGCGGTGTTCATGGCGAAATACCTGCGCTACCTGGCAATTGATTTCATCCGCGGCAATGACTTCAACGACACACGCGGCGACATTGAGTTGTACGCCGCCGTGCGCGACACGGACGTGCCGTACCTGGGCTGGATGTATGAGTCGTACGCCACGCCGCTCTTGACGAACGGTATCGCCAAGGTCAACGTGTTCTTCACGGCCGCATCGCCCAATCCGGAGCCGGTGGTCTTCCCGAGTTGCCCGGAAGACAAGCCGGGCGAAGGAATCGCCGACGTCTTCGAGTTCTTCGATGCGGCGCACTACCGCGGATTGACGGTAGCCGAGCGGCGGCTCTACTACCTGGACCGCATTCACACGGCCCTGCTTCGCTGCGCCGGGCGGTTCGGCTGGGAGACGCGGCAGCTCGAGGAAGCGCGCGCCCGCATCGTGCGCGACGACTTCCGCTTCGCGTTCTGGTGGAAGAAGCCGCTGTCGAGTCCGGACCGGCGCACGCGGGTGCAAGCATTCCTCGACGTCACCGATTGCACGCGGGTCTATTTAGTTTTCTTCGACGCGAAGATGCAGGAGCGGCGGCGCGTGCTCTTGTGCACGCTGCACGTCGGCAGCGGCGCAGGAGAGAAGAAATTGCACCAAATCAAATGGCTCGACGCGCGGACCGTTCGCGTCACGCAGTCAAACGGCCGCGACTACTGGCTGTGCACAACCGACGGCGATCCGGAGTTTCACTATCCGCGCGGTGAGAGCGGCGATCCGCATGGCGAATACGATCTGGGCCGCATCTACCTGACCGGCGCGTTGACGCCGCTCGATCGGGAGCGCGGGCTAATGCTGATTGCGGCCTCCGCGGCGAAGGGATATGCCCACGCGATTCGGTTTCTCGAGACTGCTCAAGCCGAGTGAATGCCCCGCTTGGCGACGTAGAATTGAAACGCAGAGTGCGCGGAGAGCAAGAATGGACTCATCGAGTTCTTGTTTTTTTCTCTCTGCGATCTTTGCGTCCTCTGCGTTTTTCGCGGCGTTGATATGGGAGTTGGGGAACGAGGGTCCGGCTTCTATCTCATTTACTAAGTCCTTCATGCAATCCCCGAATTGGCGCCAAGAGCTCGCCGATCGTCTCGACATTCGCAGGCGGCTCCACGAGCCGAAAATCCCGGCAGAAATTGATAATGGTCGCCCGGTGCTGGACTACTAGCATTCGTTCCTGACGCCGCAGAGCCTCCTCGATGCGGGCATCGGCCTGCAACCAGACGACGACCGACAAGCCGAAGAGGAGTAGACTCATTGCCAGCGCAAAGATAGACAGCCAGCGCATTCCATGCACCTCCTTAGTTTTCATATTCGTTCTTAGCCGGTCGAATCGACGTCTCCGGCGAGGATTGAACCTGCGAATCATGCAGGACATCGGCATCCAATTGCAACTGACTGCGGCGATGGCTCTCTTCCAAGTTCGGATCCCAACCGACGTAGTTGACCCGAACGCGGCCGTCTGGCTCGACCGCGATAACTCGTGCACGCCACCATTGACCTTGCGATTGGGCCAAAACGCGCGTGCCCGGCTCCAAGACGGTCTCGGGAGTCACCCAGATGCCGGTTGGCTCGACGGGATTCCCTTGCGGAGATGTCGGGTAGATTCCCTCGATTGTTTGACCGCGCGGAGCCCAAGTGAAGACAAAGCCCACTCCGGCGATAGCGAAGCCGATCCAGCCGGTGGTCGGCGAAACGGCACGCATCCAACTAAGCACGATCAGGCCGGTCCCCACGATCCACAGGCACCAGCCGACGAAGTACAAACGCATTGGTGTACGCTCCCGCACGCAGTGTTATCACGCTTTTGGCTCAAGAGCTAAGCGCGACAGTGAATGAAGCCGTCGCCAGAAGCGACGCGACCGTCCGAACATGGTTCCAAGCCGTCCAACTGGCGACGTAGTCCGCCCAAAAGTTGGCGGCATCGGGGTCGTCGGGCGCAAGTGATGCCAGCGCGTTGTTCTTGGGCACGTTGCACACGATCGTGACCACAATGCTGCCGGCCAGATAAAGCGCGGCCCCGGCGATCACATAGGCCGCTTCGGGATAACGCCAGTGCAGGACTGCGGTGATTACCGCAAGAATGCCGGCCACCGCCGTTCCAAAGAACGCGGTGAAAAACCATGGATTGAGAATGACAACATTGATGGATTGCATGGCGGCAATGCCCGCGGGCACCGGCAGACGGGCGAGCGCCTTCATCACGGACGTCGAAAAAATAAAGAAGACGCCGGCGATCAGCCCGCTGCCCAGCGCCGCCAGAAGAGTCGCGACGAAATGCAAGATGTCAACCGGTGACATGAAGCCTCCAGCGAACCGCCTTCTGTTACTTCGCTTTTCCTAGCACATCCGCCGCATTCGACATGGCAAACGCGTCCGCGAGCGGCTGATTCTTGGCATTTCTTGCTGCCGTAGCACCAGCCTCCCGAAGGAGACTCTTGTCGACCTCACTTGTGAGCCAACGTGCACCACCCATTTCGACAAGCACCGCGCCAACAAATCCGGACAGTGTGAGGCTTGCCGTTGCGCCAGAACTGGTGTCGCCAAAAAGGTTCATCGCCGCGAATGGCCCATACAGGCCCCAGGAAACCGATGCGGCTATGCCGCTTACGAATATGTTGCCAATACCACCGGGGCGGAGGATAGTTGTCCCCTCTGCCCGTTTAGGGAAGACAAAGCGATTGTCCGTAATGACGGCATTGACAACGCCGCCGATCGCACCGGCGCCAAAGACGATGGCCAAGATCCAATAAAGTGGCATGGAAGCACCCTTTCGATGGAAGCCCAAGTCATTATTCTCAATTAAGTTACAATAAGCTGCCGAATGAAGTGAGGCCACTTCTTAACTGAATTGATCCAGGAGAACAGATTCCAGCAGTTGAGGATGTTGATTGACAGTTTTCCATTCTTCAAAGCCTGAAACGGCTTTCCGGAGCGACACGGTTTCCGGAGCGACAAATATTCTGTTCCGTTGTCGCTCCGGAATGAGGACACAAGTAACTGAGTATAAAGATGTTGCGACTCCAGAAAGCTCCGGAGCGACAAGCGACACACAGGCACCCCCCCACGTGTTATCAAATAGATACATGCTCAGAACATTACAAACTGTCTTTTTCTTTTTCTTTCGCGACATTGCCGTCCCCTCAAAAAACGCGGGTAATATGAGTGCATGCTACCACGCGGTCTTGTGAAGAAACGACTGTAAGGTTCGTTTCCGTTGCGGGTACTGGTAGATAGAGAGGTGCACAATGGCCAAGGCCCCGCAAACCAGTGCGAGCCTGATGGAGCGTTTGCGCGACTTGCGCGACGAAGCGGCCTGGGCACAGTTTGTCGAGATCTATGCACCCTTGGTTTATGGTTGGTTGCGCAAGCAAGGGCTGCAGGATGCCGACGCCGCCGACTTGACGCAAGACGCGCTTCGCGCCGCCACCCAAGCTCTGCCAGGACTCGAATACGATGCCGGGCAGGGTTCCTTTCGCGGCTGGCTGTTCACGATCGTGCGCAACAAGCTGTGCAACTTTCGCGAACGACGTCGCGAGCAAGGCAGCGGCGACAGCCAAACGCTGCGTTTTCTCAACGGAATCCAGCAGCAGCAGCAATCGGGCGAAAACGACTGGGAACAGAAGTATCGTCGCCGGCTGTTTGCCTGGGCCGCCGAGCAAGTGCGCGAACAAGTGAGCGACGGCAACTGGCAAGCTTTCTGGCAAACGAGCGTGCAAGACAAGTCGGCGCTCGAGGCGGCGCGCTTACTTGGCATGAGCGTTTCTGCAGTCTACACCGCCAAGAGCCGCGTGCTGGCGCGCATCAAGAATCTCATCGAACAGGTGAAGGAGGATTGGAGCGATGGCGACTAAAGCCGCTTGCCCCGACCGGGACTCTCTCCAAGACATGCTGGCCGGCGAAATTGACGGCGACGATCTGGCGCGTTTGGACCAACACATTGAAAGCTGCGCGGAATGCCAGGAGACGCTGGATCGGCTTTCATCGTCCGCCTGGGACGACGAGGCGAAACATCTGGTCGAGGAGAACTTCGTCGCCCAAGACGGCAACCTCCAAGAGCTCGTAACCACCATGCTGCAGAGCTGCCGCCTGCCGGATACGGTGGACGCCACGGAAAACCTGACCGACAACGAACGCTCGATCTCCACTGTTTTCGGGGAGGACTATCCCGATCAATTCGGAACTTATCAGCTCATGGCGCCGGTGGGGCGCGGCGGCTTCGGCGAAGTGTTCATGGCCCGCGATGAAAAACTGGATCGCATTGTCGCCCTGAAGATTCTGGCGCCGGCTCTGGCGACCAACCCCACGGCGCGGCGGCGGTTCCTGCGCGAGGCCAAAGCAGCCGCCGCCGTCTGTCACGATCACGTCGTCGGCATTCATGCCGTCGAAGAGTACGACGGCTTGCCGTGCATCGTCATGCAATACGTCGCCGGCATGTCGCTGCAGGAGCGGCTCGAACGCACCGGACCGCTGGAAGTCCAAGAGATTCTGCGCATCGGCATGCAAACGGCCTCCGGTCTGGCCGCCGCTCACGCGCAGGGCCTAATCCATCGCGACATCAAGCCCTCCAACATCCTTTTGGAGAACAGCGTCGAGCGGGTGAGGATTACCGATTTCGGCCTGGCCCGCGCAGTCGACGACACGAGCTTGTCGCAGAAGGGGATGGTGATCGGCACGCCCGAATACATGTCCCCCGAACAGGCGCGCGGCGAGCCGGTCGATCACTGCACGGACTTGTTCAGCCTCGGCAGCGTTCTTTTCGCCCTGTGCACCGGCCAAGCACCGTTCATGGGCGTCAACATCCCCGCTGTATTGAAAAAAGTTTGTGACGACGAACCGCGCGCGATCCGAGAAGTCAATCCCGACATTCCCGACTGGCTGGTGCAGATTATCGGCAAACTCATGGCCAAGAATCCGGCCGAGCGCTTCCCGTCCGCAGCGGAGGTCGCAGATTTGTTGGCTGGCCATCTTGCTCACTTGCAACAGCCCGACACCGCGCCAATGCCGCGCCGCTTGCCGCAAACACGCAAGCGCTCGTCCCTTAGCCTTTGGGTCAAGCGCCTGGCGGCGGCGTTGCTGCTGGGAGCGCTGGGCATGGCCGCCTATCTGTTTGGCCCGACGATCTATCGCTTTGCCACGGACCAGGGACAGCTTGTCATCGAAACGGGTGATGATGTGCAAGTAACGGTCAAGGGTGACGACATCACCATCCTGGACACGCGGACAAAAAAGCAAATCAACCTAAGATCGGGCAAGTACCGGATTGAATTGGGCGACGCGCTGCAGGGATTGCAGCTCTCGACCAACGAATTCACGCTGGAGCGCGGCGGCACTGTAATTGTCCGCGTCCGCTTGGAGCCGCTGACCGCAGGCGCCGCGGTGTGGGAGTTTCGTCATTCCGAGCCAGTCAAGGCAATTGCGTTTTCGGCCAACGGCAAGCGCTTGCTGTCAGGAGGCTGGGACCATACGGCGCGGCTGTGGGACGTGGCCAGCGGCAAAGAGCTGCACCGCTTCAATCTGCGAAAACCCCTGGAAAACCACGCTGTCTATTGCGTGGCGATATCCAGCGACGGACGCCACGGCCTGGCCGGCACGCGGGACGGAAGGACCTGGTTGCTCGATTTGGAAAACGGCAAGATGCTAAAACACTGCGATCATCCCAAGAGCGCCGAAGTCGATGGCTTTGGCGTCAACAGCCTGGCCTTTCTTCTGGGGGATAAGCAGGCACTTATCGGCACTTACGACGGTGTCGTGCGTTTGTGGGACTTGGAAGAGTGGAAAGAGGTGGGCAGTTTTCGTCATCCGTTCGGACTGTGGAGCGTCGATGTCTCGCCGGATGGACGCTTTGCCGTCACCGCCGGCGGCAAGACGACGCCAACACTATCATGGTGGGACCTAAAAACCCTGAAAGAGCTGCCAAGCGTATGGAAACCGGAAAGGCAACAACACGGGTTTTGGCGCGCTGTCTACGCTTCCGACGGCGCGATGGTGGCCTCCGCGAGTGGAGACAAGACTGTACGACTTTGGAACGCGGAGACCGGCAAAGAATTACGCGTTTTGGCGCATCCCGAACAGGTAGAGTGCGTTTGTTACTCCGGCGACGGCCGGCGTGTGCTCTCTGGTTGCGACGACGGCATCATGCGCCTCTGGGATGCGCATTCCGGCAGGGAACTCTGCCGCTTCGTAACCGGTCAGTATGCAATCTTCAGCGTGGCCCTGTCGCGGGACGGCCGTTACGCCGCATCTACAGCCGGCAACTCGATTCGCGTCTGGGCGCTGCCGAACGAGGCAGGCCCGGTGGCGCGGTTTGTTGGACACACCGGCCCCGTCTGGAGTGTCAGCTTCAGTCCCTCGGGACGATACATCCTCTCAGGGAGCGAGGACAGCAGCGTGCGCGTTTGGGACATCGCCAGCGGCAAGGAGCACGAGCGTTTTGAAGGACACCGGGGCACCGTCTACTCCGTGCTCGCCTGCCCGAACGGGCGCTGGGCCTTGTCCGGCGGCGGCACCCAAGCGGCCGTGAATCAGGGCGAGTGGAAAGTTTGCCTTTGGGAAATCAAAGGCACCAAACAGCTTCGCCAGCTCAGCGGCAACGGCGCCGCGATCAGTTCAATGGCGCTGACGCCCGACGGCAAGCAAGCTCTCTTCGGCAGCTATGACGGCACCGTCCTGTGGTACGACGTGGACAACTGGAAAGAGCTCGGCCGGCTCTCGACGGTCCGGGGGCTGTGGAGCGTGGCTTTTTCCACGGACGGCAGCGCGGTCTTGACCGGCGGCGGCGACCAAAACCAGAGCCACGTGCGCTTATGGAACCTCAAGACGGGCGCGGAAATACGCAACTTCAAGGGCCAAGAGGAAGGCACCTGGCGCGCTGAATTCACGCCCGACGGAAAACACGTTCTTGCCGCGGGGCTCGATCGTATGATCCGTATTTGGGACGCCAAGACCGGCGAGGAGAAGGGCCGGCTACGCCACAGCGAAGGTTGCACCAGCTTCGTATTCGCCCCCGGCGGCAAGCTGGCCGTGTCCGGCGGCTACGAATTCTTCCTTCGGCTTTGGGACGTGGAGAAGCGTAAAGAGCTGCAGCGCTTCGAAGGCCATACCAGAGGCGTGCACTCTGTGGCGCTCTCGCCCAACGGCCAGTATGTAGCTTCCGCCGGCGACGACCACCATGTGTGCTTGTGGCGGCTGCCCGTGTTGAAAAAGGATTAGTGCCAGCGAAACCGATAGCTTCACAAAAAGAAAGCGGCCGGTGAGGCCCTTACCGCCAAGCAAGCCCCTCACCGGCCCGGCATCGCCCCGGCGCTCGGTTTGCGCGCGCTAGGAGATGTTCCCACGATTATAACCTGGAACTTCGCTGAATCCAGACTGTTTTTGAAATTGATTGCAAGGAGTTTGTCATGCCGTTTCCCCTGCCTTTTCGTGGCCGTGTCTACAACCACGTCACCGAGTGCATCGGCCACACCCCGCTGGTGAAGCTGCACCGCGTCACGGGCGACGCCAAGGCGGCCGTGGTCGCCAAGTTGGAGAGCTTCAACCCGCTCTGGTCGGTCAAGGACCGCATCGGCGTCCACATGATTGAGTCGGCAGAACGCGCCGGCAAGATCAATCAGAACACCGTGATCGTCGAACCGACCAGCGGCAACACCGGCATCGGCCTGGCGTTCACCTGCGCGGCCAAGGGCTACCGGCTCATCATCACCATGCCGGAGACTTTCAGCGTGGAACGGCGGCGCTTGCTGCGCGCTTTCGGCGCGGAGCTGGTGCTGACGCCGGGCGACAAAGGCATGTCCGGCGCGGTCGCCAGGGCCGAGGAGATCGTTGCTGCAACGCCCAACAGCTTCATGCCGCAGCAATTCAAGAACCCGGCGAACCCGGAAATTCACCGGCGGACGACGGCCGAGGAAATCTGGAACGACACGGCGGGCAAAGCGGACATGCTCGTGTCGGGCATCGGCACGGGCGGCACGATCACCGGCGTGGGTGAAGTTTTCAAAAAGCGCAAGCCGAGCTTTCGCTGCATCGCGGTCGAGCCGGCGGCCAGCCCCGTCATCACGCAAAGACTGCATGGTCAGGAGCACAAGCCGGGCAAGCACCGGATCCAAGGCATCGGCGCCGGTTTTGTACCCGACGTGCTCAACCTCGGAATCATCGATGAAGTGTTCCAGGTGCGTGAAGAAGACGCCATTGACATGAGCCGCCGGCTGGCGCGCGAGGAAGGCATCCTGGCCGGCATCAGCTCCGGCGCGGCCGCTCATGTCGCCGTACAAGTAGCCCAGCGCGCCGAGAACGCCGGCAAGCTCATTGTTGTTGTGCTGCCGGACCTCGGTGAGCGTTACCTGAGCACGCCGTTGTTTCCCGAGTAACGATCGCGCTTATCGTCCGATTGGCGGCTAGCTGAAGTCGTGCGACTTCGGCCACACTCACTCTACGTACCAAGGGGAGGAAATGTCATGAGCTGGATTTCGCATTTGTGGCGGCAATTTCTTCAGGCGGCCCAATGCAAAAGGCTACGCGCTCGCACTTTTCTTAGCGTGGAGCGGTTGGAGGATCGCACCGTCCCTTCCCAATTCGAAGTGTGGACCGTGGATCAATCCAACAATCGGGACAACAACGGCGACGGCACGCTCGATAGCGGCGGCAAGGTGTACATCTACGACGGCGAAGACCTGAGCGGCCAAGACGCCGCCACAGCAGTGCCGGAAGTCATCGACCTGGGCGGCAACGCCGTCCACAACTTCATGTTCACTCCGACGGGCGAAGCACCAGTGCGGCCGCACATGCTCATGTTCAACTCCAACGGCTCGCACGCCATCCTATCGTTTGTCGCCTCGGGGCATGTGCTCTTCATCGACGCCGCCACTCGACAACCGGTCGGTGTGATCGACGTCGATCCGCAGGCCCACGCCGCGTTCCCCGCCCCGGACGACAGCTACATCATTGTGGCCAACCAGAACGGCCGGTTGCTGCAGCGCATCTTCACGGACTATTCCACGAATACCTTTACGCTGGACCCGGTTGCCCTCAACCTCGCGCCGCTGCAGACGCCGGACCGCCCGGACAACCGCCCGATTTGCCCTATCGTCACTTCGGATAGCCGCTTCACTTTCGTCACAGTGGCCGGCGGCGGCATGTTCGTCGTGCATACCGCGGCAGCGTCGCCCATGACCATTGTCGCCGATTACACGCGCGACATGGTCCACCAGGAAGGCTGCGGCGGCATCGAGCTCGACGGCAAGATGTACATCAACGCGGGCGGCGCCGGCCATTCGGACTTGTACGTCTTCAATCTGCGCGACTTCGACACGACGCCGAATCCGCCCAACAGTCCGGCGCCAACCGTGGTATTCAGCCAGGACGGCGACCCGAATACGCCGGCAGGCCGCGTCGATTCCCACGGGGTGTCGCTGACCAAGCACGGCCGTTACCTCTGGCTCGCCGACCGCTGGGCCAACAAGATCGTGGTCGTGGATACAAGACACGATGTGGTGGTGAATGAGATTCCCCTGGCCGGCAGCCTCAGCGCCGATCCGGCGCCGGACCTCATGGACGTTTCGCCGAGCGGCAACCGCATGTACATGGCCCTGCGCGGCCCAATCCCGCTGACAGCCAATAATCCAGCGTTCAACAACGCCGTCGGCGCCACGCCCGGCGTCGGCGTCATGCACATCACTGCAGGCGGCCGCAACGGCAAATTCATGGCGATTGCGCCCATTAGTCACGTCGTCGCCGGCGTCGAACGCGCCGACCCGCATGGCCTGCGCGTGCGCGTGATCAACCCCAAGCGTCACGAGCATATGGACAAAAACGATGGGCACGAAAAACTCGGACACTTAATGGAGTCGCTGCGCCCATTCCTGGATGAAAGCGCCATCGCCGCCGTCTTCCGGCAATGGGCGGAGCAGTGGCACGTATGGGCACACATGATTTCCAGCGAAACCACGCATGCAAGAGACGTCACCGCATTCGAGTTGACTCCGCGTGACAGTACTGGAGCAATGGTCGAAAGCGCGGTGGATGCGCTTCCTTTTGAAACCAACAATTCGGATAACGCTTTTGACCTTGAAGACCTTTACGCGTGGTCAAGCCTTGGCGCGGCAATTGGGGAGGAAACCAAGTAGAGATCGGATATGGCGAGCCGAGCCGCGTAAGCGGCCGGGTCCGGGGTCGTGTGACGCACCCGACGCCTCACGGCGTTCGGCTCGCCTTACTGTTGTGGCTGTGAATCTGGGAATCGCAACTGCCTTCATTGCCATCGAACTTGGCATCCTCGCAACTTCTTCCTCGGCACGGGGGTCGTCATGAACAAAATGTTGCTCACGTTGTTCGTGTTGGTTGTGTGCTTTGTCGCCGGCAATTCGCAAGAGCCACTAAAGTCCGGCCCGCAATCGGGCAAACGCCTGCCAAATCCGTTTCACCCTTTGGTCGTTCACGACATCCAGAAACCGGACGCCAAGGCCGCCAAGTTCAGTCTTGTGTTCCGCTACGCCTACGAGCCGTTCGTCATGGTTCTGGCCCGGGAAGTGAACGACAAC
>JAKEFD010000446.1 GCA_022616245.1 Gemmataceae bacterium
ATCAACGAAAAGCCAGGATTCATTGGACATTCACCATCGCCGCAGCCCGACGCAAGATGAAGAAACTTTACCCGTCAATCGAAGGATGACGCATCACTAGGCTCGCTGGTGCTTCTTTTTGGATCGAAACAGACGGCAAGGAGGCGCTTTCGCCGCCGCTTCACTAGGACCACGCCAGAGACTGACGATCGATCAAATCCTCAAATGGGCGGACGCCCACTTTGCCCGCACCCGCTGCTGGCCCAAGTACAACGGCGGCCATGTGAAAGGCTGCCACTTCGACCTCACGTGGCGCAAGAAGGACAAGGCCCTGCGCCGGGGCTTCTTCGGCCTGAACGCCGGCTCGTCCTAGGCGCAGTTGAGTAGGAACAGTCTCCGTCACCATTTCAGCGGGAACGAACAGGTAGTCGGCTTGTGGATCGACAACCTATTGATGAGACACGGGCACGCAACGCGATCAACCTTCACGCGTTCTCGGGTTACCCAGTTCATTGTTCACCTCCGCAAAGAATCGCTCTTTGGTAGATGGTCACGGAAGACGCGCAGAAGTTCGGATTTTGGGGAGGCCAGCAATTCCAGCAGGGGACCTGATTCTCGGACTTTACCTTGTTCCAGAGTGACGGCAAAACGGCACAATGTCCATGCTTCCATCGGGTCATGGCACACGAGCAACACGGTGAAATGGCGTTCCTTCGCTAACGAGCGAATGTCTTCCAGCAATCGTAACTTAGTGATCAGATCGAGACCCGAAAATGGTTCATCTAGAAGGAGGTACCTAGGCTGAACAGCTAATGCGCGTGCCAGGGCGACACGCTGTTGCTGGCCGCCTGAGAGTGTTCCCGGCCTTCGGTCGGCCAACTCGTGAATGCCACAAAGTTGCAATGCCTCTGCTGCTCTGCCTTCGCGCTCCTTCCTTTCAAGAGTCATTCCGGAAAGACCGAGACGGACGTTACCCATGACGGTCAGATTAGGCCACAGGGCGAGGTCCTGAAACACCATGGAAACACTGCGAGCATGCGGCGGAAGAATGATCATCTTGGGTTGAGAGACAGGCCGACCGTCCAAATTGATCTGTCCGGCAGACGGAACGTCCAGACCGGCGAGGAGACGAAGCATTGTTGATTTGCCGCAGCCAGAAGGGCCGAGAATGGCTGTGTTTTCTCCGGGCGCAAAGGTAAGAGTCAGTTCGCGGAGAACAATGTGGTTCCCATAGGCTTTGGAAACAGAAGTAAGCTGAAAGCCATTCATGCCAATCGCCGACGGGCCAGAGAAAAGACGCCGGTCAAGAGTATTGTCGCCAAGACGAGGTACAAGAAGCACAGCGAAGCAACCAATCCTTCAGGTGCATTGGCCATGACGGTAAAGATGGCCAACGGAAATGAGCCATGCCCTGGAGGTTGTAGGAGAAGCACTGTGCCAATTTCAGCCGTCGCCAGAAGCGCGATGAGCAAACCAGCGATGGCGGCATGTGGAGCAAGAAACGGGATCACGACCATTCGACCGTAGCGGACGGGCGAAACACCATGAAGATACGCCGCCTGCGCCCAGGAGGGTGACATCGAATTCCAGGCACGCATTCCCAACACGACGGCGATCGGAAAGAATCGGATACTTAGTGCAAAGCAGACAGTAAGACGACTTCGCAGGAGGTCATCGGTCCAAGCCGGCGAGTTGGTTGAGAGATAGATGACGCCAAGGCTTGCTTGGGAAGGAGGAATCGCGAATAGAGCCAGAGCCACGCCCAGGCTCACGACCTGGAGACGGTGGTTTTTGCCGGCGAAGAACCCCAATAGAAAACCGAGTATGGTGGCGATGCTGCCTGCGCCGACGGCGTAGATAACCGTGTCGAGCCACGTTCGACGGACTTCTTGCAAGGCGCGGCTCCAATGACCGCTCTGAGTTAGAGGCAGGCTCAGGCCGAGCCAGGGGAGAATCACGAAAGCTAGTCCGACAGCGAATAATCCAAGTGCGAGAACCCACGATACCGACGCATGCCAACTTCGTTGGCCACTCCGAACCTGGCGCGGCAAAAGTTCTGCCGTCAGCCGCGGTGCGGCTACGATTGCCATGGGAATCGCGAGCATCAGAACCGCCAAGGTGAGGTAGACGCATTGCCTTCCCGCAAGGTTGAAATCGTACCGGGCTGCGAAGCTCGTGAGGATTTCGGAGGCGGCGGTGCGCAATCCCAAAATCAATCCTGGCCCAGGATCGGCGAGCGTAAGCACGCCGGCAAGACTCGCGACCAGAACGCCGGAAAAAGCGACATGCGCAATGGCATATTTCAGGACAGTGCGCTCGCCGCCTGCCAAGCGGGCGGCTTCAATTTGCGACCCGGAAATGTTTCTTGTCGCAGCATGGCACACCCACAGGACGAGGGGAATTGCGGCGGCAAGCAGTACGACCACACATCCCGTATGTCCTGACAGGGCAGCAGTGACATCTGGCCCCAAATGAGCTGTGAGCGCGGACCAACCGATGGCCCAGAGAAACGAAGGAACCAGAATTGGCATTGTCACGACGGCGAGCAACGAGCCGCGGCCAGGAAACTCGTACAGGGCCGTCGCCACACCCAGAGGTAGTCCAATCAGTAAAGACAGCGCTGCTACCGCAAGGGCGACCTGAAAACTGTTGAACAATGCGCTTGGAAAACCCCGACCGGCAAGCCAGCCATCCCTGGATGCGAACGCTTGCCAGAACAGCGGCAAAGCGGGCGCGAGCGCGATGCCAAAGATCCCTATGGCGCCCCACCATCGCCAAGTCCCGGTCGAGTTCGTCCGCAAGGTGTTTCTCACTTGGCGTTTTTTCGCGCCCACTCGTCCAAGTAACCGTCCGCCAGTTTGAGCAGTCGCTCCGCGAGTTGGGGGTAGTCGAGCGGCATTGGCGTCAATTTGTCCAAAGGCGTAACGTGGGCCGGCACCGGTACGCCAGGGCGGACCGGCATTTGGGCCGCACCCGATTCGGCCAACGCCTTTTCTGTTTCCGGGTTGAGCAAGTAATCGATGAATTTCTTGCCGAGTTCGGGGTTCGGTCCGCCGTTGATCATCATGACGGCATTGGGGACGATGACCGTGCCCATGCCTTTCGCATCAGCGTAGACGGCCCCAACCGGTTTCTTTTCCTCGCGAGCCTCGTTGTAATCATCGGTATCCGTCAGCCCGACAGCGTATTCGCCGTTCACGACCCGCCGGCGCACCTCGCCGTTGGAAGAGAGCATTTTGCCTCCATTAGCAGAGAATCCATCGAAGAAGTTTGTGGCTTTCTCGTCGCCGAGTTTGGCGAACAACGCAGTTGCGTGCATCGACGTGGTGCCGAACAGTGGATTCGCCATGCAGGCCTTGCCCTTGAACCGTGCATCGAGGAGGTCCAGGACCGACGCCGGTTCTTCTCCTTTGGCAACCAGGTTCGTGTTGTAAATGATGATGCGAGCCCGAGCGGAGAATCCAATCCAGTGGTGCTCCTTATCCGTGAAGTCGAGCGGCATTCCTTCGAGTTGCGGCGACTTGTACGGAGCGGTGACGCCCTTGGACTTGAGCAGCGCGGCTCGTACTGGATCGCCACACCAGAAAACGTCGGCTTGCGGCCGGTTCTTCTCGGCAATGAGGCGGTTGACCAGGCCGGTGCTCTTGGTCTCCTCGGTGTCCACGACAAGCTTCGCTTTGATGCCGGTGTCCTTCTCAAATTTCTCGACGATGGGACGGGAGAACACATCGTCAACAGACGCGTAAACCACCACTTCGGCAGGAGCGACCGCGGAGCTTCCGGAACGGCTGCATCCCGCAAGCAAACCGGCCAACACAAGAACAACGCACGCTTTTGGAATCATGTGGCACCGATGATTAAGAAAAGGCCGCTCGGCCCAGGGGCGGCCGAGCAGTCCGGAGGACAATTCTACGCATCAATGCTTGCTCTTCATCGTCACTTCGCGCTGGACATCGAGGGCAGTCTTGAGCGACGCAGCTAGGGCGCGGGTCGGTCCCTTGCCCCAGAAGTGCACAAAATAGAACGGCGGTTCCTCACCGATCATGTGGTTATGCAGCGCGACAATGTGCAAGTTGCCCTTGCGCAGCGTCCGTAGCACTGGCTGGACCTCGCTCGCCGTCATGATGAAGTCTCCGGCGACGACGGCCGACTCATCGCTCCCCGAAAAGGCCGCCCAGGTCGTCAGTCCCATGGAACCGCCAACCTTGACGCCGTGCATCTTGCCGTCTCGTCCGATGGTGTACTTGACCACGCCGTCCTGCGTTTGATTCTTGCTGCCAAGCAAGTTGTCCAGCGCGTCCGCGTCAATACTGCTGTCGGCCTTCGGAACGTCACCGGCAAAGTGCTTTGCTGGATCGGGATGACTTGCGCGCAGCTTCTTGATTGCATCCCACATCTGCTTGACGCCTTTGGCGAGTTTTTCGGGATCACCCGTGCCGCCGATGTGCATGAAGTAGACCTTGGGCTCGTCAAAGAAAAAGTGGTTGTGCAGTCCCGTCACTTCGAGGCCATTTGCGAAGGCCGCGTCGATGGCGGGTGTAACTTCATCCTGAAACACGACGGTATCGCCCATGACCATGGCGCCGTGCGGGGCGGCGGCGAATGCCGCCCATGATCCCAGGCCTCCGAACGGCTGGTACGGCATGCCATCGACCGTGACCTTCACGTCGGTCCGCGCCCAGCCGAGGCGGACGACGCCGTCAGGCGTCTTGGTTGCTTTCGAGCCGGCGGCTTGGCCGATTTTCTCGGCGTCAAGTTGGGCTTTTTGCCCGCCAGCTTTCGCGCCGACCAACCATGCCCCTATGCCGATAACAACTAGTGCCGCACTCGCGGCCCAGAGCTTGTGCTTCATTGTTGTGGCTCCAAAAGTGGTCTATTGACGGGAAAAGGACAGTTCGATCACGCCGGACGCCATATCCATGTCGCCAGTCTTTTGGAACGGCGCCACGGCCATCTTAAGCGTTTTCTCACGGCTAAAGACGACGTCATCCTTGAATCCCGTGTCGAGCTTGCGGCTCATCTCCAGAGTCCAATGGCCTTTGGCCCATGCGCCCTTAGCTCGAACGTCGGCGGCGCTTTTGGTTGGACTTCCTGCCGAGTACTGAGGCACCTTGTCGCCTTTGAACTCGGTTGGAGCGGCGTGCTTCTTTTCCACGGTATCGCCGGCGTCCTCGGGCCGCGCGATCCACACTTTTTTGCCATTCTTCGCCTTGTACTCCTTGGCCTTGAACTCCGGCTTGGCCAGCGTGTAAATGTGTCTGCGGTCCATCGCGAAGCCCTGGGGATTCGTGCGAAACGCCTTCCAGTGCCACACGTCCCATTCGGACTCGACGCCCGCTAACATGTCCATGTTGAACGGTCCCTTGAATTCGAACGCTATGGCAAAAGCGTCTTCGCGGTCTGGCCCGTCCTCGTATTTCTTGGTCTCTTTGTTCCACACCCAAGTCTTGTGGGAGGCATCATCCTTGCTGGTGTCTTCCCAGCGAAACAGGAAGAAAACCTCCGTGTCCGTGTAGACCGATTTGATCGAGACACGAGTTGATCCTTCTTTGCCCGGCATCACCCGTTTGGCGACGACTTCAACAGCTTTGGCATTGGTCCATACTCCGTCGTTGTCGCTCCCGTCCAGCGTCGGAGCCGTCTCCGCGCGAGCGGAGATCAACTTGGCAGACTTCTCGTCGCCAGCGGTGACCACCGTCAAACCGCTGATCTCAAATGCAAGGATGCAGCCGGTAAGTGAGATTCGCAGCATACGCCAGGTCCTTTCAAAAGAGTCGCAGCCCGTAAAAACGACTGCTCTCAGGGAAGAGAAATCTCCACGACTGATGAATTCACCTTTCCCGCCTTCCAGGCTGGAAACGACAAGTTGACGCGACCCTTTCCTGTTCCGGCATCCTCGGGCACACGCACGGAGGCCCAAAAACGCATGTTTCACTGTCAGTGTCTGACTTTTGCCTTCGCGACGTTCGGCTTCGCTTCTGGGTTATTTGCGGAGAATTCGACTTCGATGACCGGAAAGCTCTCGGCGCCTCCTGGGGTCGGTCGCCAAAGTGGAGCACACCGCACGTCTTTTGACTGAGTCCTTTGTCCTCGGGTGCCGGCCCCAGATCATGTGACTGGGTTCCTCGCCCTCACGCCGGTTGACGCTGACTGACAGAGAAAACGAATCGCCGACGTGGCGCGCCGGGAGGGGGCCTACCTGCACGAGGACGTCTCCACCGTCGCCCGCAAAGAGCGTCTCGCCATCCAGGACGAGCCAAACACGGCTCTTGGCCTCCGGCCCGAAAACGACCAGGCAGTACTTGGGTTTTGATTGGTAGGCCGGCTCCTTGCCGATGGTGCGCTCGATCTTGCTCAGATCGCCTGCCGAAGCATTGGCAATCGGACCGTCTTGCGTGCTCAGTCGGTCATCGATGCTCTGCAGCACACATTCGATGGCATTCTCGTCCAGCTCGCCTTTGCGATAGGCGTGATTGGCCAAAACCTTGCGCTTGACATAGAGGACAATCGTCACTTCCGCTTCCTTGGCAACGCCGTACACCCGTTGCCACCCATCAGGATTGTCGAATTCCAAGGCGACATGTTTGATCGCCTGCCTTTGTCGGAGTGCCTTCAGCTTCTCCGGCAACTGTTCGTCGTCAGAGAGCAACATGGCGAGGCATCGAAGGTCGCGTGCTTTGTTCTCGGTGAGCTTGTCATCGATTCTCTTGACCAAGCTGGCCAGGGGTTCGGACAGCCCACGGGCAATGACCAACAGCGTTGGCCGCTGGCAGGCGTCGCCGAGAATGATGGTGCCGAGCTGCGGGCCCGATTCGAGCGCTTCAGCTGGGGCGACGATCTTCCGCAAATCGGCCATGATCTGCTGCACGTTCGTGTCGCGGAGTTCGTTCTTTCTGAACGCGTGATTCGCCTCGACCTTCCTGCGATTGACGACGAGGACGGTGATGTCTGCATCCTTGACAAGCTGGTAGGAGCGCAGGCCGGCGCCGTTATCAATTGCGAAGCTGAGGTTCTTGATTCTGAGTTGCTTGGCGAGCTTTTTGAGTTGCTGATCCATGCCGGCCTCGTCGGACAACATGACGACGACGCCATATACCGGCGCGCTCCGAGGATCGCCCTTCTTCTTCACATCCCTGTACTTGGCCATCGCGCCGTCCAGTTTCGCCAGCAGCAGCGCCAAGGGCTCATTGATCGTTCGGGCGAAGATCAGCACGCTCGGATTCGCGCCGTATTGCTCCACGAATGCCCATTTCTTGCCTGCGTGATCCGGCAACTCGGCATGCAGAACGACGATCGGGTCAAACACGCCGGGAATGGGCTTGCCAACTTCCGGTCCAGACTTTAGGCGTTCTCCGGCGCTCGCGAAGTTTGCCATGACCAGACCAGTGGTACACACAAGCGTTAGAATCCGTGACATCGAGTACCTCCCGGTGCTGGTTGATTTGTCGCTTTGCTGAACCAGCTTATTCATCCCGTACCCGCAGATTGGCGAACAAGGTCTGGGCGTCTGCTTTTGTCCAGAGACCAACCTGACCAGGCTGCACGATGGCGTCGTCGGTCACGTCGAGGAGCATTTTGCCGTTGAGGTAACACTGAATACGGTTACCCTTGTGGAGAACGCGGATCGTGTGCCACTTGCCCCCTTCCGCCTGCACGTCGGCGTTGCCCAGCTGAAGGCGTTTGCCCGCCACGACCTTGTAGACGCGGAAGTTGTCCTCCAGAGGATTCATGCGCACGATGTAATAGTTGTTGGCGTCCTGATAGCGCCAGACCGGACCGCCTCCCTGGTCGATTTTCCCTGACACTGCTTTGAACGAAACGGTCAGGTCCAGGTCTTTGAACTTGGATTTCTCGGCGACACAAAGGTTGAAGAGCGGTCCCGGTCCTGCCGCTGTTTGCGCCAACGCTCTCTTGCCACCTGGCGCATCCGACGCTTCGACGATCTTCCAGACGCTGCCCTTGCCTTTGCCCGTTTGCGCTGCACTCCAGCCAGGCGGAAGTTCACCGACCTTGCTCTTGGCGAACGAAAACGCCGAATCGTCGCCGGCGGCCACAGAGAGAGTTGCAAGAAGTGCGGCCCATGATGCGACAGTCATGACTCTCCTCCTGGGTGCAAGAACAAGAATGCATTTCATTGCCATTGGAGGCGACGGAACGCATGAAGGCAACGGCAATGCGGATTAGTAATTTCTAATTGAGAAGTGGAGCGACTGGTTTCATCCATCGCGCGAATACGGTGATTGAAACAAAAAGTCCAGCAGAAACAATGTCCGCCACGCGGATCGACCGACAAATGACTGTAGTCCTGGAACTGGACCTGCCGATGAAAAGATGTGTCGGATTGCGCCTGCCTCGGGAGAATCGAACCGTGCGACAAGGAAGAACTCAGCAACTCACATTACGTTACGCATGCACTGCAATAGTTCGCGCCGTCGCTGGCGTGCTCGCCTTTCTTTTGGGAATGCTGTGTTGTCGCCTGTCCGCGGGACCGCCGCTTCGGACCGACGACCCCCAGACACTGCGCCGGGGCGAGAGGGAATTGAATCTATCACACAATATCGAACGGACAAGGCGCGTATTCTTCATGGAAGCGCCTCTGGTCGATATCAATTACGGTTTCCGGGACAACGATCAATGGAAGATCGAGTTTCCCGTTCTTTTCGTCGATCCGGCCGACAGCAAGGGGCACTGGGGCGTCGGCGACATTCTTCTTGGTTGGCGGCATCGCTTCCTGGACGAGGATGAAGCGCCCGTCATTTTTTCGGTCTACCCGCAGGTACTCACGCCCACAGGCAACGCGCGGTTGGGCCTTGGCGGCGGACACACGGAATTGTTTGTACCGCTGGAAATCGGCAAGCACTTCTTTGATGAAAAGCTCTTTCTGTATGCCGAAATTGGTTACAACTCCGTCTTCGGTGACTCATCACTTGACGAGATCATCTATGGCGTAGCTGCCGAGTGGCAAGCGACTAAAAAGCTGCAGCTGTTGGGGGAGGTCGGCGGCAATATCTTCCCCCGTGGCGGCGATGCGGACGACGTGATCTTCAACCTCGGTTGCCGGTACGAGCTGAACGACAATGTTAAGTTCATGGCTGCCTTCGGGCGCAGCTTTCGCGACCGCCGTCACGACACACCGGAACTGCTCACTTACGTCGGATTCCAGATAACCTGGGGAGGGGATCGGAAGAACTCGAATGGCGAAAGCAACGAGTGACCCCGAGTGACCTGACAACTTGCTGGTCCGTACGGAATGCTCCTTTCACGACTGCTTGCTTGGAATCTCGATCGTAGCCAAGGTGCCTCGCCCGATTTCGCTTTCGATTTCGATGGTTCCGCTGTGCGCCACGATGATGCCTCTGGCGATGCTTAATCCGAGACCGGTACCTTCTCGATTGCGGGACTTGTCCACTCGATAGAATCGGTCGAAGACGCGCGGCAAATCGTTTTTCGCGATCCCCATACCCGTGTCGCGAATGGTGACGCGCACACAACCTCGGTTTTGGTTGCCCGTCACGGTGATGAGTCCACCCGCCGGCGTGTACTTGATGGCATTGTCCAGAAGGTTATATAGCAACTGCCGCAGCCGATTGCCGTCCCCCTGAACTGGCAACGCCTCACGCAAATCGACTTGAATCGATTGATTCCTGCTGCCCGCAACTGGCTGCATGGTCTCGACCACTTTTTCGACGATTGGCTTGAGATCGAGCGACGCCATTTCCGGATTGACTCCAATGTCTTCACGGGCCAGTGCCAAGAGTTGATCCGTCAATCGGTTCAGACGGCTGCATTCCTCCAGAATGCTTTCCAAAAGTTGCCGGCACTCAGCAAGATCGAGTGGCTTCGACAACGCGACTTCGGCTTCCGTGCGGATCGCGGCCAGGGGAGTCCGCAATTCATGGGACGCGTCGGCGGTGAATCGTCGCATTTCCTGAAACGACGTTTCCAATCGAGC
>JAKEFD010000447.1 GCA_022616245.1 Gemmataceae bacterium
ATGGAGCAGTATCTGGGGAAGCTGGGATGTTGCGCAGGGGGCGAGTGCGGTGGGGAGAAGCAACTGGATTTGGCCGCCGATGTGATACCCGTACTTGGGATGGAGGCGCGAGCGCGAAACGGCAAGCCGGGCGCGGAGAGTTTGGAGTCGATTGCCGGGGAGTTTTTCGCACGGGCGCTGGCGGAGGATTTGTCTCCTGCCGACGTGTTTCGCATCACGATCACCTCGTTCCTCGACGCGTACAACTTCGACGTGCGCCGGCTGATGAAATGCTGCATCCATCACGTGCTGCCCAGCGGGCACGTGATTCCGTTTTGCGCGTACAACGTCTTGTATCGCGAGGGACACGTGAAACTGCCGGAATTGCGGCGGTCGCTCGCGGTGTGTTCAAAATAATGGACTGGATGTATCCCGCGATCATGGGCCTCGCCGTCGCCACCGGCTATCTCGTCAGCCGGCGGACGCAGCGTCCTTTGCCGCTCTCGCCGGGGCAGCGTTTGGGGCTCGCTTTAGGCGCGTTCGTGGGCGGCATGGTGGGGGCGAAGTCGCCGTTCCTTCTGATGGACTTCGAGGGATTCCTTTCGGGCCGGGCCTGGCTCGAAAGCGGCAAAACGATCCTGGTCGGCCTGGTCGGCGGCTACTTCGGTGTAGAGATCGCAAAATGGGCGTTGCACATACAACTGAAGACGGGCGACACATTCGCAGCCCCGGTCGCGGCGGCCATCGCCGTCGGTCGGCTCGCTTGCTTCGTCGGGCCGTGCTGCTTCGGCACAGCCACTGATTTGCCCTGGGGCGTCGATTTCGGCGACGGCGTCAAGCGGCACCCGACACAGCTTTACGAATTCGCATTCCATCTAAGCGCCGCCCTCGTGCTCGCGCAGTTGCAAAAACAAGGTTACTTCTGCGGGCAGCTCATCAAGCTTTACATCATTTCGTATCTGGGTTATCGCTTTGTGACGGAGTTCATCCGGCCTGAGCCGGAGTTCTGGCTGGGGCTCACGATCTATCAATGGTGCGCGCTCGTAATCCTTCCGGTATTCGTGTGGCTTTGGAGAAGGGATAGTCTTCAGAGAGATCGTTTACGTTTCGCGCTCGCGGAATCCCATGCTCTGATAGCAACCAGCGAGCGCGAATCGTAAACAGAGCGCGCGAAACGTAATCTAGGGGCAGGAATACAATTCCTCCATGGACGAACCTATCGTTTTCTTTCACGGTCAGTTCTTGCCGCAGTCCCAAGCTTCTCTCCCGCTCAATGACGCCGGCTTCGTCTGGGGTGCGACCGTCACCGACCTATGCCGGACTTTTCACCATAAGCTCTATCGCTGGCCGGATCATCTGGCGCGGTTTCGGCAGAGTTGCCGGCTTGCCGACATCGAAGTGCGTTGCACCGATGCGCAAATCACCGAAAGCGCCGTCGCGCTCACAGTACAGAATTCGAAGCTTCTAACGTCGGGACAAGAATTGTGCCTCGTCCTCTTCGCCACGCCCGGCCCGGTCGGCTACTATCTTGGCGAACCGGGCGGGGCGGGCGACGGCGCGACCACCTTCGGCATGTATACTTTTCCCTTGCCCTTCGCGCGCTACCGTCCGCTCATTGAAAAAGGCGCGTCGCTCGTCATCCCCAGTGTGCGACATGTTCCAATGGCTTGTATCGATCCGCGAATCAAGATGCGCAGCCGCATGCATTGGTGGTTGGCAGAGCGGGAAGTTCGAAGAACAAACCCCGGCGCGACCGCATTGTTGCTGGACACTGACGGCTACGTTACCGAAACGGCCACGGCCAATGTCGTCGTCGTTCGCGCCAATACGATCTTGTCGCCACCCTTGGACCGCATCCTCAATGGTATTAGTCTGCAAGTCGCGCGCGAACTGTGCGCGGAATTGGGGTTGGGTTTTGAGGAGCAGCCATTGTTGCCGAAGGATCTTGTCGACGCGGACGAAATCCTGCTCTTGAGCACCCCCTATTGCGTCGTGAGCGTGAGTCGCATCACGGGGCAAGTGGTGCGGTGTCAGGGGCCGGTGTTTAGCAGGCTGTTGCAAGCCTGGAACGTACAAGTCGGCCTTGGCATCCATGAACAGATTCTTCCGGGTGCGAAAGAATAAGTTCTCCTATTTTCCCGGTGCCAGTCTTGCCGCTCAACTGCCCGAATCTTTATACCATCCTTTTAAGAAATCGAAAAACAGGCAATCCGGGCAAGGTGTGCCGCCGGCAGGGGGCTGGTGTCAGTTCGCCGTGTTTTGACCGGATGGATCCGAAGCAAAGAGTGGAGCGTCATGAAGATTTCGAAACTGGTCTTATTCTCGCTGCTCGCCCTGTTCCTCATGGAAGGCTCGTTGCGGGCGAGCGAGGCGGACCTGGCCATCCCTGACCTGCACGCCGGCAAATTCATTATCTTTGGGCTCGAAATCAGCGCCTGGTGGCTGTTGTTCTGGGGCGCCATGGTGATTACCGGCACGCTCAGCATCAGCCTTTATTTGCGCACGCAGATTCGCAAATTGCCCGCGCACAAATCGATGCTCGATATCGCCGAAACCATCTTTCAGACGTGCAAGACTTATCTCATTCAGCAAGGCAAGTTCCTGCTCATGCTGTTCGCGCTCATCGCCATCGCAATCTCCTACTACCTGCTCGGCTTCGGACACGTTGCTGAGTTTGAGTTGTCCGACCGCGTGGTGCAAGAGTTGAAGATTGAGAAAGTGCCCGATAGCGTTGTCAAGAAACTGGAACCGCTAAAGGTGGAGCAAGTCAAACTGACGGCAAAGGCCATTGAGGAACTCCGCGAGAAGAATGTGCCAAGGGCCGAGATCGAACTTCTCGAAGCCTTTCGAACGCAGCAAGTGCAAGCAGCCGAAAAGAACAGATTCAAAGACAAGAACGCGTTTGTCGCAAAGCTGCGCGCCGCGGTTTCCCCGGAGGAGTGGGCCGCGTATGGGGAAAAAATCACCGACATTGCCGCACCCGTAGCCATCACGCCGATTCTCAAAGTACTGTTCGTGCTGCTCTTTTCGGTCGTCGGCATGGGCGGCTCGTACTGGGTGGCGTGGTATGGCATCCGCGTCAACACGTATGCCAACTGCCGGACCGCCTTCGCTTCCCTAAAAGGCGAGCCGTGGGACGTTGTCAATATTCCCCTGCGTGCCGGCATGTCCATCGGACTGTTTCTGATTTCACTCGAATTGGTGATGATGGTGATCATCCTTCTTTTCGTGCCGCGGCAAATCGTCGGCGTTTGCTTCCTCGGCTTCGCCATCGGTGAATCGCTGGGCGCGTCGGCCCTGCGCATCGCCGGCGGCATCTTCACCAAGATCGCCGACATCGGCTCGGACCTCATGAAAATCGTATTCAAGGTGAAGGAAGACGATCCGCGCAATCCCGGCGTCATCGCCGACTGCACCGGCGACAATGCCGGCGACTCGGTCGGCCCCACCGCCGACGGTTTCGAGACCTACGGCGTCACAGGCGTCGCACTCATCGCCTTCATCACGCTGGCAGTAACTTCCGTGGAGATTCAGGCCAAGTTGATCGTCTGGATCTTCGCCATGCGTTTCCTCATGGACTTCATGTCCGGCGTCTCCTACTTCATCAACCAGGCGATCTCGGAAAACCAGTACCGGGGGCTCAAAGAGTTCAACTTCGAAGCGCCTTTGACCCGGCTTATCTGGATCGCGTCCATTCTGTGCATCTCAACCTCCTTCCTCATGAGCTGGCTCCTGATCGGCGACCTGGAAGTAGGCGGAACAAGGCTTGGAAGTCTCTGGTGGCAGCTGGCGATTATCATCAGTTGCGGCACCCTGGCAGCGGTGCTCATTCCCGAATTCACCAAGATTTTTACCAGCTCCCATTCCAAGCACGTGCATGAGATCGTCACCGCGTCCCGCGAAGGCGGCGCTTCGTTGACGATCCTCTCAGGCATTGTCGCCGGCAACTTTAGCGCCTTTTGGAAAGGCATGCTGATCGCCGCCCTGATGGCGGTGGCCTACTTCGTCAGCATCGATAGTCTCCCGCCGGTGATGGGCGCGCATGGCTCCATTTTCGCATTCGGACTAGTGGCCTTTGGTTTCTTGTGTATGGGACCGGTTAATATCGCCGTCGACAGCTACGGTCCGGTTACCGACAACGCCCAGTCCGTCTTTGAGCTGGCTCAGACCGAGCACATCCCAGGAGTCAAAGAAGAAATCCAGCGCGACTTCGGCTTCGAGCCGGACTTCGAACGCGGCAAGCATTATCTGGAGTCGAACGACTCGGCAGGCAACACCTTCAAGGCCACAGCCAAGCCGGTGCTTATCGGCACTGCGGTTGTCGGCGCCACGACGATGATCTTCTCGATTATCCTGCTGCTGGAAAAGGCGGACCTATTGCAGCTTAGTCTCACCGATGCCCCCGTGCTCCTGGGCTTCATCTGCGGCGGCGCGGTGATCTTCTGGTTCTCCGGCGCTTCGATGCAGGCGGTGACTACGGGTGCATACCGGGCGGTCGAATACATCAAGAAAAACATGAATCTCGACAAGCAGGCGGCGGACATCGAGGACTCGAAAACCGTGGTGCGAATTTGTACCGAATACGCCCAGAGCGGCATGTGGAACATCTTCATCGCGCTCATGACCATCACGCTCGCCTTTGCCTTCTTTAACCCGAATTTCTTTGTCGCTTACCTCATTTCCATCGCGGTCTTCGGTCTTTTCCAGGCGATCTACATGGCCAACGCCGGCGGCGCCTGGGACAACGCCAAGAAACTGGTCGAGGTCGATCTCAAAGAGAAGAACACGCCGCTGCACGCGGCTACCGTAGTCGGCGACACGGTCGGCGATCCGTTCAAGGACACCACTTCGGTGGCGCTCAACCCGATCATCAAGTTTTCGACGCTGTTTGGGCTGTTGGCAGTCGAGATTGCCGTCGAAATGTCAAGAGTCGGCCAAGGCGCGGTCACCGCGGTGGCGGGCGTGATCTTGCTCGCCGTCGCGCTGGTTTTTGTTTGGCGTTCGTTCTACGCGATGCGGATTCCGAAGGAAGAAGTGAAGCCGGTACATTAAGCAAGTTATCCACGAAACAACACGAAAGCGCACGAAAAAGTTTTCGTGCGCTTCGTGTTGTTTCGTGGACAACATGTGCTATCGCAGATCCAAGCAGACTACTTGCCGTTCGTCCCGCAGGTACAGTCGCCCGTTCGCCAGCGCAGGCACGGCCCACGATTTTCTCGTCAGCACGTTGGGTAGCTCGCCCTTGACGCGGTACGCCTTCGGGGTCCACTCCACGGCGCTCAGGTTACCGTCTTGATCCAGGACGAGCAAATGCCCGTCGGCCGCCAAGAGCGTGCTGCGTGATTGCAAGCGCTCTTCCCAGTGGATTTTGCCGGTCTGTAGATCGAGACAGCGCAAGAAGATCGCACCCAGGTCGCCGCTGATGCCGTAGATCTTGCCGTCCTTTTCGATGCTGGTGGCGTACAGACTCTGCAAAGCCTTGATGTTTTTCCACTTGATGTTGACCTTCCATTCGGCGCTGGCCGACTCAACTTGCAATGCCGCCGCGCCGCCGCCGTATGCCGCCGAAACAAAGAGCAGGTTATTCGCCCAAACGGGATTGGAGCAGGTGGCGTTGAACTGGTTGCCGAACGGAAAGCGCCACAGGATGCTCGGCTTGACAGGGTCGATGCCGAGAACGGAGCTTCCGGTCGGGACAACGAGTTGTTTGTGGCCGTGAATGTCGAAAAGCATGGGTGAGGCGTAACCCAAGGTGTCGTTGCCGAGCATCCATAAGAGCTTCCCGTCGTCCTTGTGAAAAGCGGCGACGGCGTTGTTCTTGTCGCCGCCCGGCTGGACGATGACTGCGTCGCCATGAACGAGCGGCGTAAAGGAGACGCCCCAGTAATACTTGCCGCTTGGGGCAATCGCGCCGGTCTCCTTGAAGATGTTTTTCTGCCAAACGAGTTTGCCATTCTCCGTTAAACATACAAGTTCACCGCCGCCGAACTGACAATAGAGTTTGCCGGCGTGGAAAACAGGTGTGGCACGCGGGCCGGCGCCCTGGCGCTGGAAATCAATGTACGTCGGGGCGGCATCGACTGCCCAGATCTCGTCGCCTTGGTCCGCGCCCAGGCATACGACGCCGTCGCGTTCGCCGCGCTTGGCCAGGGTGTAGACGCGCTCGCCGACGATGGTCAAGGAGCCATAGCCGCTGCCGAGTGGCATGCGCCAGAGCTCTTTCGGCGGCTTGGTTTGCCAGCTCCAATTCAGGTTCTTCTCGCTCGAGATGCCGTTGCGCTTGGGGCCGAGGAAGTCGGGCCAGTCATCGGCGCGGACAGTCGTAAGGGACAAAACGACTATGGCAATGCCCAAGGCATGTCTCATTACTTTTCTTCCTTTTCGAATACGCGAATCTTGAGGGTATTCTCACTCGTGAACACCATCGGCGTCTCATTTCCCATGGCTTCGAGGAGGATGTCGCCTTTGAGGTGAATGGATTTCTCGCCGCGCACGAGCCGGCCCTTATCGTTGTCGAACACGTACTGCGCCTTGCCGTCCTCGGCACTGAGTCCGCCTTTCACCACACGAAATAGTTCGTGATCCGCCGCGGGCTTGGCGTATGTCATCTTGATCGCGCAAGCGATCATGTGTGCGCCGTCCTTCTCGTCCTCCAAGACGTATTCGAAGACCGTTTTGAACGAGCCGAAGGGCGGCGCCTGCTCGACGGACTCGCGCTTCCATCTGTCGTTCCTGGCGACTGGTTTCTCCGGCAGAAAACCGAGCGTCTCCTCCAATCCTTCCTTGATGGTCTCCTCGGACAGCAACACTTTGAGCACTTTTTCGACCTCGGCGTTCTTTTCGGACAGCCTTTGTAAAAACTCATCGTAGCCGTGGAACTTGGCGATGCGTCCCGCCGGCGTGACCACGGCGCTAAACACGGCCCCTTTCATCTTGGCGGCCATCTTATCGTCAAAGCCGCCCGCGACGGCCGGCCCGCTCGTCTTGTAGGTCACCGATTCGATTTTGAATTCCAAGACGTGCCCCTGGACCACTTTTTCTTTCACGGTAACGCGCGTGATCCAGGTGTTGCTGCTTTCCTGCTTGAACTGCTTGTTCTTGACCTCGATGACTTGCTTTTGCGCGTAGACGCGCTCGGTGAAGAAAACATCGCCCGGCTCAAACTTCCATTCGAGCTTACTCTGTGCGCTCGCAACATGGGGAAGGAATACGATGAGGATTAACGGACAAAGGCGCATGCTAGTCCTCGCGGGGAACAATCCGATTATATGTTTGCCCAAACACGTCGAATCAGCGCCAACTTGCGCTCAACGGTGCGCAGCGCCAAACTGTGGCGGGCGGCAATCTCCTCGTTCGTGCAGCCTTCCATTTTGCCGCGCGCGATTTCCCGCAACCGGGCGATCCGGCGCGCGTCGCGCCGGCGCAATCACGTTTTGGCATGCTATCAGGAAATGGGTTCTTAGGCATTAATCAGACCGTGTTGCAAGAACACATTCTGAACGGCATCGCACACTTCGCGACATAAGTCGTCGTCCTCGCCAATGACTTCCTCCACCGCAGAAATCGTTTCGGAAAGGAGCACTTCAGGATCTACTCCGGCGACCGTAGCCGTTGCCGCGGCCGAGTCGGCCGCACCTGCGGAGGGCCGTGTCCCCGGAGTCGTTCCACCGCGGCTTGCGCCTGTGTCCCTGGAACGCCCGCCATCTGCTCCGCGACCAGACCCAGTCGATTGGGCAGTCTCCTGGTTGGGAACGGTTGGGGCAATCGCCTCCAGCTGTTCGATAGCCGCCTGCCTGCGGTTAGTCAGGGCCCGTGTGCCAAGCATTTGGCGTAGTCGCAACTTGACCCGGTCGCGGGTTTGGCGCTCTTCGACCAGTTCATTCTGCGCTTTCAGCCGCTGCAACAACGTGGCGACATTCTCTGGGGTTAGGATTGAGGGATTACCTAGGGCGGCTTCGACCTCCTCCAATAGCTGTTGACCGTGGACGAAACCATTCCTAGCGCGGCTGGCGACGATGCAGTCCTCGTAGAATGAACGGATGAGTTCAATCGCTCGGCGAGCAGGAGTGTCAAACTCCAGACTGCTGCGCGGCGTGTCAGGGCGGACGTCTGGGTGGGTGATGTGGATTTCTCCGACGTGCCAGTTTAGGTGCGCCCGGCTCTTCAGTTTTCGAGTGTCTTCGAAGCTAGATCCGTCTTCGTCGTCGTAAATCCCAAATCGCCCGACGGCAAAATTGAGGACTCGCAAGCGAAAATTGCGGTACTGAAAGCCCTGGGGAACGATTGATTCGTTCCCTGTGCACCGCCATGCTCGTGCGTATTCGACTCCATCGTTTTCGAGGATCTTCAGTTCTGGCGGCTGTAGACCAGTCGGAAACTGCTTATATGCATCAGAGTTATTGACTTTGATCAGATACTCCTGATAGCCTTCAATGTCTTGCAGAATCGCCGACAGCGCGGCGTAGTGCTCGAATGCGGGGTCGAGCTTGCACGGCAGAATCTGGCTCGCGATACGGAGCAGGTCCTGCTCGTTGAGCAGCTTCAGATAGTCGCCTTGGAGGCCGATCAGCTTGACTAGCGTGTAGCTCTCGTCTTTTTCCACTCTCTCTGAGTCGCGCTGAATTCTCACACGGCCATCAAGGAGTTTTTTCAAGTTAATATTGTCGTGTACATGCTGAAGGATGTCCTCGAAATCAATTTGGAGGACGTACCGGTAGACCGACCCCCGTTTTGTGGTCTCGATCTCCAAGCGGTTGCACGCCTGAAATCCTGCCCAAATGCCAATGCCACGGAAGCCAGCCCGTCCCCTGCGCCGGCCCTTACTAGAGACGCCAATCTTTTTACATTCCTTTAGATCATCGAGGTCCATTCCGATCTCGTTGTCCTGTATAGTCACAGTGTCGTCGCCAACAGTCCTGATCGTGATAAGGGGCTTCTTTGGCATTCGGGGAAGGTCGAGGTAAGCATCTCCGGCGTTTTGCACGTACTCGCGCAGCACAGCCTCGTAGTTGTAGATTCCCCGCGCGAGGTTCGCTAGCAGGTACGCACCAAAGTCATCGATAGTGGTTTCGGTTGCGATGTTTTCCCAGGGCACTTGTCACTCCTCCCATACCATGAGTGAGCTTTCGCACGGAGCGGTTAGGAATCCCAGAGTTGGCCCGGATGCGCAAAACTGGCGATGCAAACGACACGACCGACATTTTCAGTTACGACATAGGCGCAGCCTCGGGGCAACTTCGTGATCAGCTGATAAATCTCTCCAAACGAATGCGCGTTTTTGATCTTGCGATGCAACTGCCTGGAAATCGTACTGCGCTCGTCCCCAACCTGGAAAACAACTTTCGTCGCAGTGTTCGCGAACGCCACAGGACTGAAGTCATCCGGTTGCTGGGACGCTAAAACAAGACCGAGACCGAACTTGCGTCCTTCACGGAGCAGTTTCTCTACAGGAGATCCACGGTCGAATGAGAGCTTGTGCGCCTCGTCCAAGACCACAAAGCATCGCAGCATCGACGGCCCGAGGGATTCGAGTAGCCAATCAAGTTCCATAGGAGGAACTCGGTGACCGCCCCTTCTAACGAGTGCTCCAACCCCTTGAGTTGGATGATGCACACGCTGCTCTCCGCATCAAAGAGGTCGGGCCAAGCCAACTTCCGCCCCGTAGGCCGAAAGGTGTTGAAGACAAACAGTGTCGAGATGTGAGAGGCCACACTGAAGGCATGGCGACTCTGTGGGTTGAGTGCGTCGTTCGCGTAGTCCATGAGTTTGCGCTGGACGTTCCCGAATAGAGGCAGGTCGCTCGTCCAGGTTTGCGGTTTCTCTCCGATGATTCCGGCGTCGGCCATGACGTCCAGGACGGCATGGCGTAAGACCGCATGCTGCTGCACGCCGATGCGCGGATAGACACGCTGGAACGTGTCGGCCACGCGCTGCGCGACGTTCACCGGTCCAAGTAGATCAGCAGGAAAGATCTGCAGCGGATTGATGTCGATCCCATCCTTACTCGCCAGCAATTCCAGGGGATCGGTCGCTTCAACGAATTCGGGCGGCGCGCTTCCTACGGCGAAGCCTTGCCCGTAATCAAAAACCACTGAAGTGACGCGCTGTTGGGCTAACTCCGCGAGCAGGCAACAAATCGTGTAGGTCTTGCCGAAGCCGCTCTCGCCGAGGACCAAGACGTGCGGGTTGGCCGCGCCGGAATCCGGGTCGGGGTTCCAGTAAACGAGGTCGCCGGTTTCGGCGTCCGGACCGAGCAGAATCGGTGCGAATTGCGAATGCCGCGCCGGCGTGCCTTCAAGGTCGCGCAGCTGTTTGAGGAGGTTTGTCGTCTTCTCCGCATCCACTGCGCTTACTGTATCCGGCGGCGACGCGGATTTGGTCGGCAGTTCGTACGTCCCCATCTTCACGTGGGCGCTGACTGCGGAGACCTGGCCGGGGGTGATGCCGAGCGCGGCCGCGATGGTGTCGCGATCCTCTCCACGCGCGAGCATTCGCAGGACTTCGCTGCGTTGTTCCTGAGTCAGCTTCTTGGGCATGCCGCTCAACTCTCTTTCGCGGCGAGGCGCGCCAGCTTCGCGCGCAACAACTCATTTATCAGAGCCGTGCGATCCTCGATGAGGCCAAGCGTTTCCTTCGCCTGAAAGTCCTCCCACAGGTCGCGGTCGATGCGAAGCGTGACCGAGACCCGGTCGCAAAAGCGGAGGCCCTTCGGTCGGCCCACGCGTCGATCAGGCACACTAACCCACGCTTTCCGTGCTGCCAAACTCAAATTAGTCACGTCGTCCGCGTCGACGCGCATTCTCGCGCCCGATTCTTCGAGGCGAATGACGAGAACGCCGTCGTGCACAGCCTCAATGACGGCGCGTGTTCCAGTGAGCTTGGCGAGCTTGAGCCGAACCTTGTCGCCCGGTTCTGCAATCATAACCGCTTCCGGCCTCAGCGTAATTAATTGCAATAAATTTATCAGAGATCACAGTATTGTCAATACATCGCGTGGCGGCCGCCGTTAGCTGCGTGCCTCCAACAGCCACACCTCCATGCGCGTGCCTTCGTTCAACTTGCTGTAGACATGAATTCTGCCGCCGAAGCCTTCGACGATTTGTTTGACGACGACGCGGCCCAGGCCGCTGCCGCGTTCTTTGGTGGAAAAGAAGGGCTCGAGAATGCGCGGCAGGGCGTCGTCGTCGATGCCGTGGCCGCTGTCCTGGAAGCGGGACGGGCCTGGAGACCCGTCCTACAACGAGAGGCGCACCCAGCGCGGGCTTGGGCACTCCATCCGGTTTACGGTATTTGCCAGTCTTCCAGAATGAGTCCCGGAACGCGGCTAAACTCGCGCGTGTTATGCGTGACCAGCGTCAGGTTATTGGCGAGGGCGATGGCCGCGATCATGAGGTCGTTGGGGCCGATGGGCGTTCCTTTGGCCGCCAGGTCAGCCCGCACACGTCCGGACTCCTCGGCCGCGGCGTCGTCGAACGGTAGGGACACATATTGCTGGCGCAAACCGGTGACCAAACTCAGATTTGCCGCCCGCTGCGCAGGCCCGCTTCGTTCCACACCAAAGAGAAGTTCGGCGACCACGACCGAGCAGAGAACGATGTCCGAAGCAGCATGCAGGCGCAACCGATGCGTGACCCAGGGACCGGTCTGCCGCATATGGCCGATCCACGCGTTGGCGTCCAGGAGGAATTTCATTACAGGGGATCTCGGACCTCATATTCTCCCTGTTCCGGGCGCTCGAAATCGCCTTGCCAGGCGCCGGCTGTCGCATCAATGAAATCCAAGTATTCTTGGCGCGACTTCGCCGGTCCGCCAGCCGGTTCGATCGTCACGCGCACGTCCTGGTTGGCTTCGGCCGTCCCCAAGGGCACGTGCAACACGCCATCGGCTCCCACGCGGGCACTCAGTGTGATTCGTGTCATGCCTTGCGCTCCTCATATTCACCTTGTTCGTGTCGGCGAAAGCTCGGGTCCGTGATGCTGCCGGCCATAGACTGCACCCAGGCCTCCCACTCCTTTTGGGTCATGGTTTTCTTCGCCACTGGCTCGACAGTGACCTGAACTTCCTGGTCCGCGTCTTGGATCCCAACCGGGACCGTGACGCGCAGGACGCCGTCGTCGCCGACACGAGCGCTAAAGATCATTCGAGTCATAAAAGAGTATCCTTCACCGGCCCGTTTGGCGGCAGCATTCGGCCTACTTCTCTTCCATGCGCTCGCTGTGCTTGCCGGGCTGGGTGTCTTCCTCGCGGATTTCGAGGATGTCCGGCTCGGATGGATCGGACGGCGGCGGCATCTTGCCACCGTATTTTTCGCGTAGGCGCTGTTTGTCTTTTTCGCTCAGTCCGGGGCCGGGTTTTGTGTCTTCTTCGCGGATCTCGAGCACGTCGCAGCCTTCGCTAGTAAAGTAGCCGCCGTTGGCTGCATCGGCTTTCTTGTCAGGCATGGCTGTCTCCAGTTTGGAGAACGTGAAGGACGTTCTGGGTAATCGATTCTCCGTCGGTCTTGAGGTTGAACTCGTAATCGCCGGGAACGGGGAAGACGCATGAACGAACACGCCACCAAAGGCGTAACTGACTCCGAGGATTCTTTACGTTCACCTGGAGCGAGCGCACATAGATTTCGTCCAGCGTGTCACAGCGCGACACCACCAAATTCAGTGCAATGTCCCCCAGGCCATCGGTGAGAACCGTGTACACAGAGAACGGCTCAGCTGTGGCGGGAAAGAGGTCGAACTCCAGCCGCTGAAAGGCGCTGACGAGCGTGACGTTGCGCGTGTGCTCTTCGACAAGCACCAAGCGGCACAGGGTCAGGCCGACGGCGTTGGGTCGCTGCAACATCGCCATTGTATCGCTCCACAACGGTCAACTCAATTCCATCCATGCTTCGGGTTGGCGTTGTTGACACTAGGGAAAAATGCGCTTTCGGTGTCCAGAGGCGGCGAATGCCGCTACGTTTCTTCTTTGTCCGGCCGCGCCAACAGGTCGCGCAAGCCGAGCAGCGTCGCGCGCAGGTTTTCCTTTTGGTCTTCGGGGATGACGACAAGCACGTGTTCCATGCCGTGGGCGAACAGCGGCGCGAGCGACGACTTACCCAGCAAGTCCTTGGTCGTTTCGTGCGGGTAATTCGCCGCGGCCAGACAGACGCCGCCGATGACGAGAGCCATTTTGGAGAAACCAAGCATGCAGCCCAGGAGCCGGTCGAATATCTGGAGCTCGGTGGCGCGAATGCCGGTGTGAGCAAGCCGGGTCGCGAAGAACAACACCAGGTAGACGAGCACGAAGAGCGCAATGTACGCCGCGACCTCGACGACGCGCTCATCGGCGCCGCGGAGCACATGCTCCTGGAGATAGCGCGTTGCGGGTACATGAAAGAGTATGGTGACGACGAGCGCCAGGACCAAACTCAGGACGCGCGCGATTTGCCAGAGGAAGCCGCTCCAGAAGCCCAGGACGGCTCCGAGCGCCAACAGAACCAGTATGATCGTGTCGAGCCAATGCATGAGCGGCCCCCTCACCCCCAACCCCTCTCCCTGAGGGAGAGGGGAGTTGTGTGGCCAACTTTGCACACGAATCCGTCTTTTCACTCTATTTGCCCCCTGCCGCCGTTAGCAATCATTCTTCCTGTTCGTTCTTGAACTTGCTGCCCGTGCGCGCTAGGCCCTAGCGGTTGGCCCAACTTTGCCGAATTTTCCGCGAATGCCCCTTGACATTCTTTTCCGTCGATTGTCTAATACCTAAAAGATTAGGACTAAGGATTTAGGTTTGTCGCAATCGCAATTCGTAGCCGCAGCGGAAGATCCGCAAGCTAAAGCTTGCGACTACAAGTAGGAGATACCGTGATTGATATGCCGACACCCACCGCGCGGGAGATGGAAATCCTCAAAGTGCTCTGGGAACACGGCCCGTGCAGCGTGCGCACCGTGTTCCGCCACTTGAGTGTGGACAAGGAGCTGGCCTACAACACGGTGCAGACGCTGTTGCGCATCATGGAGGACAAAGGGCTGGCAAAGCACCACGCGGAAGGCCGCACCTTTGTGTACACGCCGGTCTATAGCCGGGACGAAAGCGCGGCCCGCTTTCTGGATCGCGTTTTCGATGGGGCCGCGGACGAGCTGGTGCAAAGCCTGTTGCGCAGCGAAAAAATCTCCGCGCACGAGCTGGACCGTCTGCAATCGATGATCACCGACGCGCGCAAACGCCGCACCAAGCGAGAGGGGAGGTAAACCATGGGACCGTTGCCGCAATCGCTCGCGCTCTGGCTGGCCCACACCGCGGTAGGCGGGGCCGCTCTCTTGTTGATCACTTTGCTGCTCATGCGCTGGACAAGGCAGCCCGCGCGCCGCCAACGGCTCGGCGAGCTGGGCGTGGTCGCCGCGCTCGTGATGGCGGTCCTTGCGCTGGGCCCCGCCTGGTGGACGCCGCCCTGGGTAGGCGAGCCGGAGGCATCGGCGGCTGAATCCAAGCCTCTTTTGGAAGAGCCGTTGGCTTTCCAAGGCATGATCGTGGACATGCCGTTCGAGTTGCCTTTCGCACCTGCGGACATCGCCCTCGACGCGGGACCCGAGGAATTGCCGCTGCCCGCGGACGAAATCGCGGCTCCGATTGTTGCCGAGTTTCCATGGCACTTGCTGGCCGCCTGGCTTGTGTTCATTGTCATGGGGCTGTTCGCATTGGGCGCCAGCCTGTTTCTACTGCGTTGGCTGCTTGGTCTGGCGGCGCTTTGGCGCATCATCAACGCATCGTGCCCTGCTCCACCATCCATCCGCTTGATGCTAAGGCAGCTGTTGAGCGGCCACAGGACGCCGCGCGTGCTCGTGACCGATCGGTTGCGCGTGCCCGTCAGTTTTGGCCTGTTTCGCCCGACGATCCTGTTGCCGGCATCGTTGTGCAGTCCGAGTCGGACCAGTCAATTGCGCTGGGTGTTCGCCCACGAATGGGCGCATCTGGAACGGCGCGACGCCTGGAGCGCATTGTTGTTCGCGCTAGGGCAGGCGATGTTTTTCTATCTGCCGTGGTTTTGGCAAGTGCGCCGCCAGGTGCGCTTGTGTCAGGAATTTGTCGCGGACGCCGCCGCCGCCCAGGACCGGCCCGCCGACGAATACGCCGAGTTTCTTTTGAGTTGGGCGCCGGCGCCGGCCATTCCCTTGGCGGCGTCTGGTGTCTCCGGACATCAATCCGATCTTTATAGGAGGGTTACTATGTTGCTCAGCAATGGCATGTCGGTCGAGAAGCGCTGCCCGCGCGGCTGGGTGGCGACCATCGGCCTGGGATTGTTGGCGCTGGCCGTCGTCATCGCCGGCGTCAGTTTGACCGCGAATGCAGACGACCGGATCATCATTATCAAGAAGGCAGCAGGCCAAGACGGCCAGGATGTCATTCAAGTGCTGCCGGCGACGTCGGGCCAGGAAGTCCGCGAAGTGATTCAAGTGCAGCCTGGACAAGCGGTGCAAGGCAAGAAGGTCATCGTATTGCAGGGAACTGCCCAGCCGACGGCCGTCCGGGTTCAGGCGACACCAGCTTCGGCGCAGCAAAAAGAGGTCATCGTCATTCAAGGAACGACTCAACCGCAGCAAGGCGTGCGCGTGCAGGCCACGCCGAAAACTCGCGCTGCCGGCCAGAACGTCGTCCCGAACTTCGACGTGGAATTGGAGTTTCAATTGCGCAACGTCGCGGAGCAAAAGGTGGACGTGGACGCGATACAGAAGGCCATTGAGAAGCTCGAAAAGCACCTGAGCGCCCAGGAAATGGAACACGTTCGCAAGGCGTTGGAGCATCTGAAGCAGCTGAAACAATGGCGGCACATGGTTCCGGTTCCGCCCAAGACGCCGCAAGCCGTGGTCGCTCCTTCCAAGCCGGGAGAAGCCTGGACCTTCGTGTGGCCGCAACAGCCGCGCCTGGGCCTGCAGCTTTCCAAGCCCAGCGCGATTCTCGCGGATCAGCTCAATTTGCCCAAGGGGCAAGGTCTGGTGATAACTGAAGTGACACCAGACTCCGCCGCGGCCAAAGCGGGACTCAAGGCCAATGACATCCTGATGAAGGTCGGCGACGTCCTGGTCGCGGACGATGTCGGCAAGTTCACCAAGGCTCTCGAGGGCATCAAGGCCGGCAGCACGGTGGATGCCTGGGTGCTGCGCCGCGGCAAGGAAGAGACGATTCGCGGCTTGAAGGTGCCCGAGGCAGCGGCCCGCATGCGAACCGTTCCGTTCAATCCCTTGGGCGGTCAAGCGCTGTCGGTCCCGGCCGTTCCCAACGTGCCGGGCATCGGCGGCGCATTTGCGCTCGGCGGCGGCGCCCACACTGTCATGACCACCAGCTTTCGCGACGGCGACCGCTTCAACACCCGCTACCAAGAAGGCAGCTTGATCATCACGCTCGTCGGCAAGGTCGCGGGCGGCAAAGCCGTTCCGGATAGCATCCACATCCAGGACGGCCAGGTAACGAACAAGTACGAAAACGTGAACGCGGTGCCCGCACAGTACCGCGACAAGGTGAACCACCTGCTGCAAGTCAGCTCCGGGGCGAGTTTGCGCATCGAAGGCAAATCGACCCGGTAAATGCGTCTCCTTCCCATTAGGGGTGGGCCTGGGCAAGTCTTGGCGGCTTGCCTCCCACCCCTATTTTTTTTCGGCGTACGGCGACTTGCCGCTTTGGGCCTTTTGGAGTGCGGCGCTATTCCGCCGCTTTCTTTTTTTGGGGCGCGTGCGACTTGTCGCTATGGGATTCTTGCACGGGCGTCGAACTCGCGCGAACTGATGTCCCGCTCTGCCTGTGGCCGCATTCTGAGAATCCCACAAATTCCTCACTTCCATTTGCTCCAGCCTCAATTCCAAGCTACGGCTTGAGTGTTCCCACACTTACCCGTGATCGCCAACGCGCCGTGAACAGAGAAGAGCACGGAGGGGAAGACTTATGGCCGAACCCAGCAACGGCCCGGAGTCCGCGCGCACGCTCCATCCAACGCCGCGGCACGATCCAGTCAACGTGGACCCCACGCTCCGCGTGGGGGAAAAACGCCCCGTAGCCGAATTCGCAAGAATTCGGGAATTCGACTACGGTTTCGACGGCGCTGTTTCCTCCGGCAGCCTCACCGTTGAATCCGGACCGGAGCTCTGCGTCTGGTCTACTGCAACCACCTGGACGGAAGCCAACGGCGACACCGCCGTCGCCATCCCCGAAAATCAACACATCGTCATCGGCCGGCAGCACGGCGGCGAAATCGAATACCTCGACCCCGCCTTTGCGCCGACACCGATCTATTCGCGCGACGGCGAATCGATCCTCCGGTCCGATAACCAGTGGAACTTATATGTCAGCCGCGGCCATTTCATGCTGCGCGGCCACGCGTGCGGCCTGGTGCTGGTCAATGGCGTGCCCCGGCGCGGCGGCGGCATCCGCCCTCCCTTAAACGGCACCTTCCTCGTCCGCCCCGATTACCGCTTCATGTGGCCGGGCGAAGAATACGTCATCGAATCGACCACGACCACCACCATCCAGTTGCCGAACGGCACGGTGATTTCCATCCGGGCGAATCAGAATAACCGCTGAGGCGCAGAGAATCGCAGAGAAAGGCGAAAAAGAATGCGCTGACAGCTGCTCAGCTTTCTTTGTTTTCTCTGCGCTACTCTGCGTCTCGGCGGTTGAATTGAAAACCCATGAACTATGTCAGAAGGAGGAAAGCCATGAGCAGCGACAACCGCATCCAACGCCATTTCCCGAACATGCAGCTTGAGG
>JAKEFD010000448.1 GCA_022616245.1 Gemmataceae bacterium
AGCATGGATGCCAGACGCAAGCGCAAACTGTTGATTATCGCCGACGATTTCGGCATTGGTCCCGCCACAACCCAGGGAATCCTCGAGCTGGCTCGAACCGGAGTGCTCTCGGGAACCGTGCTGATCGCCAATTCGCTGTACGCGCGCGACGCGGCGGCCGCTTGGCGCCGCGCTGGCAGGCCGATCGATTTAGGCTGGCACCCGAACCTGACGCTCGACGCTCCGGTGCTGTCTGCCGAACGGGTACCGAGCCTGGTGCGGGGCGACGGCAGATTCCGGCCCATCGACTCGTTCCTGCGCCGGTTGTTCTTGGGGCGCATCCGCAAAGAGGAAGTCGCCGCGGAACTGAGCGCACAACTCGACCGCTTCTTCGATCTGGCCGGCAGTCCACCCACGCACGTCAACGCGCACCAGCATGTCGGTTTGTTCGAGCCGGTGCGCGACGCGCTGTTGAATACTCTCGCGCGATTGCGACCGGCGCCGTACGTGCGCCGCGTGCGCGAACCGTGGTCCATGCTCTGGCGAATCCCCGGCGCCCGCGCGAAACGCGCGTTCTTGAACCACTTTGGCAGGCGCGCAGCGCGCAGGCAAAAGGCCCGCGGCTTTCCCGGCAACGACTGGCTGCTCGGCATTTCCGATCCGCCCTGTGTGAAGAATCATTACTTCTTCGATGAATGGCTGCTGCGAATGCCCGGCGAAATCGTAGAGATGGCGTGTCACCCAGGAAGGGAAGATAGCACGCTGCTGGGAAGAGATTGCCGGCCGGGCGATGGTTTGCTGCAACGCCGCGTGGACGAGTTCGGCTTGCTGCGCCGTTCTACGTTCTTGAAGGCGGTGCAGGCGGCGGGCTTCGAAATCGTGTCGCCTTCAGAACTAATCGAAGAAAACAAAACCGCAGAGGTGCGGAGGAGCGCAGAGAAGAAAGAAAGATGGCAACATGTCGGATCGTGAGGCGAGTTTGCCGGTACCAAAACCATACGTGCGCTGGGCGGCGGCGGCGTGGATCGTCTGCAGCGCCGTGATCCTCGTGCGCGCGTATCTGATGCCCGATCGGCAGACCGTGTACACCGCGTACGCCATGGCGGGGCGGGAGTGGCTGGCCGGCGGCGATCCCTACGAACTGGAGCGCATCGCCCCGGACGGCGAAGTTGTCATGATAGCACGTTATCGCTACGCGCCGCTGGCTTCGGCGTTGTTCGTGCCGTTTGGATTCATTCCTGACAATCTGGGAGGCGTCGTCTGGCGCGTGTTGAGCTTTGCAGCGCTGGCCGCTGCTTTCTACTTGTTTGTGCGCTTTGTCGTGCCGGGAGGGGATCGTTGGACCGCGCTCTCGTGGGCGACGCTTTGGCTCGTGCTTTTGCCGATGTCCCTGCCGAGCATGAACAACGGTCAGGCCAACGTGCTCATGACGGCGTTGATGCTGGGCGCGGTGGCTGCCGCACGCTTCGAACGCTGGAATCTGGCTGCGCTGTGCGTGGCCGGCGGGTTCTTCCTCAAGCTTTATCCACTAGCGATCGGACTCTTGCTCGCTGCGATCTATCCGCGGCAGCTCCTGTGGCGATTGACCTTCGCATTGGGCGTTGGCGTCGCGCTGCCGTTCGCCCTGCAACAGCCGGACTACGTGTGGCGTCAGTATGAGAATTGGGTGTTTCTGTTGTCGTCGGATTACGATCGCTCGCATTTACCCTTACACGAGGGGTATCGCGACATCAAGTTGTTGGCGCGCTGGGCCGGCCTACCGTTGTCCGACAGCGTGCAATTGTGCTTGCAGCTTGGCAGCGCGGCAATGATTGCTGCCCTGTGCCTGGCCGGCCGTTGGCTGTGGCGCTGGCCACGACAGCACTTGCTCACCACACTCGTGGCGCTGGGCTGCGGCTGGATTGCCGTCTTCGGCCCCGCGACGGAGTCGTGCACATTTATCGTGTTGGGGCCGGCCCTTGCTAGCGCACTTGCCGACGCCAACGAACGGCCCAAGTGGAGACGCTGGCTCCTCTTCGGCGTATTGGGCGTATTACTGTTGACCTTCGCATCCGCGTGGTTTCGCGGCGGGCGCAACTGGTTTTATCTTCTCCAACCCTTGGCGGCATTGTTGTTCCTGTGCGAAGGCATGATTCATGCGGTGCGGCAAACGAAAAACGGCAATGTGCAAAGCCGGGCCGTATTCGCTCAGGCGGCATGAGGGCGTCGTATGCATGAGAGAATAGATTCGCCGAAACCTCTTCTGAGCATTGTGTGCCCGGTTTATGAGGAGCAAGAAGTGTTGCCCCATTTTCACCGGGAGCTCAGCGCTGCGTTGGAAGAAGTGGTTGGCGACCACCGCGTGGAGATTCTCTATGTCGACGACGGCTCGCGCGACCGCACCCTCGTGACGCTGCGGCAGCTCGCGGCCGGCGACGCGCGCGTGCGCTACGTCGCGCTCAGTCGCAATTTCGGGCATCAAGCCGCCCTGTGCGCTGGACTTGATCGGGCGGAGGGCGACGTGGTCATTTCCATGGATGCCGACCTGCAGCATCCGCCGCGGGTGATTCCCACACTTTTGGAACGATGGCAACATGGGTACGACGTGGTCCAGACGATTCGCGCCGACGACGAACGCGTGAGCTTTCTCAAACGGCTGAGCTCGCGCTGGTTTTACAAGGCGCTGCGTTATGTAAGCGACGCGGATTTGCGGGCCGCTTCGGATTTTCGCTTGCTGTCCCGCGCGGCGCTGGACGCCCTCTTGCGTATGCGCGAAAAGCATCTCTTCCTGCGCGGTCAAGTGCAGTGGCTTGGTTTTCCGACCGCACAGGTGCACTTTCACTCCGATCCGCGCCGGGCCGGCCGCAGCAAGTACACCATGCGCAAAATGCTGCGCCTGGCCGGCGACGGTCTGTTCTCCTTTTCGCTGGCGCCTTTGCGCGCCGCCTCTTTTCTGGGCATCGCCGCCTTGTGCGCCGGCGTGGGTCATGCCGTGTGGGCGCTTTTAGGTCCGGGCTTCACGGCTTGGATGTATGTCGCCATTCTCATGTGCTTCCTGGGTGGCGCGATCCTGTGCGCGCTCGGGATACTGGGTGAATACGTCGGCCGCATTTTCGAGGAGGTAAAGCAACGCCCGCTTTACGTCGTCAAAGAGGACTCGTGCGATCGCAATAAATGGAAGCGGCGCGCGGCCCGGCGACCGAACAAGGACTGCCGGAGCGTCACTGATTCGGGAGCGTCCGATTCCTCGCTTGAATGAGGCATGGTTCAAAACCGGGCGGCTTGAGGTGACAGTCAGGCGAGCGTAGTGAGAGGGGGGTGTCACCGATTTGCACACAGATTGCACAGAAATGCGAGTCGTTGTCGCCCAAGGAGTTACGGCCAGAAGCCTCGTTTCTGTGCAGTTCGCTACCTCCGCCGCCACGTCCCGCTCTCCTTTGTTACCTCCATTTGAACCATGCCTTGAATGATCACAGAATAATGACGCAAGTATTGGTTGGATAGCCATTTGCGATTGAGAAGACCGGAAGTGCTGAGTGAAAAGGAAACGGCACTCCACTTGCGATCCTTCCTGAGTAGATTATGCTGATTGGAGCAACTGCCTGGGAGGCTTCGCCATGAGCGTGCCCGACCTTCCCGAAACCATTGTTACCACCAAGCCGCGCACCCAAGACGACACGCGCACGCGCCGCCTGCCGCCCTACCACGTCGTCCTTGAAAACGACGATCACCACTCGTTCGAGTTTGTCATGGAAGTGCTGCAAAAAGCGCTCGCAGTCAACGAGCAAACGGCGTACAAGCTCACCTTCGAAGCGCACTCCAAGGGCCGTTGCGTGGTCTGGACCGGCCCGAAGGAAGTCGCGGAATTGAAGATCGAGCAGATCACCAGCTTTCACGAAATGCGCCAGGATGGCCGCAAGCTGGGACCCTTGGGCGTGACACTGGAGCCCGCGTCTTAATGGTATCATTTCAAAAAGGCATCATTTCAAATTGAAAACTGCAAATTGCAAATTTCAAATTGGAAAACGTCGCTACAAAGTCACAGAGTGTTTGGCTGGTTCCCAAACTCCCGTTTCCGTTGGGAACGCACCTCCTCGAAAATCCGTTTCGCTGTGTCAATTTGCAATTTGCAATTTGCAATTTG
>JAKEFD010000449.1 GCA_022616245.1 Gemmataceae bacterium
ATGCGAACAGATCTGCCGTTGACGAGGCGAAACCCTTGGAGCGTCGGTTCGAGGTATTTCGCCTCCGGATCAAAAATGAAATAATCCTTGATGCCCAGCCGGGCATAAAGCCACCGCTTCTCACCGACATCATTGCGCCAGGTTTTCTTCGACGCCATTTCGAACAACACATTGGGGATGCGTTTCTCTTCCCAAAACCGAAACGAGCGCCGCTTGTGTTTGCCGACGCCTTTGGCAACCAAGACATCCGGATCGCGCCGGCTCTTGGGCGAGCCTTCCTGAAAGTACATGACGATGTTGGTGGCAATATACACATTCTCGTCCACGTAGCGGTCTTCCAGCGCCTCGCGCGTTTGGATGATCGCGACGTTATGGAAATCCGTATCGCCCATGAACCTTCCGTCCGAATCGGGATAACGCGGGTCGTAGGTTGTCCCCGGCAGTGCTTCGGCCAAATCTTGATACATGGTGGCCTCCTCTCACGAGCGCCTGTTTGGATTCTACCGGTCGGCGTGCGAGTGTGCCAATGCTTGACGGGCGCCACAAGCAGTTCGTCGTTGGTGAAGTCGTTATCGGCGTCCAAGCAGTTTCACGGAAAAGAACGAGCCCGGTCCGCCGTCTCGCGCGGCGTGCCGGGCTCGCGACTCACCACTCACTACTGACCACTTACCATAACTACTCTGGAATTTTCAACCCCTTCGCCTCTGCCTGGATGCGCAGCGTTTGACGCAGGGCCTGGTCGAAGGCCTGGGCGGCCGGGTTGGGGTTGCGCTTCATCTCATCGCGGATGTAGTCGTTGCGGCGGACAGAAAGTTCGTCGATCTGCTTTTGCAGCTTGGCGCGTTTTTCCGTCATCTCCTTGACATGTGCCACGCGTTGCTCGGGCGTCATATTCTTCATCACTTCCGAAAGATCGTCAACCGGAACTTTGGTGATGTCGAACTTGGCGTCTTTCTTGCACTTGTCCACGAGGTCCCAGTCCTCGCAATTGTAAAAAACCGAATTTTGCGCTTGGACGCGCGCCGCCAGATTGGCAGCGCCGAATTGCGCGGAGTTGGCGGTTTGTGTCGCCTGGTTGGCGCCTTTCCACTGGCTCTTGCCGTAGGTCACGTAAGTCGCGTTCAGCTCATTGGCCAGTTTCGCCAAGTCCTTGTCAACGGGCGTGTTGATGGCGACTTGCTGATTCTGGTTGATGCTCGCGAAGCGCCCGCCGGACAGGCCCGCCAGTTCACGCCAGCTGCTGGCGTCGCCGTCGTCCGAACCGCCGCAGTAGATCGGGTTGATGATAATGCCCTTGCCCTTGGCGATCTCCGCCGCTTGCTTCATGGAGACGAGCGGGTCCTGGCTGGCCGGCTCGTTGCCCGCGACAAAGATCAACTTGAGCGCGTTCTTTTCTTCCGACCATTTCTGCTCGACGACGGCGTCGCGCGACACGCGGCCCACGTATTCATCGCCGCCGTTGATCGTGAGCGCGAACAGCTTTTGATAGAGCATGTCGAGGTCGGTGGTAAGATCCAGCTCTTTGCGGACCCAGCCTTTTTTCGCGTCGTAAGTGCTGTGCCCATAGCTGTACAAGGCGACGCGCAGCCGCGGCGTCGGTTTCGCCTTGGCCAGTTCGTTGACGATGTCCCACAGTTTGTTCTTGGCCGAAGTGATGAGGCCCTGCATGCTGCCCGAGACGTCCAGGCACAGAGCGACATCCACGTCGCGGCCTTCTTCCGCAGCCGGCTTGGGGGCGTCGGCGCTCGTGCCCGGCGCGGACCAGATGACAAATCCCAGCACCAGCGCGAGATTGGCGGCAATGCGCGTAAAACGGTTCATGTTCCTTACTCCGCAAAAGGGGGAATCCAAAGTGCGGCCCTCACTCGGCCCGCACCATCAGAATCGAGACGAACGAAGCGGAGGAATGGATTGATGAGGACAACTGATTTCTCCTGACTTATGGCCGCCTTGGGTTTGCCGCCAATCTCGGCCGCCCCCAGGTGCTCCGCGAGCAGGTCCTTGACCGTGCCGGCATTGACGGCGAAAGCGATGCCGCGGGCGCCTTCGCGCACGGCAACGTTGATGCCGATCAGCTCGCCGTTGATGTTCAAGAGCGGTCCGCCCGAGTTGCCCGGGTTGATGCTGGCATCCGTTTGAATCAGCTCGGTGAGTTTGTCGCCGCTGGGCATGGTGATTTCCCGCCTGAGGGCGCTGATGATGCCGACAGACACAGTGTTCGTGTAACCGTAAGGATGGCCGACCGCGACAACCGTTTCACCAACTAGAAGGTCGGCGACCGGCGCCGGCGGCAGAGCCGGCAGCTTCTTGCCGGCGCGAACGCGCAGTATCGCGAGGTCGGTAGAAGCTTCGATGCACACCGTTTCCGCAGGCAATTCGGTCTGGTCATGAAGCAGCACACGCACGCCTTGTCCTTTGCCCACAACGTGGCGGCTGGTCACAATGAAGCCGCGCTCATCGACAATCACGCCGGTGGCCGACAAGCCTTTGCCGCCCCAGCGCGGCGCTTTCACGGTGACAATGCTGGGCTTGGTTTTTTCCACTACTTTGACAATGGGCGTGCGCCTATCGTGCGGCGCGCCGGCGTGGGCTGAGCCTACGCGGCAAGTTGTGGACAGGACCAAGACGGAAATGGACAGAGCGATAGCGCGGAAGGGTACGGACCACATTTCTTTGCTCCTTTTTTGACGAGTGCTGGCCGGCTCACACCAAAAGGAGACTGGCCGTGAAAACACAATGGGTCGGAAGCAGTTGGCACTTCTAATGCCAAACACTGAAATCCGCGTTTTTGGAGGGCTTGAAAGTGAGTAAGTTGCAGTTTTCGCGCTACGATCGGAGAGCAGGGGCAATGCAATTCTCACCAGTGGGAAGTGAACTTCCCACCGGCTTTGTTTCATAGTAACCGCGGAGACGCAGAGAACCGCAGAGAAAAGACCATTTGGAGTGCGGCGCTTTTCCGCCGCTTTTGTTTTTTGATTTCTGTCTCTCTGCGTTCCTCCGCGCCTCCGCGGTTAAAGTTCGATTATTGACCAAAGATGCCGGTGGCGTACCAAGTGCCGCTGGCGCTTTGGGCAATGTCGTAGCCGAAGTAGCTGTGGCGGCGGGCTACGGCGCCCCAGTGCGCCGACGAATGCCGCCAGGCGTCGATGCACCCAAACGCCGCTTCGAGCACGTTTTCGCCGCCTACGAACCGGCCCCACGATTCGGCGACAATTTCTTGCGCGCCGCCGAAGCCGCCTTCCACTTTGGCGCGGAGGGTGCTCATGACCGTGATCAGGTTGGCGTGATGCTGGCGCTGCATGCTGGCCTGGAGCTTGCTATGTGCCTGGGCGTGTTCCAAAAAGGCGGGATGGCAAGTGGAGAAGACGCTTTGCGGCACCTCGGGGTGCACGCGGATGGCGTAGATCATGCTGCGCTGGCCCAGCGTCGCAAACGCGGGCAAATCGAGGATGATCTTCAACTGCTCGACGCCGTAGCTGGGCACCCAGCGATAGCGGCTCGGCGTCAAGGGATGAATCGAAACCGGTGCGGCATATGTCGGCAGCTTCTTGTCATGATAGCTGACAATCGCGAGTCCGGGCTTGCCCTGCATGTCTTCGAGCACGGCATAGCTCAGCAGTTTCTTGCCTTCGAACTCGTGATCGAGCGGTACGCGCAAGCAGACGAAGTTCTTGAGCTTTCGTTGGACGTCCTCGTTTTCAAACACGTCGTCCAGCTCGCCCTTGTCGCGGAAATATATTAACAGATCCTTTTTCTCTTTCATGGCAAGATCGGTGGCCTTGGCGTAATCGGCTTGCCAGGTCTCCCTCTGGGCCGCACGCTCTTGTTCAAGGAAAAGGGGAGCGGGCTCCGCTGCTACGAGCGCAAAGGTGAGAACACACAGTTGAAACATTGCAGACCTCCTTAAGGCGGGCGAAGACAATCCGTAGCCGCAGGCTTCAGCCTGCGGAATCGCGCCGCCGGCGCGCACGAAGAGTGCGCCGGCAGTCAAGGGACGATGCTAACGGGATGAAAAGAGGTTAAAGGAAACCAATCGGGCACACGGCCCAATCCGCTGGAAAAGCAGCCTGCTGGCTGCTCACGCCGGGAGCGTTACGGCTCCATTCCGTGGAAGGCGCGGCTATTCCCTCATGCCGCGGTGGGAAGGGTTGGCGCTCGATGGGCAGCCGAGTCTGAGCAATGATAGTTCGGATTAACCGTGTGGCAAGTGGCGGGCGGAGAAAATCGGTTCTTATTTCAAGTGCTGCCGAACCCGTCTTCCGGCATAATGGGTAGCATGAAAACGTTTCCCGGAGATCCCCATGCAGTGTGCACAAGGAGCCGAAATAGTACTGCAAATCAGCACGTCGTTGCGAAGGCGCACGTGGTTGACGGCGCTCCTGATGCTCGCGAACTTGTTAGGAACGGACGTCGCGCTGTTTGGCCAGACCATGCAAGCCACAGACCGCCACGGGGATCCTTTGCCGAAAGATGCGCTCGCGCGACTGGGCACGACGCGCTTTCGCAATTTGAATCCCAACTACGCCCAATTCTTGCCGGACGGCAAAACCATCCTTTCGGTCGCGAGCACCTCCGGGCGCCAGGAGATTCATTGGTTGGATGCGGCAACGGGTCGTCCGACGCAAACCTGGCCGTTGCCAAAATCGCATCTTGTCAGCGTCAACGGCTTCTCGCCGGACGGCCGTCAGGTCCTTGTGCACCATTTTGGTGCAATGCCCAGCGAATCAAGATTGCGCATCGTTGATCTTAAGACCAAAGAGTTCTCGAACCTGCAAACGGGACATTTTGGCGACGCCGTGCGTGCACGCTTTTCGCCAGACGGCAAGTATTTGATCGTCCGCTTCAACACCGAGGGCCCGGGATTGATGTACGTTTATGACCTAAGCGCCGGCAAAAACCTCTGGCAAGCTGGCCATAGGAACGATTTTTCGCTCGGCTGTTTGGATTTGGGTTTCTTGCCCGACGGCAAAACGCTGGTGATTCTCGAGCCTGACAACAAAGTCAGCTTGCGCGATTGTCTGACAGGCCGGGAGCTAAAGTCATTCAGTACGTTGCCAGTGGGCGAATTGAGAATGCCCGTGCTCTCCGCGGACGGAAAAACGGTGTTCTTTGGCACACCGGGCAACAGCGTTCGCGTCTGGGACGTAGCTAGCGCCAAGGAACTACCCCCGTTGGGAGAACACATTCCACCCACCGAACACATTGCAGTCAGCCACGCCAGCAACACCTTGGTCACTGCGGGAGAAAGATATCTGCTTGTCAGGGATTGTCCCTCGGCAAAACAGCACGCGAAAATCGACCTTGGCGCCGGCAAAAAACCCCGGGACCTCCGCATCTCGCCAGACGGAACGCGCGCACATGTCTGGCTCCGAGAAGAATACGCCTTGCGTTTTTTCGATTTGAAGACCGGTAAAGAACTTCCCGGCCCAACAGAAGCGCATCGATCTTCTATCGCCGGATTGGCCATTGCCCCTGGCGGGATGGTAGTGACTGCCGCTGCCGACGACACGATTCGCATGTGGGATTCGAAGACCGGCCGGCAAGTGAGCGAATCCCAAGCAGATATTGTTCTCGGCGCCAAGGTGGCGTTCAGCGCGGATAGCAGTTTGCTGGCCGCTGGAAATGACAGAAACGGCAAGGTGTCGATTCACGAGCGCGATACCGGCAAAGTGCTGCACTCAATCGAAAGCGATGAGCAGCAGATTCTTGCGGTTGCATTTGCACTCCACCAGCCATTGCTCGCGATCGGCGCCGCGAGCAGGCGCGAGTTTTCCCTAACCTGCTGGGACCTGACGCGCGGCCGGGAATTGCGACGCTTGAAGTGGAATGCCACCGCTCTTTGTTTTAGTCCGGATGGCCGGTTCTTGGCCTCAACGGACAGAGAGCAAGTCCGGCTGGTTGAAGTGGCTACGGGTCGGGAGTTCACGGCGTTGCCGGAAAAGGGCGTCATCGGGCTGGGGTTCGCGCTGGACGGAAGAGTTTTGGCGACCGCCGGGGCCAAGGGAGTGTCCATTTGGGAAATGGCGACCGGCAAAATGCGATGGCGGAGCGGGGTCGAATTGGCCTACACGGTTCGTTTTCACCCGCACGGCCGCTGGTTGGCCGTTGCCAATAGGCAAGTTGTCAAACTACATGACGTACTGGGCGGCGGCGCCGTTCAGTCTCTTATCGGGCACGACGAAACCGTAACATGCCTAGAATTCACACCCGACGGTCGCATGCTGGCGTCAGCCAGCATCGACACCACGGCGCTTACTTGGGATATTGCCAAAGTCCGCGACCGTATGGAATCGTCGCGCGCCTCAGGAAAAATATCGCAGAGTGCCGTTGAGTCCGCTTGGAAGGACCTTGCGGGCAAAGATGCCGAAGCGGCGTTTCGCGCCATCGCCCAATTGGTAGAAGGGAAACAGCACAGTGTGCAGCTTTTTGGCGAACGCCTAAGACCAATCCCGGCGCCTGAAGCCAAACACATTGAGGCGTTGCTGACCAATCTCGACAGCGACCATTTCGCCGTGCGCGACCGGGCCAAGGAGGAGTTGTTGCTGCTTGCGGACCTCGCGGAACCAGCCTTACTGCGCTGCTTGGACAAAGAACTGTCCTTGGAATCGCGCCGACGCGCAGAGGCGGTGCTTGCCGTTGTTCAAGGCCCGATCACGGACCCCGAGCGCCTGCGAGCGTTGCGTGCCGTGGAAGCGCTCGAGTACATCGGCACAATGGAAGCGCGGCAAGTTCTTCAGACACTTGCCAAGGGCGCCGCCGAAGCGCGAGTTACCCGAGAAGCCCGAGAATCGTTGAAACGCATTGGGACACGTTAGGCAATTGACGGGCACATTTCCGCGGCGATATAGGGCACTGTAAACTGCATAGCCTGTTAGCCGTTGGTAACAATGGCGGGGGGGGTATGCCTATGCACGAGTTGGCACTGACGAGGGGTGTCGCAATCTGCAAGTTATTCTGAATAAATACTTTATGACAACTGTCACGTCAGTGCCACATGGGTGAAAAAAGTGGCACTAACGAGCCGTCAGTGCCACTTCCAACTTCCTCAATTGCGGGTTTGACCATCGAAACCGGTTGACGATTCGGGCCACGAAGGGGGGTGTGGGTGTATCGCGCGACCAATACCACAACTTATTGTCGTCAAATGAGTTACGGCAACGGATAGGACGCGCTGGTCTGGCACTAATCTGGTCCCTCACTACGGGCGGCTCATCCCCACGAAACTGCCGTCATTCTCGCGCGCTAGTGCCCAAAGGAAAGCGCCTACATCCGGACTTTCGAAGAAGAAGCCGACCGTGTTGATGCGGACGCGGGTGCGGTCGGATTGCGACGGGTTCAAGTTGTTTTTCAATCGGCTGCGGATGTGTTTGGAAAGAAGCTCGGTCTTTTGCGATTCCGTGAGTTTCGAATCGGGCTTGACGCCGGGGCCTTGGTTGGGCAGGCCGTCGGAGAAGACATAGATCGTGTCGAGGCCCTGGTCGCGGAAGCGAAACGCCTCCTCGAAAGCGACGGCCATGTTGGTGCCGCCCTTGGGCCGGATCGCTATGAGCGTGGCGGCCAGTGTTTTCGCATCGGCTTCGGACTTGTACTCCAGCCAGCGACCGGGACTGCCCATGGGATAGAGGATCTGGTCGGAAAAAAGAATGACCTGATACTGCTTGAGGTCGGTCAGGCTGCGCATCACTTTGGCGATCGTCTCGCACACGAGCGGCCATTTGTCCGGATCGGCTGTGGCTTCGTCGATCAGTTCCATGCTGCCCGACATGTCGACAAGGATGATGACCCGGCTGCCGGTGAGCGTGATGCCGGCGAAGCGGTTATCGGCTGCCGTTTGGATGTCGCGGGCTTTCTTGATCCACGATTTCTTGTCCAGATCGAGGGCGGCGATGAGTTCCTTGGCCCGATCCAGGTCCTTGACGCTGATCTGATAGCGCTTGGTCAACGTGTCTTGCGAAAGCAGCAAATCCTGGAAACGGCGATTGACGTCGAACAGCTCTTTCTTGCTCTTTTCGAGGTCCTGCTCCAGAAGGCCGGCGCGGATGCCGGCGGTGCTCAGCTTGGCTTCGAGCAACTTGCCCTGGCCGCGCAGGATCGACAATTCCTTTTCCAGCATGGCCAGGAGGTTAGATTTTTCGGCGGCGGTTTTGGCGGCGAGTTTTGCGTCGGTCTCCGTTGCCGCAAGGTCCTGGGTGAGCGCGCGCAGCTTTTTCTCCGCCGCCGCCAGCTTATCGAACAGCTCGGCGTGGGCGCGAATCTTCTCGGTCAGCTCGGCGGCCGTCAGCGCCGACTTCTTTTCCAGCGACTTGAAATCGAGCCGCAGCATGGCCAGCACCGCCTCGGCGGCGGCATGCACCTTCTTCAAGTCGTCGTATTCTTTTTTCCGCACCAGGGCGAGCTGCTCGAATTTGTCGCGGTCCTTGCGCGTATCCTCCAGCTCCAAGGTGACTTGCACACGTTTCTTGTTGGCGGCGTCGAGCGTGATTTTGAGCGCTTCCACATCGCTCGTGAGCGCGCTGATCGACAGGTTCGCCTCCTCCAGCTTTTTCAACCTCGCTTTGGCGATAGCCGTTTGCTCCTGGGCGGCCGCAGCTTGCTCCTCCGATTCATGGTGATAAAGCTGCCAAAGGAGAATGACGCAGCCCAGAGCGCAGCAGAGCACATCCACCATATAGATGTTGAAGATCGTCGGGATGCGGTGGCGCGTCGCCATGAGGAACTCGGTTTCGTCGTGGCGTCAAAGCATGATCAATGGCCGGGCGTTGGTGTGGCCCAGGAAGCGCACCATGGGGCCGCGGTCGCCCAGGCGGATACGGTCGCCCGAGCGCAGCGTGACCGAGCCATGCAACTCTAGGTCGTTGACCGTGGTGCCGTCACGACTGCGATTAAAGAGCAAGTAGGTGCGATGATCGAAGATGATCTCGCAGTGGCGTGGCGCGACCATGGGAAAACGGCGGCTGTCAAACCACAGATGGCAGCCGATCTGCGAGCCCAAATGGAAGTTCGGCTCGACCAGGTAGAAGTCTTGGCCGTGAAAATGCACGCGCGGTGGACCGGCTTCGGCAGGCTGCGGCAGCGGCAAGGGCGCAATCAGCTCGAGGTGGCCGCGCGGCACGTCGCCGCGACAAAAATGCGCGCCCAAGCCGTGCACGGCTCGCGCCGGTGCGTCCGGCGAGAGGACGATGACGCTGGGCAACTCGTCTTCGGTGGCAAGCAAGCCCGCGCCGAAATCCTCATCATCCAGCGGCGCCCCGTTGAGCCCGGCGTGCAGTCGATCTTTGGCGCGCCGTTCCATGAAGCGGCGCAGCGCCGCCGGCAGTCCGGGCAGCCTTCCCGTATCGGCAGTCAGCAGAATAGCGTCGGGCCGTTCCTCCGGGGCGAGCCGCGTACAAAAAGCGTCGATCTCGGCGACGGCGTGGCGGGCCAGCGCGCCGCAGAACGCTCCGGTTTGATCCGGATGCACGACCAGGTTTTGATACCAGTGGGTGGCCTGCAAGCCGAGCTGCACCATGCGGCCGTGCTGGCACGCTTCCAAAAGCGGGTCGATCTGTTCGAAAAGCGATTGTTCCGCGGCGGGCGAATCGCGCGGATCGCGCCGGCTTTGCAGCACGCAGCAGTCGGCCAAGGCATTGAGCAGGCGGTCTTTCCACAGGCGCAGTCCCAGGTGCGGCAAATAGCGCGCTTCGAGAATATGCGCCTGACCGTCGGCCGCGCGGATGAGCGCCAACGACATGGCGTGTTCGTCGGCATCCACAACCAAGACGGCATGCATCCAGGTTTGCTCGGCGTAGCCCGCCATGGCGACGGCAAGCACTGAGGGCACGGAGCCCAGTGCGGGCACGCGTTCTTGCTCGCCTACGTGCCGAATAACGTCTGCTTGCCAGCGTGACAGGTACGGCGGCAAAGCAAGCACCACACCCGCGGACTTCTTGCATACCGGAGCGAGGTGATTCCAAACCGTTTGCAAGGCGGCGTTGCTGTCGAGTTGATGGCGTCCCGCCTTCCAAGTGCGTGGGGCCGCGCCGTTGGCGCCCAGGCACGCGAAGAAATCGATACAAGCCAGGTGCGGCGACTGGCGCAATAAATGCACGCCTGGCCGGCCCAACGCCAACTTGGCTTTCTCCAAACTCAACACCATGGGCAGGTCGGCGGCCGGCGGATCGAGCGGCAGCGCCAGCGCAAACTCGCCCACCGGCCCGTGCACGGCGCGAGCGCGACTCGCGTTCAGATCCAGCCCGATCAAGGGTGTCATCAGATTCCTGCTAGGCGAGCCTCAAGTCACAAAAAGCAAAACTCAGATTACAAACAAATGAGAAAGCCAAGTATTCCAAACCCAAGCGCATCCGTTTTGGTATTCGTTGGTTATTGGATCTTGTTTAGTTTGCCGCTCGTTTCCAGTTTCGGTCTGGGAGCGAGCATCAGCTCTTGATTTCGCCATAGGCGCTTGTGTAAGCGCCCGGGTGAGAGTGTTCCAAGGCGTGGTTCAGGTTCGCGGCGGGGGCGTCATTCAGCGCTTGCGGTTCGTAGATGCGATTCACCAGGTGGTCCAGACAGTATTGTTGACAATCGATGACCAGCGCTTCTTCCTCGCGCTGCATCACATGAATGAGGAACATGACGACCAGACTAAGTGCGAGCGCGACCAGCGTGCAGTCGAAGGCGACCGTCAGGTGCTGGGTGGCAATGCGGATCTGCTCACCACCTTTTTCGGCCATGGTCATGCTGCCGGCCAGGCCGCGAACGGTACCGAAGAAGCCGATGGCTGGAATCGCCCAGGCCAAGTAATTCACCGTTGCCATACCGGTAACAAGCCGGCCTTGATCGACCTCGGCCTGGGTGCGGACAGTTTCGCTGACTTCAATGCTGTTGCGGGAGAGAGCGAACTTGGCCAAAGCCACGCGGATCATGTTGGCCAAAATGAATGGCCGGCCACCCGTAACCTGATCGATCTTGCGTTGCAGCGGGCGGGCGTCTTCTTGCAAAATGCGCGCACCTTCGTCCGTGGGTAAAAGCCCCCAGCGGAACGCGCGGCGTTGCCGGACCACTTCGAGATAGCGGCTTGCGAGTATGAAAACTGCCCAGAGGAAAGCGGCGTAGTTGGCGATTTGTTCCGGGCCTAACAACAACCGGCCCCAACGTTCGCGGTCCCAGCCGGACCAACTCGTCGAACTACTGCCGCCAAGCCCTTGCCAAAGGGGGAAGCAGATGATGCCCACGATGCCGAGGGTGAGCACGAGCAGCGGCCACTCGCGCGTGGGGCGTTGGGTCGGGGTTAAGGCCATGGAGATTTTCCAGAGGAAGCCGCCCTTCCTGGGGGCAAAGTGCGGATTCCGTACCAGCAATCCATTTCACCGCCATTTTCGGCGTTGTCAAGGGCATCGGCAAAACCGTTGGGTCTTGCAAAGGAATTCTAGCCCGACTTCAGTGCGCAGTTGGCATTTTCTTAAGAATCTGCAAGGCACAGTCGGCGCAACGCTCACATCTTACCTTCTGTTCGAAAGCGATCTAGTGCGGCGCGATTTGCAAGTCGTCGGGGAGAATGCCGGAGGGACTGTCTTTCTTGATCGTAGGTGACAGCGGAGGGTTCAGCGGTACGAGGGGCGGCGCGACCCCTTTTGGGACTCCAGGCGAAAGCGGCAGCGCGGCGGGAGCATTGGGATCGGCGTCATCGAGGGCAATGGGCTGCTCGCAGGAGTCAAACTGCCGTGGCTGGTGTGAGGACTTGTCGCTTTCAGCCGGCGCAAGCTCCGAAGGCCGGCGTAACTCGGGCTTGGGCGACATCGGTTGTCCCGACCAGGTGACTTGGTAACGATAATTCCCAATGGTCAGCTCGTCGCCTGCATTCAAGACCCCTTCTTGGACACGCGTGCCGTTAATGCGCACACCGTTGGTGCTGTGCAAATCACGCACCACGAGGTGATCGTTGACCTGAGCGATGCAACAATGGCGGCGTGAGATTTTTCGCGAAGGAATTTGAATGTCGCACTCTTGATGCCGGCCGAGAAGCAGGATCGGCTTGTCCAACAAGATGTTGGGCCCATCCGTCAGGGCCAATAGTTGAGCAGGCATGTTCTTACCGTCCAGTTGAGCGCGGCCCCCAATACTAACAAAATCTTATCCCATTTCCACTGTAACGCAAGATTCGACTTGTCAGGGCCGCTGCCCCACGGCTATAGTCCCGCCCCGACAAAGACATGGAGTCACACGCATGCCACAAGCACTGCGGCCCGTAATCGGTCTCAACTTCGATTTCCTGCCCGCCGGCAAGACGCACGGCGCTTTCTATCGGCTCGGCGCGGGCTACGCCGATGCCGTGCTCGCCGTCGGCGGCATGCCTCTGTTTCTCCCGTTGTTGAATAAGGATTCGGACCTTAACCTTTTGCTCGATCAGGTCGACGGCTTCATCTTGACCGACGGTTTGGACCTCGATCCGCGCCGTCAGGGACAACCCATGCACCACTCGGTGCGGCCCATGCCGCAGCGCCGCGAGGACACCGATCGGGCGCTGGTTCGCCTGCTCTTTCATCGGCAGATTCCCCTTCTGGCAATCGGCGCGGGCATGCATTTGGCAAATGTAGCGTGCGGCGGCACTCTATTTATCCATCTGCCGGAAGAGATGCCCCGAGCCATGCCGCATTGCGATCCTTCGTGCAATGGGCCGCACCGGCACGCGGTGCTGCTGCAAGCCGGCACACGGCTGGATGAGATCTACGGCGGCGGCGAAATACGTGTCAACAGCAATCATCATCAAGCCGTCCGCACGGTGGGATCGCGCTTCCGCGTTGCCGCGGTCGCGCCGGACGGCGTCATCGAAGCCATAGAGTCGACCGATCCCCATTGGTTCTGCGTCGGCGTCCAATGGCAGCCGGCGTGCGAAACCGCCTCGGCCCTCGATATGCAGCTCTTCGAGTGTTTTCTGCAGGCGGTGGTACGCGCCGGCCTCCGCCAGCCGCGGCCGCTCGCCTTGGCGGGGTAGTCGGCTGACTCTGTACTGCACGAATTTGAGGTAAGCATGTCGCGGCGTTGGTTTGTGGGACTGTCGTCGGGTTCGAGCCTCAACGGCGTCGATGTGGCGCTTATCGAAACCGAAGGCACGGGCTTGGACTTGCGCCTTCGGCTAAAACACTTCCATCAACATTCTTTCAGTCGAGATGTGCGCGAGTTCCTTTGGCGCATGGTGAATTCCGGGCAGGCCGACCTGCGCCAGCTTGCGGTGCTGCATCGTGTGCTCGGCGAAACCTACGCCTTTGCGGCAGATCACGCCATTGAAACGGCGAAAGTCCCGCGCACCTATTTCTACGCGGTGGGACTTTCGGACCACATGCTTTGGCATGAAACGGAAGGTCGCTTCCCCTCCACCCTGTGCCTGGGCATGGTAAGCGTGTTGGCGGAGAAACTGGGACTGACCGTCGCGTCCGATTTTCGCAGCCGCGACGTCGTTTCGGGGGGGCAGGGTTTTCCATTGACCTCTCAGGTCGATCATCTCTTGTTCCAGTCGCCGACGGAGCAGCGTGTGCTCGTTCATTTAGGCGGAATGGCCTCCGTGCTGTGGCTGCCGCGCGGCGGCGGCCTGCGCGACCTAGTTGGCTTTCAAACGACGCCGTGCACCGTCCTCTTAGACGGCTTCATGCGGCTTTTGACGGGAGGGCGCGAAGTTTGCGATCAAGGCGGCAAACACGCGGTACAAGGTTGTTGCATAGAACCGCTTGTTGAACGCTGGCTCGCCCATCCACTTTTGCAAAAGAAACCGCCCAAAAGCATGAATCGAGCGGAATTCGGAGAAGTATTTCTGGAGCAAGCCGTGCAGCAGGCCAAACAGCTGGGGCGCAACTTGCACGACGTATTGTGCTCGGCGACGCATTTTGTGGTACGCGCCGTGGTGCAAGCGGTGCAACGCTTCTTGCCGGCCGTGCCGGACCGGATCCTGCTTTCAGGTGGCGGCGTCCGCAACGGGTTTCTATGGCGCTTGATCGAACAACACGTGTCGCCGACTCCGGTGGAAAAAATAGACGCCTACGGCATACCCGCAGAGGCACGCAAAGCGACAGCGTTTGCGGGCCTGGCCGCGCTCACTCTGGACGGCGTGCCGACCAATGTGCCAAGCGTCACCGGCGCGGTCGGGGCCCGGATCTTGGGTTCGCTGACACCAGGCAATTCTGGCAATTGGGCTCGTTGCCTGGCGTGGATGCACGCGCAAACGGCGCCCTGGAACCGGGCGGCGGCGTAAGCCATCGATTAGGCGATCTGGGCAAGGCGTTGCGGCCGGCGAGTGCCCGCATTGACCCACGCAGACACGTTGGCTATTTTCTTGCAACTGCCTGATTCAATTGGCTGGAGATTCCATGCGCAAGCGCAGAATGTGGTTTTGGACTTTGACAAGCATCCTTTTGCTGGGAAGCGGGTTGACGGCGCTTGCACTTCTTCTCAAGCACGAGCCGAACTTCTATCGCCGGGCACTGGTCGCGCCGGGACAAGACCGCAAGGACATGGCCACCGCGTGCATGGGGCGGTTCTTCAAGCTTGTGAACCATTGGACAGACGGCAAAGGGGAATGGGAAGTGACTCTTTCCGAAGCGCAACTCAACAGCTTTTTCGCGGAAGAGTTCGTGCGCTGGGGCGATGCGGACAACTTACGCCGCCAAGGCATCTCTGAACCACGGATCGTTATCGAAGAGAATCGGTTGCGGCTGGCGTTTCGTTACGGCCGGGACTTTTGGAGCACGGTCATTTCCTATGACCTGAAATTGTGGCTGGCTCCGCGCGACGCCAACGTGATCTGCGTGGAGATTCAAGGCCGTCACGCGGGCGCAATTCCGTTGGCGGCCCAAGCGCTCTTGAATGAGATCTCCGAAACGGCGTCGCGCAAAGGAGTGGAAGTAACCTGGTATCGCCACGAAGGCAATCCCGTCGCGCTCATCCGATTTCAGGCGGACCGCACCCGCCCAACGGCGCAACTCCGCCGGCTCGATGTACGGCCAGGTATGATCACCCTGGGCGGCGTGTCGCTAGAGCCGGTGCGAAGCGAGAGTTAGAGGTGAATGGTGAGTGGTGAACGGTGAGTGGTGAGTGGTCACTGCTTACTGTTAATAACCCTCGCTCGCGCGTCGGGCTAGTGTCAACTGATCACTGACCACTGGTTACTTAGTACCACTCCACCGCCGGTTGCAAGGCGTGGCCGTGATCGTCGTAGAATGCTTCGTGCAAGAGAAAGATCCGAGAGACAGCCAGCTCGAGCCCAGTGAGCTGCCGGCGGAGTTGCCCATAGGCGTGGGGGCCGAGCCGCCGACTCAAAAGCGCCCGCAAGTGCTCGCCGCACAGATCCATTTCCACGGGCCGGCGCGAATTCAAGGGAAAAGTAAGGTAACGCAGCGTGCCCAAGTGATGACACACTGCGCAGCGGCGGCGGTCGGTCCGCTCGGCAATCGATTCCCCGTCGCCGACGGCCAACGCTTCCGTGCAATTGGGGCAATACGTCTTGCCGCCCAGCCGGTCCCAATACCGGGAGTTGTCCCCACAGCGACAACACGGTAACTGTGGAAACACGCTGCCAGTCGGCGCCAGACGGATCGCATCCATGGAAGCGTTGCCCTCGTCTTGTGAAGAAAAAGCGGCTCCCTTTTCATCGGTTCGATGGTGATGCAAATTGCGTCTGGGAAGCGCTGGCGCGACAGCCGGCTCTTTCCCCTCTCACAGAATTGAAAAACTTTGCCTAGTTTCTCGCCGCTTTTGCATTCTTCAACGTCTTGAATCGGCATTCCGGAGCGACACGGTTTCCGGAGCGACAAATATCCTGTACCGTTGTCGCTCCGGAACGAAGACGCAAGTAACTGAAAATAAAGGTGTTGCGACTCAAGAAATCTCCGGAGCGACAGCGACACACACACCACCCCCCCCACGTGTTATCAAAAAGATACATGTGAAGAGCATTACACAATGTCAACTGGTGAATCTTTTTGTTGACTCGTTAGTGCAGCCCGCTGTTACTTGGCGCCCACGGTCATCGTAAACGGAAAATCGGCGAAGGGGACTTCGAGAGCAGTCACGGTGTAACGCCAGTCCCCGGGCTGATCGCTCATTTCGATCGTAATGGTGGAGAGACCTTCGGCTTCTTCTTTCTTGCCGCTCGGCGAGCTGACGGACAGCTTCAGTTTGGCGCCGCGGTTTTCGAAGCCAAGCACGAAGCGCACCGGGCCGGCCTTGTCGCTCCGGTAGACCTGCGAGATTTCCGCCCGACCGGAAGCGGATAACAAGTTCGATTTTTGCGGCGAGAAGCCGCCTTTGAGCATGGTCTGATTCACCTGGTTCTCGGTTTGCGCGGTGACGGCGCTTAAGACAAGATACTTAAGCAATTTGTGCTCGATCTCGCTGTTCTGCTGCTCGTTGTGGAAGGAAGTGAAGATCACGCTGCCTTTGCCGAACGGGAATTTCACGAGCAGCGGCGCCCGTGCCCGGCCGGCCTTCAGGTCCTTGTCGTATTCGGCGTCCATCAGCACGCGCACGCGGTCGGTCTTGAAAGCGGCGGGCTTCCAGCGGCTCATGTCGAACTTGAGCTGCACCGATTTCCCGAGGACATCTTGCAGCCCGGCGTCGAGCACATTGGCAGACAGGATTTGAAAGTCGCCTTCGTGGAACAAAGTCGGGGCGGCCAAATCGGGGAACGCCTGCCTGACGACTTCATAGCGCCAATCGGAAGCATAGAGAGTGCCGCCCCTGGCCACGAAATCGCGGACATTGCCGGCTACCGCATTGTCATTGCCTTCGGAGCTGCACGTCAGGAACAGGATGTCAAATTCCTCGAACTTGCGCGGATTGTACAGGTCCTTGATGTGCACGAGCTTGTACTTGTAACCTTCGCCCAGATGTTTCAAGAGCTTGGCCATGTCGTCCCACACGTCGCGGTTCGTTTCGCTGACAGCCAAGCGCGGCGGCGGAGCGGGCGGCTGCGTGATGTTCTCCACGCGCGGCGGCGTGCCGCCGGACGGACTCGGCGTCGTCGGCATGAGCCGGTCGAGCAGCACAACGAACAACAGACAAAACGTCAAGCCGCCCGCAACGACGATGTCGGTCATTGTCTTGTTCATTACCATGCGCCTTTGACATGAATCGTGAGTGTTACGCAAATCCGAAAATCAAGCCCGCGTCAAAGTCCTTGGTATCGTTTTCGAACAGGCTGAAATAGGCTGTGAGACCGTCGAAGTTTACGTCGCTGTCGAAGTTGTCGTCACCTTGATCTTGGAGCGTGAAGTTGTAGCCGAATGGTTTCTGGAAAACGAGGTAATAGGTGCCGGGAGCGACGTTGTTGAACTGATAGTTCCCGGCCGAATCGGTCGTCGTCGTCGCGACGAGTTGTCCGATTGAATTGCGCAATTCCACGATCAACCCGGCGAACGTGCTTTCACCGGAGTTCTGGATGCCGTTGCCGTCGAAGTCGTTCCAAGCAGTTCCTTGGATTGTGGCCCCTCCCGCGCCGCCTCCGCCCCCGGGCGGGCAATGTTCGTCGTGCAGCCTCACCGCATCAATTTCTTCCCAAGCGTTCAAATCGTGATTCGTGTCCGTGAAGATCTTGACGGCATTGACTAAATAATTGGTGGTCGCAAAGGGAATCGCGAAATCGACCGGCGCGCCCGGCTGACTCGGGTCGGTCCCGGTCCAAATGGTGTGCCAGCCCCCCGAGGAATCGCGCAAATCAACTCGGTAGACAAAGCCGTTGCCGTAGGTTTCGCGGATCGTCACGCCGGTGGCGTAAACGGCTTCCGCGAAGCCAAGCGTGATGTACTCCAGCGTCCCGTTGATGGGCAAAGGCGCCCAAGCCGTGACGATGTCCCCGTAGGCGAACGTGTTCGGCTTGCCCAGCGCTTGCGCGGCCGACCAGCTTCCGGGACTCCATTGCGAGCTGAAGTCGATGACCGAATTGGCCCACAAAACATCATCATCCACGATTGTGCTCAGCCCTTGACCGTCCGTGACCGCTGCATTGGTTACGTCGCTCAGGTTGACAAAAAACGTCTGGTCCGGCTCGCAATCCGTGTCGCCGTAGACCGGCACGGAAATGGTCTGCGTCAACGGTCCGCCGGGTGAAAAGGTCAGCGGGCCGCTCGTGCTCCCGTAGTCCTCACCAGCTGTCGCCGTCCCATTCGCGGTGGCGTAATTTATGGTGACTGCTTGAGAAGTCGGACCGGACAGGCTGACGGTAAAGACGAAATTCGTGGTGCCGCTGTCGCCTTCGACTTGGCTGACGTCGTTGATGGAAACGTTCGGCATGCCTGGAGGCGGAGGCGGGGGAGGCGGAGGCGGCGCGGGGCAATGTTCATCGTGCAGCCGGACCGCGTCAATTTCTTCCCAGGCGTTTAGATTGTGATTGGTATCCGTGTAAATCTTAACGGCATCGACCAAATAGCTCGTGGTCGAGACGGGAATGAAAAAGTCGACAGGCGAACCCGGCTGGCTTGGGTCGGTCCCGGTCCAGACCGTGTGCCAGTCGCCTGAGGTATCGCGCAAATCGAGTTGGTAGACAAAGCCGTTACCGTAGGTCTCGCGGATCATCACTCCGGTGGCGTTAACCGCTCGCGCAAAGCCAAGTGTGATGTACTCCAACGTCCCATTAAATGGATAAGGCGCCCAAGCGGTCGAGATATCGCCGTACGCAAAGGTGTTTGGCTTACCCAGCGCTTGCGCGGCCGACCAACTTCCGGCACTCCATTGCGAGCTATAGCCGATGACCGAAGTCGCCCAGAGTGTATCGTCATCTTCAATGGTGCCCCGGCCTTGTCCGTCCGCGACCGTGGCGTTGACGACATTTGCCAGATTGACGAAAAACGTCTCGTCGGCCTCGCAAGCAAGGTCGCCATAGACCAGTACGGAGATGGTCTGCGTCAACGGCCCGCCCGGAGCGAACGTGATGGGCCCGCCGACCGCGCCATAGTCCGCACCAGCGGTCGCCGTGCCGTTGGCGGTGGCGTAATTCATTGTGACTGCTTGCGTTGTCGGTCCAGAAAGCGCGACCGTGAAAACAAAATTCGTCGTGCCGCTGTTGCCTTCCACTTGGATGATGTCGTTGATGGAAACCGAAGGCTGTTCGGGCTGTGGAGGCGGCGGCGGCGGGAATCCATCGTCATCAAGAATCGTGCCGAGGCCCTGGTTGTCCAACACGATGGCGTTGATGACGTTGGAGAGGTTCACGAAAAACGTCTCATCCGCCTCGGGCTGCAGGTCGCCGTAAACCGGAACGTAAATGGATTGTGTCTGCGGGCCGCCGGGAATGAAGGAAAGCATGCCGGTGACAGGGGCGTAATCGGCGAAGGCAGTGGCTGTGTTTCCGGCCGTAGAGTAATTCAGTGTGACAGTTTGCAAAGGCGGCGCCGTAAGGCTTACGCGAAAGCCAAAGTACGACGTTCCATTGTTGCCCTCGACCTGTGAGACATCGTTGATGGAAAGCGCAGGGATTTCCGGGTTCTGGGGCACGTGGATCAAAACTGTGTAGGCCCTGGGACTGTAGACTTCACCCTCGCACCATTCCGACGAGCCGTCATCACGCAGACCAAAATCGAATGAAGTCAGGGGCGTCCCGTATTGATTACTTGCGGCCGTGTACTGAAAGCTGCCGGTCGCAATCTGCCAGGCATAGATTTCGGCGCCAAGGTCGACTGGAATCCCGTTCAGCGACAATGTGCCGAATGTCGGAAGCGCCGCGACGATGACCGAGTAAAGGTTATCGGGCGGAACGTCATTCGGATCCGAGAAGCCGAGATCGCCGACGGTGAACGTGTATGTGCTCCCGGCAGCCAGGGTTAGAACTCCGTCCGCGCCGATGGGCGCGTCGGGCGTGGAATGAACATCGAATGTGATCGTATTCGGAGTGAGGTCCACATCGCCGCCGCCTTCGGCGAAATTGCCGCCGTCATCCTGGACTGCGAATTGCCAGCTTGCCAATGCCTCTCCATACTGATTGGCCGGCGGCGTATAGAGCAAGTTGCCGTCTTCCAGGTCGGCAACGTCGATTATGTCGTGCACGGCCACTGGATTGCCATTCAGCGTCAGTGACCCAGCCATCGGCAATGACTCGACGATGATCGCCTTGAAATTGTGAGGCGGCAAGTCGTTCGGATCGGAGAAGCCGAAGTCAAACTCGGTCAAGAAGAAAGGCTCGTCTTCGCAGAGTTCGATTGTCTTATCGGTTCCTTGCGGTGAATTGTTGACGGGGTAGTATGCGTACCCTGCGTCTATGTTGACGACATTCCCATAATAATCAACCGTGAATACGTGAGAGTTACCGGTACTCAATTCCACGTCGCTGTCAACGTCGTCGGTAGTCTGATCTTTCAACGTGTATTGACGACCCGGCACCCGGCCAAAGTTCACATAGTAGCTGCCGGGGTCGAGTGAGTGAAACTCGTAATTTCCCTCGGAATCGGTCAGGGTCACATCAACCCAGTCTCCAGTTTCAGTGAACAATGTCACCGGGAGCTCAGCCGCCGCCGGTTCTGATGCCAAGCGGACGCCGTCTGCCTCATTCTCCAACCACGCGCGGCCCGCCGCCACCCCAGCTCGAATCAATCCCACATCAAGATCTGTTCTGGACAGGCCATTCAGAACAATAATACCCCCGACATACCCATTGGAGTCAGCATTGCTGTCTGATTGTGAATTCCCGACGTTTTTCAATGTAAAGCGCATGCCAGTTGGAGGTACAAAAACCATGTAATAATTGAATTGGGGCAGAAATTGGAATTGATAGATCCCATTGGCGTTACTGACCGTTTTTCCCATGTACTTGCCGTCCGCATCATAAAGATACACGTGAACTCCGGCCACACCTGGTTCATTGGGGTCTTGCATACCGTCTCTGTCGAGATCCTCCCAAACCTTATCACCAACTCCTCCAGTAGCATTTAGATCCTCTGCAACTGTCCACCACGCAACTGCGAAGTTCTCAGCGAAATTCTGGCCATCTGTTTTTCGCACCCAAAACTCGTATTCTCCAGCCTGCTGGATAGTGTGAAAGATATGCTCCACATTGTATTGTGTACTGCGTGAAGACCAGACTGCTTGGTTGATGTTCTGGGCTCCCTTGGGAAGTAAATACAAGTCAAGATTCTTTGGAGGTGTTGCAATGAAATCCTCGGCGAAGTAGTCACCGGCATCGTAGAGACCAATTCTTCCAGAAAGAACGTGATTCCACCACCAACTCAAGTTATCGTCGAGCGCGACACCTCGATTCCATGTCAAAGTAATCGATATGAAACTGTTCGCCTTCAGCGGTCTATCCAGAACAAACTTGGCAAACTCCTCTCCTTCAAGTAGGGTACCTTGACTCCAGCCAACAGCGGGAACAGACTTAGGTGAGCCGTCGGCATTCAAATAGTTGACCCAACCCGAACTGAACTGGTTCAAGGCCCGCCGCACATTCAATTGGCCTGCTCCGAGTTCATCGTCAAGTGGGATTTCTTCGGACTGATAGGCGGGGGAATTGAGCCAAGAGGTCGAACCGTCCAGCTTGAGGATGGTCTTTTCCATGTCTAAGCCAAGACCGTTCCAAATGTCCTTGACTTTGTCAGCAGAATTCATCAACACGGCCTTCATCACCAACGCGGATTGAATGTAGGGCTCAAAGTCCCAGCCAACGGCGCCAGAGGCATTTTGCCGCGCAGCGTATTCTTGCAGAAGCGCGATCGCGCCAGCGACATGAGGAGCGGCGTAACTCGTACCTCCAGTGAATCCATAGTCAGTTGTCCGATCCACCCTAACGATAGGCACGCTGAGCACTGCACCAGGGGCAACAAGGCTAACCAAGGACCGATCATTTGCAGCGTCGCGTGGAACAGGATTGGCGTTACCGGGAGCGAATTGGCGAAAGACGTTTTCACTATTGGTGTTTACCGGCCGCGTCGCACCCACGACCATCGAATTATAGCTGTCCGAAGGTGGGCCCCAGTCGCTTGGAGCATTCCCCAATGCAATCACATTTACTACATTCCGCCTTTTTGCCAGCCAATCCAAACCACGCGAAATATGAGACAGACCGTCGGCAGAGAGTTCAATTATTCCATAGCTATGATTTAATGCCCTCACTTTGGAATTGTCTTGCCAGGTAACGTGTTGTGCAGCCAGTAGGTTGTTCTCTTGTAATCCAGCCAAGGTAGCGGCTGACCCGCTCGCCGAAGAATAGAGAGACGCATTTGGTGCGATGCCCTTGTTCCTCGTCCCATTTGCGATCATGACCCCTGCCACTCCAGTGGCGTGCGAATCACGGCTGCTGCTTCCCGCGGCGCTTTCACGAACAAATACCCACGCTGGGTCGACATCCGGATGACTGAAAGTGTCGTGTTGTGGGTCGTGAGGCCTTCCGTTCTCAACTTGTCCAATGCTGATATTGTTCCCAGTCAACACGACGCCGGAGTGACTGGTCAGGGATCTCGCATTGACTCCCAAATAGCCAGCCGAGCTATCGTCCATCAGTATACGTTCCTCTAGGATTTCTAGGGACGGAGTAGCTTCCCAGCGTCGCCTTGTTGACATTGTAATCTCCTTTTGTGCTGCAAAAACTGGCCGATCATTGACGCGAGTTCTTAGACTCACGAACAGTCACTTGCCGCATAAGCACAATCTCCCCTGTTTGAACGTCAGCAATTTCCAGCGCGAGTTTTCCTTCCTTTAGATTCCGTAGCGGCACCCAAACATAGTATGGGTGCATGTCGAGAGTCTGAGCAAAAGGTCGTTCTGGCAAACTGTAGTTGATGCGCACTCTTGTAGGACTTTCGTGGACGGAGTCGATACGCCAACGGATTGGATTACTGGCGTGAAATCCAAAGAAAACAACCATCCAGATCTTGCGATTCTCATCCCGCATAGTAAGTGCCAATTCGTCGGCTCGACCAAATCCAAAAACCACTTCGCGCGTAGCCTTAATCGCTCCTCGGATGTCCTTTCCTTCTACCAAGAAAGTATTGGATGCACCGTTCTGCGAGTCGGTTGTCAGCTTCGTTAAGTCATCAATCCACGGTACTTCCTGCAGTTCCCCTTGCTGATTCGTGCTGTACACGAGGTCCAAGGGAATTCTCTCTGTTTTCTCCCGGCTACATCCGCTAATCGTTGCGATGAAGCCCATTGCAAGAAATCCGAAGTTTCTTAATGATAGTTGTGCGAGCATCGTTCAAACCTCTGCTAGAAAAGGACAAGGAAACTAACTTCATGCACTGAGGGCGGCACCATACTTGACTGCTTGCATAAAGGGCTACTCCATCGCGCGCTGTTACCTCGAATTCGAAGTTAGGTCGACGAGAACTTGACCATGTCGCAGGCCCCGGTAGCAACGACGCCCGTTGAGGATCGCTCAAGATCGAGGATCACCTTGGCCGACAGTTTTGTCAAGGAAAATCCTGAAACTGATTCCTGATTTATCCCTAGCCGAGTGCGTTGAAATACACACTGGCGATGCTGAAGATGGCCCACACCATGAACCCCGCGTAGACGAGCCAACCGAGCATGTTGCCATCTTCGTCAGGTTGGTGCAGTCCGACGGCTGACGCGCGCGGCCAATTTCCATTCGCTCCCATTACGTGTAAAAGATGCCGCAGCTTTCGCAACGGCGCTTGCTCGAGTTCGGCATTTGCGGTCCGACGCGGCCGCACACCGGGCAGCCTTTGGAAGCGGCGTTGGCGGCGGGCGCGGCACTTGCGGCCGGCGCTGGTTTTGCCTGTACGGGGACCGCCGGCGCGGCAGGTTTCGATGTCGGTGCAACCGGAGGGGTTGGCGGCTTAGACGGCGTCCTCACCGCCGGCGCTGGTCCTGCTTTGACATGCGGCGAAGGGCTGGGTTTGGCCTGCGGCTTGGGGGGCTGGGCCGGCGACTTGGGCGGCTGCCCCTGCATCACGGCCACCACGGGAACCGCCGGCGTCAGCACTGCCTGCGCCGGCGCCGCGCCGGCCGTCGCCATGGCGACTTGCGGCGCTTCACTGGTCACGTGCTTGGTGACTTCACGAAAACGCACCTTGTTGACGCCCAATTGAATAACGTCGCCGTCTCTTAGGAACACCGCGCCTTCTACCCGATACCCGTTAACGAAGGTGCCCGTACGCGAATTATTGTCCTGGACCACGAAGGCGCCGCTTTCATGCCGATAGATTTGCAGATGAATGGGCTCCACGCCTTTGGCGCCAACCGCGATGAAAGGCAAATGCGACTTTTCCGAAGTCCCCATGATCACGGCGGGGATATTGATGACGAACTGCCGGCCGGGACGAAAACCCTCTTCGACAGTAAGCCAGGCTTCCTTGAGGAGGACCTGGGCCAGGCCAATGAACAAGCCGATGAACAGTCCGAGGATGACAAACGCTGTGGCGCGGCTGGACATGTTTCCGCCCACGATGGTATAGATGGGTGCGAACAACAAGCCGCCCAGGAAACCGCCAATGCTGCCGCCGATAATGCCGTTGCGAATTTTCTTGGGCGATTTATCATACCACCCTTCGATGACGCCGATGCCGATGCCCATGAGCATCCAGCCCAGCGCACGCAAAATAGCATTGAAGGAGATGAGCGCTCCCAAGAGGCCGCCCACCGCGCCGCCCACGAAACCACCCAAAAGACCAGGCCACAGACGATGGATTTGGCCCAAGAAGCTTCCGCTGGCAACGCCGCCCAGGAGATTCAAACCGCCGGCGATGAGCGCGCCCACAATGCCGGCGGTCAAAAGTGTGGCTAGAAGGCCCACGTCGTCGGAACGATGGAGGAAGGTTATTTCACAGAGTAGCCATCCCGCGAACGCCGCCCACCCGCCGATGAGGGCGCTATAGAAAACTAGGCGAGCCAATGACATGCCAACGGTCCTTTGGTTGAGATACTTCTAATTGAAGTTTATCGTTGGAAGGGTGGCGCTGCTACTGAAATTGTCGCTGCGTTCACTCGCTCAAATCGTTTTCCGAAAACAGCGTGAAGCCGCCTTTTTGCAACGTGTGCGTGGCCATGTCCATATCGGCGACGTGCAGGGCCATCGCGGGCTTGCCGTGCGGTCCGACCAAAAGCGGATAGGCGTAGTGGATATCGACTTCCGCGGTCAACAATGCCTTGGTGATTTCCAGGAGCGGATGCTGGCTCTCCGGCAATTGCACGACCAAAAGATCGCTCTCGGTGATCGGCAGCTTTGCCTGTTCGAAAATTTCCAACGCACGCTCGGGGTCGGACAGCACGAGGCGAAGTATGGCGCAGTCGGCGGAATCGACCACGGTCAGCGAGATAATGCGGATGTCGGTGGTTTCGAAGCGGCGCACGACGCCCAGGAGCGCGCCCAGGCGATTCTCCAAAAAGACGTTGAATTGCCGCACGCTGGGCCAATCGCGGCCACGCGCCGTGGCAAAGCCGATGCCTTCATCGCCGCCATAACTCATGCAGGACCTTTACGAAATACTCCCTCGCTCGCGCGTCGGGCTTGTGTGAAAATTCCGCCGGTAGGTTGGATATACGATAGCGGAAGGGGTGCGTGCCATGCAACATTCGTTTGGCGCTCGCTAAACTGGCCGCTCCTTGATGCCGGTTTCGCCCGGGTCTTGACCGGGAAATCCAGGCTGAACCTTTTCCGCCGCGGACTCGCCAGGCGATCTTTGGTCCTCGCCGCGATAGGCCGGCTGCCAGTCATCCGCGGGGGCGCCTGGTACATGTGCCGTGGCACTTGCGGGTGGACGAAACCCGACCAAAAGCAATAGCGCCGCAAACAGCGCGGTGGCGGAAGGGATCAAGAACAATGTCTGGAAATCGACTCTGTTTCCTGTCATGAAGAAGTTGCCAAGGGCCGGCCACGCGAAATTTGCGACGAAAATGCCAAGGCCAAGAATGAGAAAGTTGAATAGTCCCTGGGCGCTGGCCCGGGCGTCCTTGGGGAAAAACTCGTCGACGAATATGTAAACTGTGGCGAAGAAAAACGCATAGCAAATCCCGTGCAGCACGTTGACGGTAATGGCGACGGCAGGTTCCGGCACCAGGGCGAACATCCCAAAGCGCACGGCGTGACCCAGAATGCCGACAATCATGGTCACGCGCCAGCCGAGATTTTTCAGCACTAACCCGAGGAAGGCCATGGTGAAGATTTCCGCCACCTGGCCAATGCTCATGATAGGCATAACCCAGTTGCCGCCGATACCGATGCTCTCCAAAAATCTCGCTGTCCAGATAAAATAACACTGGTGCACGGCGGAATCGATAAAGGTCGCGACAAAGAGCACCAAGACAAACGGCACGCGGAGCAGTTTCATTGCCTCAAGCCAGGCGAGCGACTCGCGCGCTTGTCCGGCAGGTTTGGGCGGCGTATGCGGAAGCACCAGACTGTACGCGCCCAACAACAGCGAGGCAATGCCGGCAGTCAAGAAGGTGTAGCGTGTGCCGTCACGCAGCGCGTCGCCGATCAAGGGATTGGCAAGCACGTCGCCGATCCAGCCGCCGAAATTGCTAAGCGAAAAGGCTGGCGCGGCGCTCCAGTCAATCAGGATGAAAATGAACGGCCAACTTGCAGCGATCCAGCCGATCGTGCCCCACAAGCGCACCAGTCCAAAATCGCGTTGGGCATCTTTCAAGTGCGTAAAGGCAATGGAGTTCGTGATGGAAATGGTGGGCACATAAAAAAGACAATGGACTAGCAGCAGACTGAAAAAGATCCAAAAGTTGGCGGTCCAAGGGGAAGCGCCTGTCGGCAAACCTTGATTTCCAGAAACAAACGTGAGCGCCAAAATCGCCAGCCCGCCCACGATCTGACTGAAGGCCAAAAACTTCTCGGCGGCGAAATTGCGATCGACGAACTGTGTGCTGAAGAACATGGCCGTGAAGGAGGCCAGCGCGAACGTGTTGAGAATGAACCCCTGTTGGAGGGTCGTAAATCCGAGACTGGGCAGGTAACCGAAAATGAGGGGATACCATGCACCCCAAATGAAAAACTCGAGGAACATCATCACAGAGAGTTTGTTGCGGACGGAATGATTCATGACTTCGGTATTCTCCAAGCGCGAGACGAATGCGGATTTGGGAAGAGACTACCATCCCGCAGTCTGGATTTCCACTACTGGTTTGCCGCGCGTGTTTTTCTTAGCCGTTGAAGAAGTGATTGCATGTCGTCGGGCACCTCCGAGGCCCATTCCATGCGCTCGCCAAACGCGGGATGGTCGATGGCCAGATAGGCGGCATGCAACAGCGGCCGCGCGGCCGCGCTGGCGTCCGGCAGCGGACTGCCGTGCACGGCCCGATCATAGATGCGCTCGCCGCACAGGGGCGTGCCGCGCTCGCCCAGATGAATGCGCACCTGGTGCGTGCGGCCGGTTTCCAACCGGCATTCAATCAACGTGAAGTCGCCGAGTTCTTCGAGAATAGAGACTTCGGTAACCGCGCGCTGACCGAGATTATCGGCGCCGCTGCCGCGTCGCCCGTCGCCGCGATCGCGCACGAGAAAGGATTCGATGCGCTCCCTTTTCGCCCGGCCGCGCACCAGCGCGACGTAGCGGCGCTCGATGCTGTGTTCGCGAAACTGCACGCCGAGCCGGCTTTCCGCTTCGGGCGTGCGCGCCAACACGACGAGGCCGCTGGTTTCCTTGTCCAGGCGATGTACGGCCCGGATGCGTCCGCGCCGTTCGTTTGTCGGCAATAGCGCGGGCAATAGGTCCACGAGAGTTTCGGGCAAAAAGCGCTGCACGCGCTTGCCGAACTTGGCCGTCTCTTCCGCATGCCGCACGGTCGTGAGCCCCGCCGGCTTGTCCACCACGATGATCTGTTCGTCGAGATAGCGAACAATGATCTTGTCCAGCCAGGGTGAGCGCGTTCGCGGGACATGACCTGGCGAGCGGGGGGCGTGAGCCCCCTGATGACTCCGCCCCTTGAGAGACTGAACGCTCGCTTGCGCCGGCTTCTTGTCCGTAACGTCAATTTCCAATCGCTCTTCTACGCGCACCTGGCGATTGAGATTCTGGCACGGCTTGCCATTGTGACGGATTTGTTTTTTTCGCAACAAAGCCAAGGCTTGCGGCCGCGTCAATTTGAAGTGTTGCCGAAGCACATCGGCGATCGTGCGGCCGGCAAGTTTACGATCGATGACGACACGGCGGGATTTCATTCTCCTTTTATAGACCTTTTTGGAGTGCGGCGCTTTTCCGCCGCTTTCTTTGTCCCTTGAGTGCTCGTCAAATCAGCCACCCCGCGAAAAAACCAAAGCGGCGGAATAGCGCCGCACTCCAAAGCGCTAACCAAAGAAGTGGGGCCGGACTTGGCCTTCGCTCAGGGGCACTTCGCGCAAAAAGGCGTCGCGCACGTGCCGCGTGGGATTCACACCTAACGAGTGCAGCACGGTCGCAGCCAAATCCTGCGGCGTGTACGGTTCCTCGGCCGGGTAGGCGGCGAAGCGGTCCGAGCGCCCGAGGATGCGTCCGCCGCCGAGCCGTCCGCCCGCGAGCAAGAGCGAATAGCACGCCGCCCAGTGGTCGCGGCCGGTTTCGTTCACGCCGTTGCCCGTGAATTGACCAAAGCGCGGCGTGCGGCCAAACTCACCGGTGCAAATCACCAGGGTGTTCTCCAGCATGCCGCGTTCCGCCAAATCCTGAAGAAAAGCGGAGAAGCATTGATCGAACGGCGGCAGCAAGTCGTCCTTCAGCCGGCGATTGTTGTTGAAGTGCGTGTCCCAGTGCGGATCGGGATTATTCACGCGTCCGCCCCAGTAGACCGTGACCAGACGCACGCCTGCTTCCACCAGTCGCCGCGCCAAGAGCAAGCTCTGCCCGTATTTGTGCCGGCCGTAACGCTCGCGCACCCGCTGCGGCTCGCCGGCCAGGTCGAACGCCTGACGGGTAGCCGGCGACGCCAATAGCTCGAACGCGCGGCGCTGATAGCGGTCCAGTTCGTCGAGGCGGCGCTCGTCGTTCAAGCGCCCTAGAAATGAGTCCATCGAGCGCAAGAGCGTCTGCCGCCCGCGCAGCCGATCGGCGCCGACGTCGGACACTAATCCCTCGACCGTGAAGTCGTCCGCGTTGGGGTCGCCGTGGATCGCAAACGGCGCATACGTCGCGCCGAGAAAGCCGCCGTTTTGACCGGGGCACGTATACGGCCCGTCGCTTACCGGATCGGGCAGCGTCACCGCGGTCGGCACCAAGCCGCGACCAGGAAGCGCAAAGGCGAGCTGCGCACCAAGGTGCGGGAAGTCGTTTTCGGTCGGCGTGAAGGCGATCTGCTCGCGCAGCGGCGGATTGCCCGTCGTTACGATGTAGGTCGCTGCATTGTGGTTGATCATCGTGTGGTGCATCGACCGCACAATGGAAAAGAGATGTCCCAGTCGGGCCAACCTCGGCAAATGTTCGACGATGTGCACGCCGGGGACCGACGTGGCTATGGGCCGAAATTCACCACGCACTTCGGCGGGGGCTGCCGGCTTCATGTCCCACGTGTCCAGCTGGCTGGGGCCGCCGTGCAAGACGAAAAGCACGCATGAGCGCGGCGTGGCAGAGGAATTGCCGATGGCTTGTGCTTCGAGCACCTGGGCCAGCGACAATCCCACAGGGCCCAAGGCGCCGATTTGCAACCAGTGCCGTCGGGTGTGTCGCTGCGAAACCAGTTTTTCGCCAAGAAGGATCATTCAACCATCCATTTTCCCCATTTGCACCATGTTTTGCAACAGGGTGTCGATGTCGCGGCAGGTGCGCCGATGAATGTGGCGAACCATGAGAGGTCCGGCGACGAGCCAAATGGCGGCGTTGCCGCACGCGACGGCCGCCACCGGAAAAATCCATGTGTCTTCTTTGTTCTGGGTCATGCTGAATACTACCGACAGGATGACGGCCAGCGCGAGGCTGAGGCCGAGCGGGAACCAGGTGACGAAGCGCGCCAACCGCCGCACGCCGCCCAGCTCGGCCTCCAGATCGAGTTGGCGGTTGCCGTGCGAAATTTTGATGCGCGAGGCGCCGAGCAAGGCACTTTGCCGGGAGCTCATCATGCCGGGCCCTTCGACTTCGAGCATCGCATTGCTGCGCGCGACGGTGCGAAAACCGAGCGACGTGAGTGCCGCCGTGGCCAGATCAAATGCCTTGGCGGCATTGCCGTCGAAAGGCGCGGTCTTTTTATAGTGCATTTGGATTAGCCTCGCTGTCGACAGACAAGGACTGCCCAATCATAAGGCATTCCGGCCGACAATCCAGTTGCACCATGAAATCTTCGCAATCAGTAATCCCTTGTCATAACATCAATTAGGAAAATACCAAGGCACGAACGTTTTTGCGGCACGTCTATTGCACATTGGCTGTCGCACTCTCCTTGCCTCTCCCAATCCCTCCCCTTACCCCTGCGCTAGGAAGCACGATTGGATCGTGCTTCACAACCTTGTGATTCGGAACGACGAGGACAAACTATGTTTGGCTATTTGATCGACATGGATGGCGTGGTGTATCGCGGCAACGAATTGATTCCGGGCGCGGATCGCTTCATTCAGGATTTGCGCTCGGCCGATATCCCGTTTCTTTTCCTCACCAACAACAGCCAGCGAACCCGGCGCGATGTCGCCACCAAGCTGCAACGGCTTGGAATCGAAATCGAAGAGGAGCACGTCTTCACTTGCGCGATGGCGACCGCGCGCTTTCTCGCTCGCCAAAAACCGGACGGCACGGCCTTCGTCATCGGCGAAGGCGGCCTGCTCAACGCGCTGCACAGCAACGGCTACGCCATCGTCGATAAGGATCCGGACTATGTCGTGGTCGGCGAAGGGCGAACACTCAATTTCGAGATGGCCGAGGCAGCCGTGCGGATGATCCTGGGCGGGGCCAAGCTGGTGGCTACGAACCTCGACCCGAATTGCCCGACCCACAACGGCACGCGGCCCGGCTGCGGCGCGCTCGTGTCGCTCTTGGAAACAGCGGCCGGCGTCAAAGCCTTCAGCGTAGGCAAACCCAGCCCGGTCATGCTTCGCGCCGCCCGCAAAGAGCTGGGCCTGACCACCGAAGAAACCGTCGTAATCGGCGACACCATGGAGACCGACATTCTGGGCGGCGTGCAGCTTGGGTTCAAGACGATTCTTGTTCTGAGCGGCGGCACGCGCCTTGAGGATTTGCCGCGCTACGCCTTCCGACCGGACCGCGTCGTGGAGTCCATCGCCGACTTGAGCCACGAGCAGATTGCGCAGGAGTTCTTCAAGAAGCCGGCCAAGCGAAGGACGGATTTACCATTCGCCCGGACTTTAGCGCGGACAGATTGACAACTTTCCTACGAAATGGCGAGCGCACGCCCGACCGTAGTGATGATCTCCGTTCGTTCCGCCATAGCGCCGATGCCGACATCCTCACAGGCAAGTTTTTTTGAGATTGGCGGCACGACGCGCAGGGCACGGCAGTTGACGTTGATCCAATCCAGGAGCGCGTCTAGGTCGAGATCGGCCGGCGGCTCGGCACCAGCGTCCATTGCCAATTGCCGAAAGTGCCGCAGGGTCAGCGGATGCTCCCACATGAGCGTGTTCATCGCCGGCGCCAACACGACGAGCCGGCTGCGGTCCCAGGCACGCCACACACAGGTGAGATAATTGTCCGCCAGGCCGCATGCCAGCTTGGCCAGCGTGTTCGCGTCCAAAGGGGCGATCAAGAAGACGTCGGCCCAGCGGCGCAGCTCGATGTGGATGACTTTGTCGCCGCGCTCGTAGCGTTGGCCGGTGTCGCGACCGGGCCATTCGTCTTCGTCGAGGCAGACGACGTCTGGATTGCGCTGTGCGCGGCTTTGAAGGATCGTTGGCTCAATATGAAGCGGATCGAAAAAATACAAGGCGGCGCGCGTGGCCACGATTTTCACCTGGTGGCCTGCGGCGCGCAAATCTTCGTAGAGATTGGGCGTGTAGATCGCCGCCACCGAGCCGGTCACTCCGAGAAGCACGTTTGCCATGCGTGAGAATCCTAAGCAGCGACTTCGGTGAGATTTCAACCGCGGAGACGCGGAGGAACGCAGAGAGAATGAAACAACGCATCTGGGAAATTTTCTGATTTTGCTCTTACTTGTCTTTGCTCTGCGGTTCTTTGCGTCTCTGCGGTTCTTCTAAATTCCGCTCGCTTTTGCTTTCGACCGCGTCCAGAAGCCGCTCCGCCAAGTCGCGGCGGCTCACTTTTTCGTAGCTCGACGGCAAGGGTCCAAGATAGGCCCAGTGCGCGGCGTCTTCGAGCGTGTTCGCGACCATGAAATCCGCGGCAGAGTGCCGGCGCGACTTTTCCGCGATCTCCAATAATTGCTCATCCGACACGCCGACTTCCAATTTGAACTTTACCAGAACGCCGCGAAAACCCCAATCGGTGCGAATCTTGTCTACCAGTTTCGGCGCGCGCGCCAGCCGCAGCCAGAGCTCCGGCTCGTCGCTCTTCACTTTGCCTGCCGCGCGATCGACGAGTCCCGGAGTCTGGCCCGACTCCGCCTGCCAAGACAGGGATTTCGCGTCAAAGTGCGTACCCTGCCCTGCTGAGTAGACTCCGGCGGGCAGATAGTCGCTGACGGCCGCACAATGGATTACCGCGTCAAGACGGCCACCACGGATTTCTTGCGCCATGAGACGGTCGAGATCATCGAATACGCGATAGGACAATGTCCGACAGCGCGCTTCGTCCAACTCCGATTCCTTTTTCAAATCATTCAATGCTTCCGGGTGAGACGTCAGCAGCGTCACGCCGTGCCCGCGCCGATACGCTTCCAAAGCGATGGCCGCCCCGGTCCGCCCAGTGAAGATGTTCGTGAGGCAGCGGACCTTGTCGATCGGTGCTTGCGTGTTGCCAGCAGTGACGAGGAGATTCATGTTCTTCGTTCGACGAAGCAGTTCTATCTCATCTTAGCGGTTTGTTTTACTCCTGTGCCGTGCGGACGTAGGCTTCGAAGTTCGCAACCGGCGTCTTTGGATCGACTCCGTGACTTAGATTGAGAATGTGCCGCTGCCCGCCGCCTGCATCCAGGCAGCGGCGCGTCGCCTGGGCAACGTCGTCGGGCGTGCCGCTCGTTAAGAGACCTTCGTCCACATTACCTTGAAAAACAAGCTGCGGAAACTGTTTGCGCGCCGCGGCCAGGTCGTGGCGCTTGCCCAAGCTGACGACGTCGGCGCCGCTGGTCGCCATCGCTTCCAAATAAGGCCCATCTTTCACAAACAAGATGCGCGGCACACCGGTGGCCGAGCGGAAGATGGCTTGATGCCGCGCCTGCGCCCAGCTCCGGTACTCTTCCGGCGCGAGCGCGCCGGCCCACGAATCAAACAACTGATAGACATCGGCGCCATTCTGAAACAGCGTTTGCAGAAAGTGGATCGTCGCTTGTTCCAACCGCTGCAGCAGTTGTTCCCAGACCTCGGGCTGTTCCTTGGCAAAAGCGCGCGTCGCCCCTACGTCTTTGCCCGTGCCGATGCAATAGGTGGCGACGGTGAACGGTGCGCCGGCGAAGACGATCACCGGCAGCTCGCCCTTTAGTTCTTCCTGGACGCGCCGCAACAAATCCGTGATATGGCAGAAGGTTCGCGGGTCGGGCCGCGCCTCCAAGCGCTCCACGTCTTGCAGGCTTTGGATGGCGCGATCCGGCACGGGGCCGCGGCCGGGCTGGAGGGTGAACGGCAAGCCCATCGCGATGGGCAAAGTAGTTATGTCGTAAAAGAGGATGATTGCATCGACGCCGAAGCGGCGGGGCAAGAGTGAAGTTTTCGCCGCCAACTCGACGTTTTCGGAGAATTCGTAGAACGACAGACCCGCGCGCAAGCGATTAAACTCAGGGTCCCAACGGCCCGCTTGCCGCATCGCCCACACGGGTACGCGTTCCAACTCTTCGCCCAGAGCTGCTCGAATCAAGAGGTGGCGTTTCACCCTTTCACCCCTTTGCCCTTTCACACTTCACGCCCACATACAGCGTCGCAATGCCAAACGTCAATGGATAGAATGCGACATCCACAAGACCGTGCCGCCGCAGTTTTTCCGCCAACGCCTCGCCGTCCGGAAATTCCAAAACGCTGGCCGGCAAGTAGCGATAGGCGTTGTCCTTGCTGCGCGAGATCACTTGGCCCACGAGCGGCAAAACGCGGCGAAAATAGAACTTGTAGATCCTGCCGAACAGCCAGCCGCGCGGCTGCGAGAATTCGAGAATGGCCACGCGGCCGTCGGGACGCGTCACGCGGACCATCTCAGCGATGCCGCGGTCGGTGTCGGTCACGTTGCGTAGGCCGAACGCCGCGGTCGCAATCTGAAAATGGTCGCTGGGGAACGGCAGATGTTGGGCGTCGGCCTCCACGAAGCGGATGCGTCCCGCCGCCTTGTGCCGCAGCGCTTTTTCCTCGGCGCGGCGCAGCATTTCCCGGCTGAAATCGGCGCCGACGATGGGCACGGCGCCTTGCGCGGCCCGGTCATACGCCAGCGCCAAGTCGCCCGTGCCGGTGCACAAGTCGAGGATCGGCGCTGCGCCACGCGGCGGCACTAGTTGCGTTGTCTTCCAGCGCCAATAGTGATCGACGTTCAGGCTCAAGAGGTGGTTGAGAAAATCGTAGCTCGGCGCGATATGGTCGAACATCGTGCGGATGCGCGATTCGCGTTTGTCCAAAAGCGCGTTTGCCACGATGCTGCCGTCGGCCATGGGAGAATCCGGAAAAAGCAGTCGCATTCGATTCAGTCCATTCTTATGTTGTAGCAAAGGTATTTGCCATCACTAACGAATGCAACCGCCGACCGTCATCGAACTTAACTTCCAAACTAGGAGCAATCATGCTCGAGCTGCAGCGCTTTCTCATCAAGGAACAAGTGGCGATGTTGCGCACGGTCGACATCTACGACATTTACGACCCCGACACCCAGAAACAAATCGGCCAAGCCAGGGAAGTGGTCAGCGGCTTCAAGCAGTTTCTGCGCTGGTTCATCCATAAGAACTTCATGTCCACTTTGGTAGAGATTACCGATAACGACGGGGAAATCGTCTTCACCATTCAACGGCCGTTCCGGTTCTGGCGCGCCCGCGTGGAGGTGCACGAACGCGACGGCACGTTCCTCGGCTATTTCAAGAGCAAGCTGTTTTCCATCGGCGGCGGCTTCTGGGTCTACGACGCCAACGACGAACTGTTCGC
>JAKEFD010000450.1 GCA_022616245.1 Gemmataceae bacterium
ATCAACGAAAAGCCAGGATTCATTGGACATTCACCATCGCCGCAGCCCGACGCAAGATGAAGAAACTTTACCCGTCAATCGAAGGATGACGCATCACTAGAGACGTTCGTTCTGCAATTCAGCGGCCCCAGCCCTCTGCTCCCGGGCGAGGGAAGGACTGCTGGGGTGGTAACGCAAGGGCGTTGGCAACATTGCCAAAAGTTGGCCATCTTGGCGATTCAAGATTGCCAAAAATTGGCAACGTTGCCAGTACCCCTGTGTGTGCCAACTGGCGACGACGAGGATTTACACATTGCAAGTGACTGGCAAACCATGAGTTAGGACCGGCCTCCGTGGACGCCAACTTGGTCGATTGAAGTGGCATTCACGCACGCAGTGGCCCACACGGGGGTATGTGCGTGATTTTTTCGCTCCGAGCATCGAAACTGGTTAACGGTCCCTCGCTCGCGCGTCGGGCTAATGTTAATGATTCGGGCCAGGAAGGGGGGGGTGTGGGTGTGTCGCGCAACCAATCCCACAACTTCCTTGCCCTGAAGCAAGTTACGGCAACGGAAAGGTTGCGCGTGTCTGTTAGGAAACTGGTCGCTCGTGCTTGGGCCAATTGTCAACCGCGAATATCGGGTGATGAGATAGAGCCGCAAACCTGCGAGTCCTTAGTCGTTTTCGCTGTTTTCGTTTCCTTTGATGCAAGCCGGGCCGGTCCGTCGATAAAGTCGATAGACTCTTTCCAGTTTCCAGAGTAGCGCTATGCGCGGCGGGCGACACTTTTGGATTGTTTTTGGCCTTGCCGGCGTGGTTGCTAGCTGCGTCGGCGCACAATCCACTGCGCCGAGCCATTTCGATTTGCGCTCGCTTTGGTCGCTGGCCCAAGACAACCTACCGGAACTTCGCGAGGCGGCAGCCGATTACGAGGCCGCCGTCGGTCAGGCGATTCAAGCCGGCGCATATCCAAATCCGCGCTTACAGTATGTGCATGACCTTGTCGGCTCCGCGGTCAATCCGCGCGGCCACGTCGCGCTCGCGCTGCATCAGGAAATCATCACTGGCGGCAAACGGCAGCTCGATCGCGCCATTGCCGGTCGCCATCTGGAACAGGCCACCCTGGCGCTGGACGCGCGCCGCATCGAAATGCAGTCCCGGCTAAGACGCGACTATTACGATTATCTCAATCTGTTGGCGACCGCGCAAGTCCATCGCGACACCATCAAGACCATTGAGGAAGCGTTGCGGCTTTCCCGGCAGCTCTTGGAGAAAGCCAAACTCGGCGCGCAGACCGACATTTTGGCGTTGGAGACACTTTTGGAGGAGGCCCAAAGCGCTGCGGAAAAAACCAATGCCGCGTTGCACTCGGCCTGGCGTCAGCTGGCTGCCGACGTGGGTCTGGCCGATCTCGCGACGCCGAAAACGATCGGCGGGTTGCCGGCCCAGCCTCCGAGCTTGAGGGAGGACGAAGTCTGGCAGCGCGTGCTGGCGGCCCATCCGGCGCTTCGTCAGGCACAGCTCGACGCAGACAGCGCTCGATTGGCCTGGCAACGGGCGCGGGCCGAAGCGATCCCCAACATCACTTTCGGCGCAGGCTATAGCCGGGACTTCATTGAAGAGACCAGCGGCGCGATTCTCAGCGTCGAGGCGCCGCTGCCGTTCTGGGACAAAAAAACGGGGCTGGTGCGGCAGGCGGAGGCCCGGCTCAACAAGGCGCACGCCACACTTAAGTCGACCGAATTCAAGCTGCAACGCGAAGCCGCCGAAGCTTGGGCACGCCATCAAGCCGCCCAACGCAATTCTGACCGGCAACAAAATGACATTGTGCCGCGACTGCAAAAGCGCCGCGATCTGTTGCGCCAAGCCTATCAAGCCGCCGCGGGCAAAGTCACCTTTAGCGACGTGCTCCTGGCCGAGCAAGCACTGTTGGCGGCGCGGCTGTCGCAGACGGAATTGCGTCGCGATATGTGGCGGGCCGTCGCGGATTTGCTGGGCTTGATGCAGAAAGAACTGGATTGATCGCTTAAAGCTTCCAAAACGCCGCAAACTCCTGCTTATAAGACCGGATGCCGCGAATCACGGTCCACGTATCCCAACCCATGGACAGCATTCGGCAGCCCAGGTCCAAACAGCGCTTGGCATAGTCCGGAGTGGGCGGCAAGATAGCCCAGTGCACTTTGTTTGCCTGCGCCGCTTTGGCGACGCGCTCGATCGCTTCCCAGACGCGCGGATGGTTCCACTCGCTGACCAAACCCATCGATTGCCCCAAGTCCGCCGGGCCGATGAACAGCACATCGACTTGGGGCAGCGCGGCGATTTGCTCCACTTCATTGACCGCGTCGATATGTTCGATCTGAATGGCAACGAAGATTTCGTCGTTGGCTTTCTCCATGTATTCTTTGCCCGGTGTGAGGCCGTAACGGCCGTCGACGCCGGAGCCGTTGACGCCGCGCAGGCCAAGCGGATGGAACTTGGACCAGCGAACGACCTCGGCGGCTTGGCGAACCCCGCGAACCTGGGCTGCCATGACGCCGCCCGCGCCGGCTTCGAGCGGCCGCATCACGGATGCATAATCGGTGGGCGCCAGCCGTACGAAGGAATCCAGGCCCATGCCGCGGGCGGCACGGGCGGCGTTTTCGATTTGCTCGATGGACAGACCGGCATGCTCGTGGTCCAGCCAGACTGCGTCGAAGCCCCCCTCCAGGCCGATGATCTCCACGAGCTTGGGGGAGCAGAGCTGCCCCATGCCGAAAACGCGCGCCAGTTTATCCTGAGCCAAGAGTTCCTTTAGCCGTCTGCCCATCGAGCGCCTCGCGCGTAAGAATGCAATGCCCAAACACACTGCAATTCTCAAGTCTTGTGCGGCGCTTTGCAATCGATTTCAGGCAGAAGGTCGCTGACAGGCGGAAAAGGCGCGAATAACTTCGTACAGATCGGAAGTGATTTCGACCTCGTCGTCCAGAAAATCGTCGAGCCAGAGGAAGCGCTGACGGCGCGCCAGGGCGATGAGGGGCAACAAGTCACGCAAGCTGACGCGAACCGAAGGTTGCTGGCGCGCGTCGCCGTCTTCGTCGGCGGCGTGGGGGTAGACTCGAAGGTGCGCTGCCATGAATAAAAACCTCCCTGCTCGCCCATTCTCGAAGCGACTTCTACTGAGGATGGAGGGCTATTCTCCTAAATCGGCAATTGTCCCGGTCGCCTTGGGTCTTTTTTGGGAAAGTGGGCAACCAGAGCGACTGGTATAATCGTTGGAACCGTTTCTCTTCACCCGTTGGGCAGCCGGAAAGGATTGGGAATTGGAAAACGCACAAAACGCACATCGCTTAACAATTCTCGGCGCCGGCGCCTGGGGCACCGCGGTGGCCCTGGTATTAGCGCAGAATCCGCGCCATCGGGTCGCGCTTTGGATTCACCGGCCGGAAAACGCTCAGGTGCTGTTGGAGAAACGCGAAAATGTCCGCTTGCTTCCCGGCGTGCTCATTCCCAGCGGTGTGCTCTTGACCACGGACCTACGCGCGGCTCTGGACGGTGCGGACCTCTTAATCGCTGCGATTCCGACCGCGTATTTGCGTTCCGCGCTCGCTCCGTCGGCGACGCGCATGCCGCCCGGCGTACCGATGCTCAGCCTGGTTAAGGGGATCGAGGTGCACACATTTCGCCGCCCGACGGAAATCCTCGCCGAGGTTTGCGGGCCGCGGCCTTTGGCTGTCCTGTCCGGGCCCAGCCATGCCGAAGAGGCGTCGCGCGGCATGCCGACGTCGCTGGTGGCCGCCAGCGACGATCCAACCTTGGCCCGCTGGGTGCAACAACGACTGAGCACGGAGCGGTTTCGCGTCTACACCAATCTCGACCTGGTGGGTGTGGAATTGGGGGGGGCGCTCAAGAACATCATCGGCATCGCCGCCGGCATTTGCGACGGCCTGGGATTTGGCGACAATGCCAAAGCGGCACTGTTGACGCGCGGCTTATCGGAAATGGCCCGCTTCGGTGTGGCTCTTGGTGCCGAGCAGCAAACGTTTTGGGGCCTGGCCGGCATGGGCGACCTCATCACCACTTGTTTCAGCAAGCATGGCCGCAATCGCGCCGTGGGTCAGCGTCTGGCCCAAGGTGAAAAGCCCGACGCCATCGTAGGCAGCATGCAAATGGTCGCCGAAGGCGTCTTCACGGCCCGCAGTGTCTACGAGAAGGCCGGACACATGCAAATCAACATGCCGATCACGACGGAAGTTTATCGCGTGCTTTACGAATCGAAAGACCCGCGCACGGCCGTAACGGACCTCATGGTGCGTGAATTGCGACACGAGGGACAATGATGCTGCAACACGCGTTCAAAGAATGGGCCGTCATCTGTCACGCCCTCGCCGAAGGCAAACAGGCGATTATTGTGCGCAAAGGCGGCATCGAGGAAACGGGCGGCGCTTTCGCGGTCGAGCACACTCGATTCTGGCTGTTTCCGACCTACACGCACCAACAGCGCGACGGCGTGCGCGCGGAGGCCCTCTCCTACCTGGAAACCAGCGAACGCAAGCGCCCGCCGCCCGGGAAGGTGCGCCTGAGTCATTGGTGTGAGACAGCCGGCGTCTATCATGTGCGTGATCAGACATTGGCTTTGTTGCTCGCGCATTTGCATTTTTGGTCGGATGAAACAGTGATCAAGAGATTCGCGTATCGTGAGGCTGGTTTGTTCGTGTTGGCGACGCGCGTGTATCGCGCAAAAACGGAGACGATTCTGGACGACACGCCGTACTACCAGGGCTGCAAGAGCTGGGTTGAATTGGAGAATCCTTTGCCGACGGAGGGATCAACTCCGGTCCTATCCGATAAGGACTTTCGCGACGTGCAACTGCAGCTTGACAGGTTGCTGAGGCCGTCGGCGCTGGCATGAGTGGACCGCATCAGTTCGGCAACGGCGAAGAAGCTCGGCGACCGCTAGGATGTGCTTCCTTGCGGCTTTGATTGGATGCCCGATTTCTTGCGTAGTGATTGAACTTGGCGAAGCGATAGGCCGGAGAGTTCCGCAACTTCTTGCGCGGGGTGTTTCTTTTTCAAGAGGCGAAGCGCGATTTCCTCGCGGGTTTGTTCCCTGCCTTGTTCGATTCCTTCTTCCAAGGCTTCTTGATAGACCTTAGTCTCTCGAAAGTCTTTGATTTGCAGCATTCGTTCCAACTCCTTTCGACCCATCCGAGGGAAATGACCCGATACGACAATTTCAATCAATTCTATCAGCTTGCGGTGTTCGACCCCATCCGCGCCGGCGCCGATCGCCTCAAAGTAGCAGGCGGGCAGTTCTTGAAACAGCCGATAGAACAGGGCGTCCGTTTTCACAGCTGCTCGCCGCCATTGACTGGAGGGCTCTGCAGTTTCTTCACAGCGTTCTCATCCAACATCACGCGCCTGATCGTTAGCGCCTTTCCGGTCGAGCTGTCGATGTCCACGATCGCGCCGGCGAGACGCGGATCGCCCTGGGCCACTTCAAACGCGCTGGGAATGAAGGTGACCGTTGTGTAAAGCACGCGATCGACCCGTCGACCAAGGATACTGTCATAAGGTCCGCACATGCCCACGTCGCAAACAAACGCGGTGCCGCCCGGCAGAATCTGTTCATCGGCGGTCGGAACGTGCGTGTGCGTGCCCAGGACCGCGCTCACGCGCCCCTTGAGATGATGCGCCAACAGATACTTGTCCGCGGTCGCTTCGGCGTGAGCATCGACGAGGATGCAGCAGATCTTCCCCTGCAGCGCTTCGAGCACGCGGTCCGCGGCGCGAAATGGGCAATCCACGGGCCGCATGAAGGTTCGGCCCAGAAGGGAGAAGACTGCGACCTGGACGCCGTCGGCGGCCGCAAGGGTGATGACTTCTTTACCCGGAGCGTCAGCAGGAAAATTGGCCGGCTTGCAGATGCGGTCTTCGCTCTCCAGGACCTTGACCAGATCCATCTTCTTGTAGATATGATCGCCCATGGTGAAGGCGTCGACGCCCGCCTGGCGCAGTTGCCGATACGTGCGCGGCGTCATGCCGGAGCCGGCGGCGGCGTTTTCCGCGTTGGCAATGACCAAGTCGATGCGCTCGATAGTTCGAAGGAGCGGCACGGCGCTGCGCACCATGTCCACGCCCGGAGCGCCGACGATGTCACCCAGAAAGAGAATCCGCATGGATTACCTTGCAAACTCCACCGTGCGCGTCTCGCGCACCACGGTGACTTTGATCTCGCCGGGATAGTTCAGTTGCTGCTCGATGGCCTTGGCGATCTCGCGGCAGGTCTTGGTGGCGTCACTATCGGAGAGCTGATGCGCGTTGGCGATGACGCGCAATTCGCGGCCAGCCTGAATCGCGTAGGCGTGCTCGATGCCGGGGAAGCCCTGCGCGAGCGCTTCCAGCTCTTCCAGGCGCTTGACGTATTTTTCCAGAGTCTCGCGGCGGGCGCCGGGGCGGGCGGCGCTGATGGCGTCGGCGGCGGCTACCAGGACGGTGTATACGTGATCGATCGTCACGTCGTCGTGGTGGCCCGCAATCGCATGCAGCACCTCCTTGCTGGTTTCGCCGTAGCGCTTGGCCAATTCCGCGCCGATCTTGGGGTGGCCGCCTTCCATTTCGTGGTCCGCGGCTTTGCCGACGTCATGCAACAGGCCGCAGCGCCGCGCCAGCATGCCGCTCAGGCCAATCTCGTCCGCCATCAAGCCGCATAGCACCGCTACTTCCAGGCTGTGATTGAGAACGTTTTGACTGTAGCTCGTGCGGAAGCGCAAGCGGCCCAATAGCTGCACCAGCTTTTCGTTTACCGGTCCGACGTTGGCCTCCTGAACCGCTTGCTTGCCGACTTCCAGGATGCGCCGCTCCATCTCCTCCTGGGTTTCCTTCACAACCTCTTCGATGCGCGTGGGGTGAATACGGCCGTCCTGAATGAGCTTGTTCAAGGCGATGCGGGCGGTTTCGCGGCGGATGTTGTCGAAGGCGCTTACGATAACGACGCCGGGCGTGTCGTCGACGATTACATCCACGCCGGTGGCCTTCTCGAACGTGCGGATGTTGCGGCCCTCGCGGCCGATGATGCGACCCTTCATGTCGTCGGAAGGGATGTCCACTGTGCTGACGGTAGTGTCGGCGGTGTGCTCGGCGGCGTAGCGCTGGATGGAGACCGCGAGCACGCGCCGCGCCTTCTCCTCCGCGGACGCCTTGAGCGCTTCTTCGTGCTTTTGGATGCGCAAGGCGACTTCGTCGGCCAGCTCCTTGTCCAGCCGATCCAACAGAGTTTTTTCACCCTGCTCGCGCGAGAGTCCGCTGATCTCGTGCAGTTTCTGGGTCTGCTGTTCTACGAGGGCCTCGGCGTCTTGCAGGCGCTTGTCCAGGATTTCGCGGCGTTCGTGCAGTTTCTTCTCGGTGTGCTGGAGGACGCGGTCCTTTTTTTGCTGCGACTGGTGACGCTGTTCCAGGGCGTCTTCCTTCTTCTCCAAGCGGCGTTCTTGCTCGCGCTGTTCGTTCCTTATTTGCTCGACTTCGCGGTTGAATTCTTCCCGCTTTTTGAACAGCTCGTCCTTGGCTTTTAACTCCGCGTCCTTGGTCAGGTTTTCGGCGGATTTTTGGGCCTGCGCGACTGTCTCCTTGGCCCGGGCGGCGGCGCTGTTGAGGTTGTGGCGATCGACGCGCCGGACCAGCACATAGGCCGCCCCGGCGCCGAGCGCCAATCCCAAAAGAGCGGCCAACCCAATCAGCAATATGATCGATTCGATTGGCATGGCGGCCACTCCCACACGGGGTCCGTGGCGGCCGGCGAAATGCGCGACATGCACGATACAAACGGCGAAACGTGAGCAGCCTAAACCGATCGGAGCGACGGACTGCGCGCGGAGTATCAGCGCAAGTGGGGCCCGGTTGTCGGCCCCGCGCGCGGTGTCCTGGCGGGCGCGCTTCCCAACCCCCTGCGGGCTTGCCTGGTCATCCTTATTGTCCGTCTTGATCTTAGTTGCGATCCGGTTGTCCGCGCCGGCAACGCAGCGCGGGACCGAACTGTTCTAAAGCCGATCCGCTGCCATGGCCTGAGAGAACAGACGCCGGCGAGCAGAACCCCGAGCACCAGTGCCAACCAGATTATGTCCAGGAGCGTCATGCGATCCTCCATCGAGTCGTTTGGCGAGGTGCGATAAGCCGGTTATGGCGCCCACGACCGCCGCACCGCTATGGCGCTTTCCGCTGGGCCGTGGACCAACATCTTTTTTGATAAAACCAGCAGGCCGAACCCACTGGCTTGGCTTTCTCAAGGATCATTATGGAGGAATTCGGAGCGCGCGGTCAATGAAATTATGAGGCCGGCGCGAAAAAAACTGTAGCCGCAGCCTTTAGGCTGCGGCCGGTCCGCAGGCTAAAGCCTGCGGACTACGAACTGCGGCTACGAGCGTTCGCCGAAATAGAACGCCACGAACGCGGCCAGTACCGCCTCCCAGGCATCCAGCGCGATCGCCGTTTCCAAACTGGGCATGATGATGAGATGAATGACCACCGCAACGCCCAGGCCGACGGTACAAAGGATCGACAGCCAGGCCTGCACGTCCTGAAGAGTTTCCGGTTTGGCCTCGCGCGTTAAGACAGCGCGGACGATCACTCCGAGAAAGAAACCGCCCAGGACATAGAGAGGCAACAATGGCTGCGCTTTAAGCGCGTCGAGTGACAATTCGAATTGCCGTTGCAGTTTTTCGGGATCGGAGTAAATCGACCAGCCAATCGCGCCGCACAGGGCGAGCATCGACAAGAAGCGAATCGAGCCGCGCGGCAAATAAAGCGGCGCGTACTCGGACTCCTCGGCGCTGGAGCGGTGCGCGAAGTAATGGCCGATCATCATGAACAATAGGTAAATGAGATAAGGCGGAATGGCCAGCGTTTCCTTGGCCGGCACGAGCAGCATGGCGCAGATCATGCCGACGACCAGCAAGAGGTGCGTGGCGCGAACGCTGCCGGGGGGTAGACCCAAAGCATGACGCTTGGTTCCGGAGGCAGTGGCCATGGAGCGGCTCCTTGAAAACAGACTGCTCAGCTTTTGAGACTCTTGCGCCAAGCTGCGACTTCTTCCAAGATCTCTGCGCGCGTGCAGCGCGGACGATACGCCAGCCGGGCACGAAAACCGTACTCCTTCTTTACTTCGTATTTCGGCAAAATGTATTGGAAGTCCCAGGCTGGATTCGACGTTTGCCGTTCTTTGGTGAGGCCGCCGCCGGAAGGAGAATGCGTGAAGCGAATCCCTTCCATGCGATCAAACATGAAGATCGCGACGTGGTTGTGAAACAAGCCGTAATAGAACGGCTCGTCAAAACGCATGGGCGAGTAGTTGCGGTACAGGCATTCCGGATAGCCCTCGCTGAAGCGCAAGTCAAACTTGTCCGCGACTTGGCGAACCGTGCTTTCGTCGTTATGGCGCTGCGTGCAAAGCTGTTGCCATTGCCCGTTCGAGCGAAAGTAGATGCTTTTGTCCTCCGGACCGTGGATATAACTCGCCCAGAAGAGCCCGATGTAGCCATGGTTGAACGCGTGCTGCGTTGGGCGAAAGCGGAAACTCATGTCGACATAGTGCGGCGCGGCCAGCGTGAACCGCGTCCAGCTTTCCAAGTGAAAGGTCGGCGTGGGCGGCTGGTGCAGTTCGCTTTCGGTGTCGGAGATTCGGCGAAACATCATCGGGGCGTTGCGCGGCTCGAAAAAGATGCGCCGCGTGTTGTCCTTGTCGATGCGGTCGCCGTCGAAAATGTGCTCGAGGTTAAGGCCGGCGACGGTAGGGACAAAGAGATTCATGGGCTGCGTGCGATGAACCAGGCTCCAAACGCCGTTGTAGCCGGCGCGATGGTCGCCCGCCGCTGCGTTATCGCCGATGACCGCAGTCAAATCGCCCACTCGAAAAGTGTCATGCGCCATGGCCTTCCTCCCCTTCTTCCGCCCTTGACGCTGCCGGGCCGGGTTTTATCATATCTGTTTCCACAAAGGATCGAGAGCATGTCCACGTTCATGGCGAAAAAGGGCGAGACGGAGCAGGGTTGGCATCTTATTGACGCGACCGACCAGGTCGTGGGCCGTCTCGCCGTGGTCATCGCCAATATCCTGCGCGGCAAACATCGTCCGGTCTACACCCCCAACCAGGACACGGGCGAATTCGTGATCGTCGTCAATGTCGATAAGATAAAGTTCACCGGCAAGAAATGGCAGCAAAAAAGCTATCAATCGTATTCGCATTATCCGGGCGGCCTCAAGACGCGCACTGCAGAGCAGCTCCGCCAAAAACACCCGGAGCGCATCCTGGAAGCGGCGGTGCGGCGCATGGTGCCGCGTAATCGCCTGGGCCGTAAGCAAATGGAGAAGCTGAAGATGTATAAGGGAGCGGACCATCCGCACCAGGCTCAAGAGCCGAAGAAACTAGAGTTGGATCTTTAATGTAGTAGGCACACTCCGTGTGCCGTAATCCTGCGACGGCACACGGAGTGTGCCTACTACTTTGACGGAGACCGATCGTGGCGGAAACAGCGACTAAAAAGAAAAACTACTTGGGCACCGGCAGGCGCAAAACGTCGGTCGCCCGCGTCCGTATTGCCGACGGCACAGGCATCATCACCATCAACGGCCGCACGCTCGAGCAGTTTTTCACCGAAGACAAAGACCGCAGCGCCGTAGTTGGCCCGCTCAATCTCACCGAGATGCGCAACCGCGTCAACGTCACTGTCAAGGTGCACGGCGGCGGGATCACCGGCCAGGGGGGCGCGATCTGCCAAGGCGTGGCCCGCGCTCTTAAAGACATGTTCAGCGAAGGCGCCGCCAGCGCCGGTCCCGAAAGCGAAGCGGGCGGCATGGTCAAAAAACTCCGCGACTCCGGCTACCTCACCCGCGACGGCCGCATGAAGGAACGTAAGAAGTACGGCCGCAAGGGCGCACGCCGCAGCTTCCAGTTCTCGAAGCGCTAAGCGCACAGCGCGGAGTATGGAGCGCGTAGCGCAGCGCGCGTTCGTCCTCCACGCTCTACGTCCATCTTTCGAGGCGGCGGACGATTCTCTCTAGCCGATTGGCGACCGATTGCCGATTCTCGAACGGGCGCTTATCCCAATACAACCATTTCAGCCAGGTCGCCGCGGCCAGGATCGTGCCGCTCTTATCGAGCGCTTTCGCCAACAGGATTTCCCGTTCCATGATTGGGCGCACGGCAGCGTAGGCTGCCACGCCCTGACGCCAGCGTTCTGCGTCATCTTCCACCAGGCTGCCGAGCAAGCGAGCCAAATCCGCGGCCGGGCTGTCGATGGCGACGTTGCCGAAATCGATGATCCCGCTGACTTCGTCGCCGGTGAAGAGTACGTGGTCATGCCACACGTCGCATAAGCATGGAAAAACCGGGACGGCTTCTTGCTCCCAGGGCGTCAACAGCTCCGCGAGTTCGTGAAACAGTCGCGACAACAAGTTCCAAGCCCGGCCCGCCCAATAGTCGACGGCGTCGCCCGCATCGAATCGAGGCTGCCATCCTGAATCGCACAGTTGACTCCAAACCGCCCTGCGTGCGGCACGACGCAACAGCGCTCCACACACCCGCGACTCGACGCGTTTCCTCTCCCAAACCTGGTGCAGGCGGGCCAGCGCTTGACAGGCGGACTGCAGCCGCTCTGTGCGCGGGCTTTGCCAGAAATCGGCTCGCCCCGGCATCCAAGTTTGCAATTCCCAGCATCTTTCAACGCTATTCAGGATCGTGGCGCCGTCATTGGAGCGCAGCAATCGCGGCACAAATGACAGTTCTTGGGCGGTGATTATGAGTTCCTGGGCGAAGCGAATGCGCGAGAAGGGGTGATACAAGGGCCAGGCCCGTAAACAGAATTCGCCGTGGTGAGTCCGCACGCGAAAGATGGAGGCGTCGCTGAAGCCTTGGCTGGGCACCGGCTGCTCAGTTGGATGAACACCAAACCGGCGCAGCACATCGGAAATGTGGGTGATCGCCGCCATACGCACATCATAGCCGCAGGAGCGTCAAATACTTGCCCTCCAGTCCGGGCAAAATAAGGTTAAAGGGATCGGTGTCGTGGGGCAAATTTGCATGGCCGGCAACATCATTCTGGAAACGGAGCGATTGTTTCTTCGCGAGTTTGACGAAGGCGATGTCGTGCCGTTCTTTCGAATGGGCAGTGAACCGGCCGTCATCCGGTACACGGGCGATCCGCCCGGCGGGTTAACGAGCCTCGAACAGGCGCTGGAGGTGCTCCGCTCCCGTCCGATCGCCGACTACCAAAAGTACGGCTATGGCCGGTGGGCGTGCGTGCTCAAGGCGAACACAGAAGTGATTGGTTTCGCCGGCTTGAAGTATCTCGCCGATTCGCACGAGGTGGACATCGGCTACCGGTTCTTGCCGACCTACTGGGGCCAGGGACTGGCCACCGAGGCTTGCCGGGCGGTCCTGGACTACGGGCGCAACCGCCTGGGCCTGGAGCGCATCATCGGACTGGTCCATCCCGAGAATGTGGCCTCCGTTAGAATCCTGGAGAAGCTTGGCCTGACGCCCGACGGGCAGGTGGAGTATCAGGGGAGGCGCTTTGCCAAGTATGTCATAGAGACGCGCGGGACCACCTGACCAGTTTGGAGTGCGGCGCTTTTCCGCCGATTTTGTTTTTCAGGGTGCGATGAGCCTGCCTGTCGTTCAAAGAAAGCGGCGGTAGAGCGCCGCACTCCAAAAAAGCAGTCGAAGGCGATACGCAATCGCGGATCAAGATTGAGGCTTCAGTTTCTGGGGGTCTTCGAATGCGGTCATTGTTCGTGATTCTTGGCTTGCTGGTGAGTCTGGGACTACATGCCGTTCAGGCGGACGAGATTCCCGCGGAGTTCAAGCCCTCGATCGAGAAAAGCCTGGCCTGGCTGGTGCAGCAGCAAAACAAGGATGGCAGCTGGCCCGATGTGTGGAAGCAAACGGACGTCGCCTGCACTGGGGCGGCGGGTCTTGCACTCCTCATGGAAGGGAGCACCGCGGCCAAGGGGAAGTATTCCCAGAACATCAAGTCGGCTGTGGATTGGATGGTGCAGAATTGCCGGAAGGGCAAGGACGATGGTCTCTTGCATGCCCGCCTGGTCCGAACGGACAACATGATTGGCCAAAGCTACGCCGTTTTATTCTTGGCCGGCGCCTATACTCGCGAGGAGAAGTCCGACGTCAAGGATTTTAATGCTCGGTTGACCCGGGTGCGCCGGCGCGAGATGGAAGAAGTTCTCAAGCGGGCCGTTCAGTTCATTGTCAGGGCCCAGGCCGCCAACGGTGGTTGGTCGCCTACTTTCCGCCAGGACGGCAAAGACTTGGACGACGCGGTTTCGACTCTCCAGCAGATTCTGGCCCTGCGGGCCGCACAGCAAGCGGGCATCGATGTCCCCAAGGAGACGATAGAGAAGGCCTTTGGCTATCTTGAAAAGATGACAACTCCCCGCGGCGGCATGCCTTTTTCGTCGCTAAAGGCGGGCAAGGATGGCAACGAACGTCCCGGCCTCACCATCGCGGCCTTCGCCTCAACTTATGGCTCCGATCAGATCAAGGCCGACCTTTTGAAAAAGTGGCTGAAGTACTGCGAGTACACCACTGGTATTGACCTGCCGGGTATTCAAACCCAAGACCGCTTCCATTTGGCCGTCGCCGCTCATGGTTTAGGTGACGACGGCTGGGCCAAGCTCGTCGATAAGAGGCAGCCGATGCTGGTCTGGAGCAGGGACCGCGGCAAACTCTTGAATCGATTCAAGTCCGTGGGCGGCACGACGCACAAAGGCTGGAACCCCAACCCTGTCTTCGGCACGGCGATGAACCTCATCGCCCTCCAACTGGACAACGATTATCTGCCGGTATTTCGCATGAAGAGGAATTGGTGACGCCGTGCGTTCGGCGGCGGAGGGTGGCATCGTGCGGAAAAAGTGGAAGCGCCTGCTCTTGGTGTTCGGCGTCCTCTTGGATGCCGACGCATGGAGATTGAAGAACTACGGCTGTGTGTTTCTGTTCCGGCCAATCAACGCCGTGGATCGGTGGCTTGGGTTTGGGCGGCATCCGGCTTCTGAGCCGCTC
>JAKEFD010000074.1 GCA_022616245.1 Gemmataceae bacterium
ACTTCTTGGCCAGTTCGGCTTTTAGGCGCCGATAGGCGTCATGGTTGATTTTTCTCTCGTCCACGTTGGGCCTCCAACAAAAAATCCCCGCCGTGGATTATACCACGGCGGGGATCAGGGTTCAGCGTGACCCTATTTCTTGTTGTCGGTTTTCTCCGCCTTCGCCGGCGCGACAAATAGCCGGTCGATGTCGGCGTCGGGAACCTCCTCGCGGCCTGCGCTTTGATCGATGATCAAAGCGGTGCCGCTCGGACTGACCCAGACGACGTGATTGCCCAGGGTGTATACATCACGCATGATGGGGAACCGCTCCAGAATGCGGAAGTAGGCCTTGGACATCGCCTTGACGGTGAGCGTGGGCATTTTGGCGTTAAAGCCGTCGTCGATCCAGACGCCGCCGAACTCGATACAGTTGCGGCTTTGCACGTACTTGGAAGCGGCACGCACTGTGCGCGACTGGCCGCGCAGTTCGTTGTTCTGCATGGCCCAGGTGACGCCGTCGCGGCCGGCTTGAGCGCCTTCTAGATTCTTATTTTGGAAGTACATGCGCACCTGATCCAGGGCGGACTTTTGCTCTTGAATCTCCGTGACGACTCGCGCTAAAGCGCTGGCTTCCGCTTCGTCACTGTCGCCGGCGCCGCCCTTCTTGCCCTTGCTGGCATTGGGGTCGCTCTTTCTGGCGTCCTTTTCGCGCTCCAGGATTTCCTTGAACGCCTTGTCCTGGAAATCGCCGCGCCCGGACGTAATCTTCTCGCCGTTCGTCGTGAGTCTCTTGGCGAGTTCCTCGAGCGGCAATGGTTTTTCCATAGCTGGGCCGCCCGCGCCGACGCCGCCCCCCAACGCGCCCGCTCCGCCGCCGAATCCGCCAATGCCGCCCTGCTGCAAAGCCGGTGGCGTGGCGCCTGGGAACGGGAAGCCGCTCTTGGGGAAGCCCGGTGGTAGACTTGATACCGGATTGGGCGCCGGCAGTCCTTTTTTGCCTTTCGGATTCGGATTGAAACCCACGTTCGGCTTGCCGTCCGTCGACTTAGCTGCGCCCTTTGGCGCGCTCGTCGCCACCGGCACCGGACTATCCGGCACTACCAGGTAACTCGTGTACGGCGTCGTGATGCCATAGCGCTTGGCCAAGGTCACGATTTCGTCCACCAGCTCCTTCTTCTCGCCGTTCAAGCGGACCTGGTCGAGCAGGTAGCCCACTTTGCGGCGGGCCCAGAGGTCTTCGACAAACGGCTTCTCTTCGGTCGACTTCTCCTGGAAGTTGAGCTCGTAGACGTATTCCTTCGTCTCTGTGCCCAGGTTGCCGGTCAGCTTCACGACCGCGTGGCCGACACCGGTGTAGCGTCCCAGGACGACCAGCTGATTGCCGTGGAACAGATCAGGCAACTGCGGCGGGTAGACTTCATTCAAGGCCACGCCGCCTTCAATGTTGAGCTTCAAGTTGGCCAGCACCGGGTTGCTGATCTTGCCGTAAAGGCTCGACACCTTGGCTTCGATGTCTTCGGTCTCACGGACATAAGTACTGACCGCCCGGCTCTGGTCGGCGATCTGATCCAGCATGGCTGCGTTCACGTCATCGCCCACGCCGAAGGTGAAGATGCGGGTGTTGCCTGTATTCTTCTTGGCGACGTTCTGCATGATCTTGTCCGTGTTGGTTTCGCCGATGGTGGGCCGCCCGTCGGTGAAGAACACCAGCGTGAAGGTGCGGCTGGAATCTCTGGAGCGCATCTCCAAACCGGCCGCAAGCGCGTCATTGATCGCCGTCCCGCCGGTCGCTTCCAGATCGTCGACCCACTTCTTCGCCTGATTGACGTTTTCGTCGGTCGCTTTCTGCAGTTTTTCGGCGTAGCGGTTGACCGTGGTCGCGAAGTTAATGACTGCGAACTGATCGTTCGGGGTAAGGTTCGAGAGGCAGTACTTCATGGCGTTGCGCGCCTGGGTCATGCGTTTGCCGCGCATGCTGCCGGACGTGTCGAGCACGAAGACCATGTCGCGCGGCACTTGTTGCGATTTCGAAAGCTCCGCCCGCGGCGACACGAGCATCATGAAATAGCCGTTCTGGCTCGAATTGGGCCGATGCGTCAAAGCGGTCAGGCCCACGTCGCCCCGGCCATACGTGTAGTAAAGCTGGAAATCGCGATCGAGCACCGCCTGGTCCTTTTCGAAGCCGACCGCGGCCTGCTTGTCGCCCGAACGGTTGATGGTGATGGAGTGCGAAGGCGAATAGATATTTTGCAGTGTGTGCTGTGATTTCAGATTCACGTTCAAGGCGAACTTTTCAAGCGTCGCCGCGGCTTTGCCGTCGGTCCGCAGGGGATAGACGAACTCGATGAGGCCGTTGTCCGCACTGGCGATGGCAGTGTAGCTGATGGCAATCTTCTGGTCGCCCTTGGCCGGCACGGGGAACACGCGCAGCCGGAGGAGGTTGTTGTTCATGTATTCCAAGAGACCGGGGTCTTGCGTGCGTTGCACGATGGAGGTATAGATTTCGCGCGCCTTGGCTGCTTCGACCAATTCGCCCGGCACTTCCTTGCCGTCCACCCACATGGAGAACTTGCGCACGCTGGCGCCTTTGGGAACCGGGAAAACATAGGTCGCTTCTAAGTCGCGATCCGTATGATTGCGAAACGTCTGCTCGATGCGAGTGATCGCCACCTGGTCCTCGATGCTCACATCCACCTTGTGATTGAGCATGGCCAACGGCGGCACGTTTTTCTCTGCCGGAATCAATAGACCGGTGGCTCGGGCCGATCCTGTCCACGCTAGTCCGAGCACCAACACGACTGCGAAGCGGCGCATGGCAATCCCCTTTCGCCTAAAGCTTGCTTGGATTTCCCTAAACCAGACGAAGCGGGCGCGATTTTGGATTGCAGCATCCAGCAATTCGGAGCCGAGTTGGCGATTCCTTCAATCAACCCCGCGGGTAGGGCCGTCATGGTCTCACGCGAAGTCGGACCGCGCGTCTCTCTTTCCCGATGCATTGATGCGCTCATGGACGGCTTGGCCCGTCAGTCCTCCTCGCCGCCACCCCCAGGAAGGGGGTTGTAGGTGGCTCTGACGGTTTTCCCTGGATAGTCAATCGAAAAACCTGGAGGCAAATTGGTGAACGCAAAGGAACCGATGCGCTGATTGGCGGACAAGAGCGTCCATGAGAACACTGCGTTTGGTAGGAAGCCGCCAAACAAGGAAAGGTTCAGGGTACCATCAAGCGTCGCGATTCCCTCGATCAGGACTTGATCGTAGGCCGCGACTCCTGCGATCTTCGTGTAAAGGTGCCCAGTCGAAGTCTGAGTGAAATCGCCCCCTACGCCTGCGACTTTCGAGACGGAAAAGATCCCGTTTCCACTCGTGCTCACTACGATAGTCCCCGAGTTAATGACCTCCCATGCCGCAATCGTGATCTGTCCGGTGCCTTCGCCCGTCACCGAGCTTCCCATGGAAATCGTAAACGAGCCCCACACCTCCAGACTACCCCCAAGGAATCGGGTTTGGCCCGAGGTTTGGACGAGATCATCGGTGAAGTAAACCTTCCCTTGATGCAATTCCAGAATTCCGCTCTAATTGAACGCGGTCCAAATCGTTGTCGTTCCACCGACTGCTGCGGTCTTCTTGAAAACACCCTGGTTGTTGAAGGTCCCACCAGTCATGCTCTCATTGCAACCGACCTCAAATACGCCGTTGATGGCGTTATTGAACACCGAATTGTTCAATTGAAGCGCGCAATTTCCCCAACCCGTAGTTCCGTTGTTGTTGATTGTGCGGTTCGTCGCAATAACGGTATGTCCGAGCGCCGCGCTTGCAATTGCAAGAACACTGCCGTTTTGAATATTCGTTGAACCTGGGCCCTGCATTGCACCTTCCCACCAGAAATTCTGACCCAGAAAGTCAAAGGTGCCCGGACCAATCAACTCATGAAATAAGTAGAAATTATCAACAAAAACCGTTAGCACGCCACTCGCAACGTTGACAAACCCCTCCTCCTGTGCCAGATTCTCATCCGTCTTCCATTCGCTTCCACTGACGGAAGAAATTCCAGTGAAGTTGGCTTCCCACGTCCGAAGATCACTTCCGTTCGCAATAGTGAAATGAGCATTATGATGGGTCATGGCACGGTTGAAGTCCAATTGTCCTGCCGTGATGTGAACAGACGAATCCACGCTCAGAAAAGTGATATTGATCTGGTTTAGTGCATTCGCCGTCTTGTTCAGAGTGGCTTCAAAAAGCTCGAACAATGATGCTTTATCGTCCCCTGTTATGTTCGTTGCGTTGGTTTCAATGAAGAATGTTGAACCGGTTCCGTTCTTGTAATGACCGCCTTGTACAACGGTCAAACTGCCGTTATTGAAATGAGTGACGCCACTAGAGATGATTTTGCCACGCCGTAGGGAGTGGCCTTGCCCGCCGCCAATATTCATTGTCGTACCCGCGGGCAAATTAACTGCAACCTTACTCTGGCTCGCGCCTTCGATGGCCCCGCCATTCCACTCGTATACGCCACCGGCCGCTATTGTCAGGCCCGGGGTGCTGCCGATTGCGTTTCCGACCAAAGAGCCAGCATTGTGCTCGACGGTTGTCACTGTCAATGGGCGCTCTATGAAAATCTCACCGAAAAAAGTCGCGTCCAACTGCAGTCCAAGGAGTGTTCCGCCGGCAAAATCAATGTCGACGATGGATTCCGCCGCCGAATTCGCATTGAAAACCGCCGTGTCGCCCGGTCCGGGCAGTACACCGCCCTGCCAGTTGTCAGGAGTCGACCAAAGCCGTTCGACCGGACTTCCGATGAAGGCAATGTTTGCGAGAAGACAGCGGTCCTCAAGTCCTTCTCCAACGGGTCGAAACAACCATTTCTTTGTAGTCGGAATGAGTGCCTCGCACAAACTTGGCAGGGATTCAAATTGAGGAGCAAAAGTCGCAGCAAGGCGCTTTCTTGGGAGAACGAAACTACTGCCCAATGAACTGAGCAGTTTGAAAATCAATTGCAAAAACAATGTCGACTCCTACAAAATGGAGTTGTTCTTCAGCAATCCAAAACACCGGCTTGGAGTTCTTACGGAGTTTAGTCGCTTTTGCCCAGGATCTTTTCCAGCGCTTTCTCCGCGGACACTCGAAGATAAGCGTCAGCGTGGTTTTCGAATTCGCGAATCAGCGGAACAGCATGCTTGGCCGCGGATCCCATGTTCCCAAGCGCCTGAAGGACTGCACCTTTGGTGTATCTACTATCCGACTCATTGCCGTAGTCAGTCGCCTTCAAGGCCTCCAACAGTGCGGGGATCGCTTCTTTCCCCTTGACTCCAAGCTTGCTTAGGCCGTAGGCCGCACTTTGACGAAGCGTGGGTCGCTTGGGATCGGTCAGAATCCGCAGGTAAAATGGGAGAAGATCTGGATTTTCCGGATCGATGTATGCGAGGCTTCCAATGGCACGGCGAGCCAACTCAAAGTCATCTCCTTTGGCGAGGTCAAACAATACTCCGCTCGCTTCTTTCGCCGCATTTCCGACTTGCCGTAACGATACCAGTGCAGCATGGCTAATCGACGTTTCACGATTATTCGGCGCCACGTCGGGGTCCTTGAGCGCTTCAATCAACGCGGGAACGGCGATCTTGCTGTCCCGTTCGAAAAGTCCAAGTCCGACCACGACGGCCCTCCGCACGTTTCGGTCCTTGTCCTTGACGTGTTCCAAGAAGTCTGGAATCGCCTCCTTCGAGAATGGGCGCATACTGACGAGGGCTTGAATCATCTTTGTTTTGATTTCGGTCACTTGCTCTTTTTTCAAAGCTTGACGCAAGCGGAAAACAGCCCTATTTGCGCTTGGTCCCAATTGACCTAGCGCTGTGGCGGACTCGAGGCGCACGCGCGGATTGGAATCCAGCAGCTGAATTTCCAGACGCCCGAGACACGCTTGAATCTCTTCAGCGATTTGACCAAGCGCCTGTGCCGCTTCCCAGCGAACTTGCGGATTGTTGTTGTTCAGGTTGTCCTTCAACTCCTTGAAACGCGCTTTGTCCACGCCGATGGTTGGATAGTCGCCCCGGACCACGAACGCGGCGACGACCAAGAAAATGCACGGCACGATGAAGCGTTGCATATTGCACCTGCGATGAGGGAACCTGCCAGCTGCAGAGCGGGAATTAGGAATTGAGTCTAACAAGAAACTGCACAGCAGCCAACGAAAAACCCGGCCCCATAGGGAAGCCGGGTTTTAGTCTCTGAATTGGCTCAATCTTATCCCACCAGCTGCCGAATCGGCCGCCCCGTCGGCACCAGCTCGATCGGCCGGCCGTCTTGCGCCCGGTACCAGGTGTGCAGCGGGATGAACGCGCGACTTGCATAGCATTCATTCTCCGCTTAGACTGAAATCATGAGTGATACGCAGTTCTTCGACACTTTGCGTACGCTTACGCGACATCAACCGTTCCAGCCGTTCGTGGTTGAGTTGTTGGATGGCCGGCGCATCGTGGTCGACTCGCCTTCTGTTGCGTTTTCCGGCGGGGCGGCCGCGTCTTATAACTCCGCCGAGAGATTCTTTGAGTTCTTTTGCTCCGAACAAGTGCGCGCGATAAGTCCTTTGGACACTCAAGTTAAAGCATGACCAAAGACAACTTCGAAAGCGCACTGAGGTCGTTCTGCCGAATGGTGCCGTTTCAGCCCTTCCTTATCGAACTTGTCTCAGGCGAGCGAATGACAGTAACTCATCCGAAGGCAGTCTTCCTGCACAATGACCTTGTTGTGTTTACCTCGCCAAGGAAACGCTATCGTCTGTTTGACAGTTCCTGCGTCGCAGAACTCCGCGATCCCGAGGACAAATCGGGCGCATGAGAAAACCCGGCTGCAGTGCGCCGGGTTCGGTTTGATACGACTGGAATTATGCCACCAGCTGCCGTATCGGCCTTCCCGTCGGCACCAGCTCGATCGGCCGGCCGTCTTGCGCCCGGTACCAGGTGTGCAGCGGGATGCCGAGCGTGTGGTAGATCGTGGCGGCGATGTCTTGCGGGCGGACCGGACTATCGACGACGACCTCGGCCAAGGCATTGGTAGCGCCGACGACCTCGCCCATGCGGACGCCGCCGCCGCCCATGCACGCCACGCCTGCCGTCGCCCAGTGATCGCGGCCCGCCGACGGATTCACCTTGGGCGTGCGGCCAAAATCGCCGAACCAGACGACCAGCGTGTTGTCCAACAGGCCGCGTTGCGCGAGGTCTTGCAGTAGCCCGGCGTAAGCGCGGTCAAGCCGCGGCAAGAGGCGAGTCCGCAGGCTGCTGAAGTTGTTTGTGTGTGTGTCCCAGCCGCCGTCGGTCACGGTCACAAAATGCACGCCGGCTTCGATCAAGCGCCGCGCGAGTAAACAAGATTGGCCGAGCGGATTGCGGCCATACAGATCGCGGGTGCGGTCCGGTTCCTGATCGATGTCGAAAGCACGCTTGGCGACCGGCGACGTGATGAGCGCGTGGGCCCGTTCATAGAACACGTCGCGTGCCTGCACCGTGGCCGTCGCTTCGATTTCGCGCTGGAAGTTGTCCATTTCGTGCAGCATCGAGTAGCGGCGCTCGAGGCGGGCCCGTTCGGCGTCGGAAGCGATGCTGAGGTCGCGGACGCGGAAGGTGGCGGCATTCGGATCTTCGTGAACTTCGAACGGATTGAACTGATCGCCCAGAAAGCCCGCGACGCCGCCGTTGAAACGCCGGTCGATGTTGCGGCCGAGCTGGACGAACGGAAACATGCCGTTGCGATAGCCGCGTTCCTTGGCGATGACCGAGCCGTAGCACGGAAACGCCATGGCCGGGTTAAAGCGATGGCCGGACATCATGAGATGATCGGCGACGCCGTGGCTGCCGTTCTGCGGGTCGTGGCCGCGGATCAGGCTGAGCTTGTCGAACTGGCGGGCCAGAAGCGGCATGTGCTCGCAAATGCGCACGCCGGGGATGCGCGTCGGGATGACGCCGAACTCGCCGCGGATTTCGGCGGGGGCGTCGGGCTTGGGGTCTAGGGTGTCGATATGGCTGGGACCGCCCTGCATCCACAGCAGTATGCAGTTGATGTCGCTGCGGCGGTTGGCCGGTTGCGTGGCCCGGGCGTTATTCTGCAGGCGGAAGAAGTCGGCGAGCGTCAGTCCCAGTGCGGACAGGCCGCCGATTTGCAGAAAGTCGCGGCGCGAGACGCCGGAACAGTCCGCGGCATTCCTACCGGTGGAAAAGGAGAACATGGCGGGAACCCCCCAAAGCAAGGTGGGACGTAAAGGCGGGAGGAAGCAGGGCGCTTCCTTAGTATAGAGCCTGTCGGAATTTTCGGAAATGTCAACAAAAAAATGAAAAGGATTCTCGCGGCGCCGTGAATAGCGGCAACGGATGCAATGACATCCACGCGCGACAAGTTACTCTCCATAACGGCTGCTGCTGCCGCAGTTAATAACAGGATTTGTCGCGCAACACACATCCTGCGTGCATGAATCTATGGATCGATTGCATCTCAACCCAGGGACCCGAAGTGCAATCCATTTTGGAACGCAAACGCGCTAGTCCTTTCACTGGCTCAACTTGTGGCGAAGCACCGATTTCGACGCGATGTGCAATCCATTTCCGCGAAACGGCGGTGTTGGTGCGGCGGGGTTCGGCAACACGCGTGAAGGCGTTTCGCAATGGCAGGGTCGGCGGCGGCACCAGGTGCGGCGTGAAGAAAAGAAGCCGAGTGCATTCATATTCACGTTACTTTGCAAGCGCGGTAGATTCACGTTGTTACCTTGCATCGCGTCGAGCAAAACCCTCCGAGATCACGGCATGAGCGCAACACTGAAAGAGTTTCTGCACGAAAAGGCGCAGAAACATCAAGCGGAAATGAATGCGGGGAAAGCCATCGTCGACGAATGGCGCACGTCCATCGAACAGCTGTTTCGGCAAATCCGGGAGTGGCTGAAGGAGTCCGATCCGCAGGGCCTCATCGAAATTGAAGAAAACCAGGCAGAAATCAAAGAGCCGGGCCTCGGCTTCTATCGGGTGCCACGCCTCGATTTCCGCGCCTTTGGAAAGTGGATCGGCATCATCCCGAAAGCGCGCAACACCGTGGGTACTGCCAATCCGCCCCAAAAATCGGCTCCCAAGCGGGCTGAGGGTCGCGTCGATATACGGAGGTATGTGCTCTATCGCTTCAAGGAAGACGGTCGCGACACTTGGCTGATCGATGGCCTGGAGCGTGGCTACGAAGACTCCGAAAAAGCATGGCCGGGACAAGTGTCAACTTTGCCCCGGTCGGAGCCAAGACCGCTCGATCAAGAGGCCCTCGAAAAAGCCCTGATGAGCTACCTTCGATGAAGACGCTCGCCGATGCCTGGAACTGGTACCAAGCTGCGAAACTAAATCTGGCAAGGATGCAGCGCCTGGGTGAAAAACATTGGAGCGATCTTTCACTCGCGGACGCTTCTCTCTGGCAGGACGACCATTTCCGAATGTTGGAAGCCGCCGACATTATTTCGCAGTCGACTGTCGCCCTGAAACCGATTGACGACTTGGCCATCGTCGTCCTGTTCTCCGTCTTCGAGTCGCATGTCCGGGACTACTTGCTTGAGTTGCTTCATCCGCAAGCAGAAAGCATCAACGATCCGATCCTTAGAGAGGCAGCCGATGAGGCCTTGCAGGGAGTAAAAGACGGTAGTTTTTTTTCGACGAGTGCTGGAACCCCTGAAGAAGCAGAACCGCGTTTCGGCCGACCTCGTCACGCAGGTGGACCAGATTCGTGACTACCGGAATTGGGTCGCTCACGGTCGGCGTGAGGCGGCGACGAACAATGTGACGCCGGAAATGGCTCGAGAACGGCGCTGACCGAAACCGCCAAGAGGCCGGCCGTCGCCGGGTGCCGCCGCGCCCAGCGCCAAGCCCGCTCCCACGCGCGCACCGGCCGTGCCTGGATCGGCTCGCCGGCCAGGAAGCGGCCAAGGTCGTCGGCTAACGCCGTCGCCGAGGCGTAGCGTTTGGCCGGCTCCTTGTTCAGGCACGAAAGGCAAATCGTCTCCAGATCGCGATCCACGGCGGGATTGAGGCGCCGCGGCGGAACCGGTTCCTGCTCGAGCACCTGCTTCAGCGTTTCCATCACGGTGGCGGCCTGAAATGGAGGCCGGCCGATAAGCAGGCAGTAGAGCATCGCCCCCAGTGCATAGAGATCGGCGGCGGGGCCGACCTGTTCGGTCAGGCCGCCGGCCTGCTCGGGGGGCATATAACTGGGGGTGCCCAGGACCTGGCCGCTGGCGGTCAGGCCGCTGTCGCGCTGCACCTGCTTGGCGAGTCCGAAGTCACTGACGCGCGGCTGGCCGCCCGCGTCGAGCAAGACATTGGCAGGCTTCAGATCGCGGTGGACGATGCCGCGCTCGTGGACGTAGGCGACGGCCTCGGCAACCTGCCGCACCAAGCCGGCCGCTTCGCGCGGCGGCAACGGCCCGTCCTGGAGCCGTGCTGCCAGGCTGCCGCCCTCGACGTAGCCCATCGAGAAGAAGTGCTGACCCTCGTGTTCGCCGACTTCGAAGACCGGCACGATGCCGGGATGATCGAGCTGGGCGCAGGCGCGGGCCTCGCTGTGGAAACGCTGCACCTCCTGCGCGGAGGCGAGCTGGCCGGCGCGGATCATCTTGAGTGCGACGATGCGGTTGAGCTTGACCTGCCGTGCCTGGAAGACGACGCCCATGCCGCCGTCGGCAATCTTGGCGAGCAGCTCGTAGTCGCCAAACTGCACCGGCAGGCCGAGCGGCGCGCCGAGCTTGCCGCCGTCCTTGCCCGCCTCGACGACATGCGACACAGTCGGCGTCGAAGCGGGCGGCCCGTCGAGGACTTGATCCAACGTCTCGGAAGGGTCGGCCGTCCGGAGGGAAGGGCTGGTGTTGTCGGCTCCGCCCGAAGTGCCGGCATCGGCGCTTCGGCTGGGCGCTGGTGGAAGGCTCGACATGGCAACGTCCTCGGACAGCGATGTGGCCGCCGCTTCAGTCTAGCCCGGGACTAGTTGTTCGTCACGCTCGTTTCCGTGCTATGTAGCGCCTGTGAGCACAGATCGTGACCACAAGGAGAGAATGGAGAAATGGTCGTTGACAGCCATATCGCGCTAGATTAGCCTCATTATCACCTACTTCCCTTCTCGCCCC
>JAKEFD010000451.1 GCA_022616245.1 Gemmataceae bacterium
TCGTGGCTGTACTTGTAACCTTCGCCGTGGCCCAGTTTCTTTGCGCTCTTGTACGAAGCATCGCGCAGATGAGGCGGCACGGGCAGCGTGCGACCGGCACGCACGTCTTCGAGCGCTTTGCCGATGGCCAGCGTGGCGGCGTTCGACTTGGGCGCGGTGGCAATGTAGGCGACGGCTTGCGCCAGGCTGAGCTGGCATTCCGGTATGCCCACAAACTCGACAGCTTGCAGCGTGGCGGCCGCCAGCACCAACGCTTGCGGGTCGGCGTTGCCGACGTCTTCGGACGCACAAATGACGATGCGGCGGGCGATGAAGCGCGGGTCCTCGCCCGATTCCAGCATCCGCGCCAGCCAGTAGATGGCCGCGTCCGGATCGCTGCCGCGCATGCTCTTGATGAATGCGCTAGCCAAATCGTAGTGCGCATCGCCTGTAGGATCGAAGTCCATCAGTTTGCGCTGAATGGAATCCTGCGCGGCTGCCAGCGTAACTTCGATCGGGGCGCCCTCACCCCCAACCCCTTTCCCCCCTGGGGCGAGGGGAGAACTGTCGGCGGACAGCACGGCGATTTCTAAAGCGCTCAAGGCCTGGCGGGCGTCGCCGTCGCATATTTGCGCGAGAAAGTCCATCGCTTCGGGTTGCACGTGGACGGTCTTGCTGCCCAGTCCGCGCTCTTTATCATCCAGCGCGCGCTGAAGTATTGTCTTGACCTCGTCCGGCGTAAGTGACTGAAAGGTGAATATCTGGCTGCGGCTCAAGAGCGGCGAATTGATGGCAAAGAACGGATTCTGCGTGGTCGCGCCGATCAGGATGATGCGGCCTTCCTCAACGTCTGGCAACAGCACATCTTGCTGAGCGCGGTTGAAGCGGTGCAACTCGTCGACAAATAGAATCGTGCGCCGCCCGCTGTCGGCTAGTTCGGCCCGAGCTTCTTCGAGAATCTCGCGCACTTCCTTGATGCCGGCGGACACTGCGTTCAGCTGGCGGAAGACGCAATGAGTATGCTGAGCAATGACATGCGCCAGCGCAGTCTTGCCGGTGCCAGGAGGGCCGTAGAAGATTACCGAGCCCAGTCTGTCCGCTTGCAGCAGCCGGCGCAGCAGCTTTTCCGGTCCGAGAAAATGGTCTTGGCCGACAAACTCATCCAGCGTGCGCGGTCTCATTCGGGCGGCCAACGGCTGCGCCCTTTTGAGGTTCTGCTCGTGCGCTTGACGAAAAAGTTCGATGGCTATCCCCTGCTGATTCTGCCCCCACACTCCAGTGGACGAATCACCCGGAAATCATCCCTAGTTTATCAAAAAAACTTATTTTCTGTTGCAAGCAGCGGCTAACCACGCCTAGAATAACGCGCATTCTCCACTTAACCCAACCAGGTTAACCCAAAAGGGTTGCTTTCTCCTTTGGGATGCTGTAGCGTGCAAATTGTCCCGTGGGGAAAACGCGAAATAGGCAGTACGGTCCATCAGGATTAGGAACCGTGGCCTAGACTTGTGGCAGCGACAACGATTTGACGCGCCAAAGGCGTTACGGGGCAGTACGCTAGGATCGAGGTCGTCTATGAAAGTCAATTTGGTGGTCATGACTGCCGGCAAGGCCCAAGGACAGCGTCTTCCAATCACACTTTCCCAGTTCACCATTGGCCGCGATCCACAATGCAATCTAAGGCCCGCCAGCGCGATGATCAGCAAGCGCCATTGCGCGATTCTGATTCGTGACGGCAAGGTGTTCCTTCGCGACTTCGACAGCACCAACGGCACGTTCGTCAACGAGGTTCAGATCAAAGGCGAAGCTCCGCTCAAGAATGACGATGTGCTCAAGGTGGGACCGCTCGAATTCAAAGTCGCGATCGAAATACGACCGCAGGCGACCAAGCCAACGCCGCCGCCCGCCGACACGACCGACGACGAATCGGTCGCCGCCATGCTGCTCGCACTGCAAGAGGACGGCGGCAAAACCGGCGTCGAGCAAAGCGACGACGAGTCCAGCATTCCGCAGGGCAGCACGGTCATGGACATGATCCCCATGCCTGGCGAAGAGAACAAAGAAGACAAGGACAAGAAGTCGGCCGATGCGAAGAAGGGCGACGCCAAACAAGGCGATCCGGCTCACCTTGCCGCCAAAGCAATCCTGGAAAAATACACGCGTCGTCAGAGGCGATAAACAAATCGCGACCGGCGGTACAAGAGCCCACGGCAAATCCCGTGGGCTTGTTTTTTTGATGCGTCATGTCCAAACCGAGAAAAAAATCCCGTTCTACCGGTGACTCCTTGCCCTCCGCCTGGGTGCGACGCCGGCTGCTCCGCTGGTTCGCACGCAATGCACGGGCTCTCCCGTGGCGAACAACACGCGATCCCTACGCGATCTGGGTTAGCGAAGTAATGTTGCAACAAACCCTGGTTGCAACCGTCATTCCCTACTACGGCCGATTTCTTGAGGCCTTTCCCACCATCGAGGCGCTAGCCCAAGCCGACGAGCAGCATGTGTTGCGGCATTGGCAAGGGCTTGGCTACTATCGCCGGGCTCAGAATCTCGTTCGTGCCGCCAGGGTGGTAGTCAGCAATCACGGCGGCCGGCTTCCCAA
>JAKEFD010000006.1 GCA_022616245.1 Gemmataceae bacterium
CCGCTGCGCCGCTCCGACGGCACTTGCGATTACAACGACATGGTCGTCGTCACCTACTCGTCCATCAACACGAATGCGTTTGAGCCTTATGGCGAATGCGTCATGGGCACGCGCGGCACGATGGTGATCGAGTCGGAGCAAAACGTCTATCTGTGGGGCACGGCGGGACGCAACACCGCGGTGACGGCGACGACCGCGGGCGGCGGCCCGCGCCTGGACGCTTCCGCCTCCGATCCCGCCGATCGCCGCGCCGGCGAGGTGGGACAATCCGCCCTCGGCCACGCTCCACCCAGCCGCGGCTACCGTGAGGAAATGGAGCACCTGGCCTATTGCATCCGCATGCGCGAGCAGGGAACACAAGCCGACCGCGACGCCCTGAAGCCGCGCTGCGACGGGCCGAGCGCCATGGCCGACGCGATCATCGCGCTCACGGCCAACCAGGCGATGAAACGGCAGCAGCGCATCGCCTTCGAGGAAAACTGGTTCCGCGCGGACTCGATGGATATTCCCGACCCGGACATGGTGGAAGAGAGGATTTAGGATTTTTGATTGATGATTTTCGATTGCGGATTGCAGATTGAAGAACTTACTTAGAGGAATACAATGAAAAGAGATTGCGGTGTATCAATCCGCAATCCTCAATCGAAAATCGGAAATCTTTGAGGGGTGTGTCGAAGGAAAAGTTGCATCAAGGAGACACAACGATGAACCGCTTCGTGAAACTGGCTGGTTTGGCGGTAGCGGCCTGTGCCGGGATGGCGACCTTCGTCCCTGCCATTGCCCATGCCCAAGTACGCGTCTATTATCAGTCGCCCGTTTTCGTCAACCCAGCGCCGACTCCCGTCGTAACCTATTCGTACTATCCGACATTTGCTCCCGCGCCGGTCACCACTTACTATGCTCCCGCGCCCGTGACCACCTCGTACTACGCGCCCGCACCGGTTACCTCTTACTACGCGCCTGGGCCGGTGACTACGTCCTTCTATGCACCGGCCCCCGTGACGACCTCGTTCTATGCGCCAACAACGGTCTACTCGGCGCCCGGCGCCATCGTCACTCCGGGCGTCGTTACCACGAGGAACTACATCGGCCTCGGCATCTTCCGGCCGCGCGGCGTCTACTCGCAGTCGTACTTCACGCCCAGTGCCGGTGCCATGACGACTACGTATTACGGCCCAGTGCTGTTCCCCTAACAGCTCGAGTCTGACTAACAAGCGGTGAAGGCCGGGTTGACCTTCGCCGCTCCTTTCCAATGTGCTGACGCCCCGATCAGGCACGATTTGGCCAACTCGCAGGATGAGTTGGCCAGGCACTTTCTCGATTCTTCTGCTTGAAATCGTGAGCGGTTGACGATTGCTGACAGGAAGGGGGGGGTGTGGGTGTGTCGCGCGACCAATCCCACAACTTCCTTGGCATCAAATGAGTTACGGCAACGGAAAGGTCGCGCGGGTCTGTCATGAATCTGGTCGCTTGGCTGGATCAAGTGTCAACCGCTGATTGCCTAAAGTGATTACACCACGCGATTGATCGGATTGCCTTCAAGAAACGCGATCACGTTGTCCACTACGCCGCAGTTGAGGATTTCGAAACCTTCTTCGTTTTGATCGGCGACGTGCGGGGTCAAGACAACTTGCTGGCATTTGAGGATCGGATGATCGCGGGGCAGCGGTTCGATATCGAACACATCCAGGCCCGCGCCGCCCACGTGACCACAGTTGAGTGCATCCACCAAGGCGGGCATGTCCACGATCGGGCCGCGCGCCGTGTTCACCAAGAGCGCGCCGGGCTTCATCATTTCCAGCTCACGCCGGCCCAGCAAGCCGCGCGATTGTTCGGTCAGCTTCAAATGAACGCTGACGGCGTCCGACGTGCGCATCAAGTCTTCGAGCGAAACGAACGGGACGCCGGCCTCCTGTTCGCGCTTGGGCGAGGGGTTCATGGTCCAGGCCTGCACCTTCATGCCGATGGCCAATCCGAGTCGGGCCATTTCGCGACCGATATTACCCATGCCGATGACACCCAAGGTTTTGCCGCGCAGGTAGCAGTTATTCGGCACGGCCCAGCCGCCGCGTTTCAATAGATCGGTTTGAAACCAAGTCTGCCGGGCGACGGCGAGCAACAGGGCCAGGGCGTGCTCGGCGACGATGGGCGCTGTGCGTGCGGGCACATTAGAGACCACGATGCCCAAACGCCGGGCGGCTTCCAGGTCCACGGCGTCAGTGCCGATGCCGCACACAGTGATCATGCGCAGGTTCGGCAGTTTCTCGAGGAGATGTCCCGGCCATTTAACGGCGCTGCGCGAATTCAGAAGGCAGACCGCACCCTGACAGCGGCGGATTTTTTCTTCGTCGTCGGCGGGCCGATCGGTGTGCAACATGACTTCGCCGTAGGCGCGCAGCCGCTCCAGATGCGGCGAGCCCTCGACCTGAGACGGTTCGTCGCCGGGAATCACGATGATGGGGCGCGGGGCCATGGCGAGACCTTCGATTGCGGGACGCTGCGGAAAAACGTAAGATTCGGATTATATGTTTTTTATGAGTGAGGACTGTCACTGGAACGAGAATGATGGGCGTTGATTGTCCGGCCTGCGGGAGCGTTTCGCGCGACGCGGAGTTCTGCGATCACTGCAATGCCGACTTGCGCGGTCCAGCCGGGCACGCGCCCCCTCCGGAGCACTGCCCGCTGGGCGGCGACGGGGTGCGGCTCTACGCCGAGCAACGCCAGCAACTGGACCGGCCCGAGGCTTTCTTGCACCTGCTGGGGCCGGACGGCCCGGTGCGCGTGCACTGGATCGCGCCCGCGGCGGTCGAAAGACGCCGCAAGGATTTTCGCAAGCGCGAAAAGCACCAGCGCCTCACTTGCTTGCCGAATTGCCGCTGGATCGACGACCAAGGCGGCGCCTGGGTGGTTGCCGGCGAGGCGGGCGTGGGCCCGGCGCCCTGGACGGCGGCGTCGAACGATCCCTACGAAAACCTCGAGCGGCTTCAGAAATGCATTCAGCCCTTGGCCGCCGCGCTTGAAGAGTTGCACGCCGCGGGATTGGTGTGCCTGACGTTTGATCCCGGGCGAATGGAATGGACCCAGGACGGCAAAGTGCGCTTCGCGAACATGGATCTGCGCGTGTACGGGCGCGACGGTTTTCCCGATCGGCTGCCGCTGCGTTCAAACTACGCCGCCCCCGAAGTGGCCCGCTTTCAGAGCAGCGACATCGGCCCGCGCGCGGACGTGTTTCACCTGGCGCTTTTCTGCTACTACTGGCTGGCGGGCTTATTGCCCGAGGGTTTCCCGGGTTCAGGCCTGGAGGCATTTTGGTATCAGATTCCGCCGCTGCGCGTCTACGCGCCGCTGGGCCCGCCGGGACTCGCGCACGTCTTGGAGCAAGGATTGGCGGTAGAGCCGGCGCGGCGCTTTGCCGCGCCGCACGCATTCGTGTCCGCGCTGGCGGATGCGGCGGCACGCTGCCGGAAACGCCGCGATTTTAAGGGCGCATTGGACTGGGACATCGGCATGCACACGCGCGCCGGCCGGACCAAAAGCGCTAGCCGGCGCGACAACGAAGACCACGTGTTGGTACGGCGCTTCGACGCGCCGCCGCGCGCGCTGGTGGCAGTCGCCGATGGCATCACGACCTGCGACGTCGGCAGCGGCGCCCTGGCCAGCCTCATCTCGACGATCATCCTGGAATCCGCGTTCGACAGTCAGTGTACCGCGGAGAAGTTTCCCCTGCAGATCACCGCCGCGTGCCAGCACGGCGCACGCACGCTGCTCGATTGGGCGATGGAGAAAGGCTACAAAGAGCAACTGGCCGAGGGGGCGGACCTAATGGGAACCACCTTGACCGCGGGCTGGCTCGAAGGCAGTCAAGTGGTGCTGGCCAACCTCGGAGATAGCCGGGCGTATTTGATCGACGACCAAGGCGCCGAACAGCTTACGGTGGACGGTGATCTCGGCTCGGGCATGCTCGCCAGCGGAGTGCCGCCGGAGGAAGTGCACGCCATGGGCATAGCCGCGAAGTCTCTACGCGAATGCATCGGCGGCTGCGCTTTCGTGCCTGGCTTCGGCATCGCCATTCTCGAAGAAAGCTGTCACCCTGCCATTGTGAAAGTACCGCTGGTTCCGGGCGACATCCTGGTATTGTGCAGCGACGGGTTGGTGGAAGAAGGCGCCTTCTTGGAGCCCCAGATGCTTGCCGACCTGGTCCACAAGAATCGCCGACTGTCGGCAAACGACCTGGCCACGCTCCTTGCCGATAGCGCCGACGCTTTACAGCGCTTGCCATCCGCTGAAGAACCCGACGGATTTGGCGATAACATCTCATGCATCGTTGTTAAAATACAGGAGTCAGGAATCAGAAGTCAGGGGTCAGGAATCAGTGACAAATCCTGACCCTCCTGACCCTGACCCTCCTGACCCTGACCCCTGACCCCTGACTCCTGACCACTGATTCCTGAACATGTCCGACGCCTTTTACCTCCGCTGGAAGCTCGATCGGCCTTATGTCGAGCCGGACAAGCCGGAGGATGTCTATGCGCTTTTGGGAATCGAGCCCAACCCGACGGTATTAGCCGGCGGAGCGCCCGTGCCGATTCACTTGTTGCTGCTTGTGGATGTGAGCGGCTCCATGGACATTCTGGTGCGGCACGATCCCAAAGCGCAAAAACTCGGCGAACAGGTGACGGAGGGCAAGCGGGCCCAGAAGGTCGTTTCGAGCGTGCCCAGCCGCCGTGAAATGGCCTGTGACCTGGTCAAGAAAATGGCGGAACGGCTGTCGGCGGACGATCTCTTGACGCTGGTGGCCTTTGACGATCGGGTTTACGTGCTGGCCCAGGCGATCAGTGCCAACGCCTTGGACCAGCTCAGTGCCGCCATCGCCCAGTTGGGCGAGGTAGGCGGCGGCGGCACCGCCTTGGGCAAGGGACTCGACGCTCTGCGCGCCATTCTTGTCGGCAGTCCGGACGGGCCGCGCACACGCAAGCTCGTGCTCCTTACCGACGGCGAGGACCAGGAGCCTGTCGCGGCCCTGTCGCAAGCGAAATCGCTGGCCCGCGACTTCCGCCTCCCGATTGTCGCCTTCGGCATGGGCGAGTGCAAAGTCGCTTTCCTCACCGACGTCGCCAAGACCACGCTCGCCGGTGCTTTCAATCACATTCGCGCCGAATTCGAAGCGGAGCAGCTTTTTCACCAGGTGCTCACTGGACAGAAAAACGTGCAAGCGACGGCCGTGCAACTTCGGCTGTGGCTGTCTCCCGAAGTGCACGTCCGCGAGCTGTATCGCACCAAGCCGGAAATTCTCTATGTCGGCGACTTGCAGCCCGACGCCGAAAACCAAGTGCATCTGGCGTTGGAGCAAATGGAACGGGGCAAAGCGTATGAGTTCCTGTTCCGCTGCACGCTGCCGCGGCGCGGGCCGAACCAAAGGCTGCGCATCGCCAAGGCCACCTTGAGCTACGACCTGCCCGGCCTGGGACTGTATCAGCAAACGCTGGAAACCAATATTGTCGTCGAATACAGCGCCGATCCGAGCAAGGTCGCCGAACGCAGCGGCCATGTGCGGCGGGCCCTGTCGCGCGCCGAAGTGCAACGTCAGGTTCTCTTCCTGCAAGGCAAGATCGACGTCCTAAAGGAAGGCGCCGGCGTCGACCGCGACCGCGGCATCGTCGCCAAGTTGCTGGCCGCCCTGATCGCGAAGTTCGATGAATTCGGCGACCAGGCGCTGGCCAATCAGTATCGCGGCATGCAGGACGAGTTCCAGCGCAGCGGCGTGATCTCGCAGGAAATGCTCAACCGCTCGCTGGCGGCATCCAGCCGAGCCGAGGACGTGATCGTGGCGCAGGATATTGATTTTTGATGGCGCGTGCTTGCATCATTTGTGGCGAACCGTTGCCCGAGGGGTCGCGTACCTGTTCGGTTTGCGGCACGACTGCGCCCGATGTGCCGCTGGCGACGGTGATGAACCTTCCCAAGACCACGTTCGAGCCGAAGGCAGCGGCGGCCAAGCTGCAAACGTTGACCCCCAGCCAAAGGCTCTGCCCATCTTGCGGCATCGTGTACGAAGCGGACTACGCCGATTCGTTTTGCGCCTGCGGCGTCGAATTGCGAAGTCCTTCCATGGGACAGGCCGCCGATCTGCCGGCGCAATTGCAGGCCCCGGCCACAGCTGACATGCCGGCGCAACTGTCGCCGGACTTACTCGCACCGCAACCCAAGGTTGTCGAGAAACCGCCGCCGGGAACTTCCTGCCTGGTGCTTTTTGGCGCTGACAAGCAGCCGCTACATTATTTTCCACTTAACAAGGACGCGACGGTCATCGGCCGGCTCGACGCCATGGCGGGCGACTTCCCCGACATCGACGTGACCGAGTGGCTCGAGCCGGCCATCGCCCGCAAGATCTCGCGGAAACACGCCGTCGTCCTGCGCTCGCGGTCGAGCAATGTTTTTGTGCTCAGGCCGCTGGCGGGCAACACCGGCACGCAGATCGACGCGGACATGGTGCCCGCGCTGGGCGACTACCCGTTGGTGACCGGCCGGCGCATCATCCTGGGAGGGGCGGTGCGGCTCAAATTCGAAATCACGTAGTAACCACGGATTACACCGATCGACACGGATGAGCAAACTTCTAATCCGTGCTTTCCGCGCCATCCGTGGTTAAAATGTCTGAGAATGTCTGCCGTGGTTGGCTGCAAACGGCATTCTCTATTGGGGGCGACTCGACGCGCTGCTTGGCCCCTTGCAGGAAACTCCACGCATGGATCCGGGGATCAAAGCGGGCGATTCGGCTTCGCAGGCGCAGGCATCCGCGCCCGGTCCCGACGTCGATTTGACCGGCAAGACGCTGGGCGATTTCCAGCTATTGCGCCGGCTCGGCCAAGGCGGCATGGGGCAAGTCTATCTCGCGGAACAGGTTTCCCTCAAGCGCAAGGTCGCCCTCAAGCTCCTTAAGCCCGAATTGGCGAGCAACCATGTCTCCTTGCAGCGCTTCAAGATCGAGGCGCTGTCGGTCGCGCGGGCCACGCACGCCAACATCGTGCAGGTATACGTCGTCGACGAGGCGGACGGCCATCATTTCATGGCCCTGGAATACGTCGAGGGGCGCAACCTGCGCGAATATCTGGAAAAGAAAGGAACGACGGAGATCCACTTCGGGCTCAAGATTATGTGGCAGGTGGCGTCGGCGCTGCAGCGGGCCAGCGAGCTTGGCATTATTCACCGCGACATCAAGCCCGAAAACATCCTCTTAACCCGCAAGGGCGACGTCAAGGTCGCCGATTTCGGCCTGTCGCGCTCCAGCGACAACTTCCAGTCGCCGAGTCTCACCCAGACCGACGTGGCCATGGGCACGCCGCTCTATATGAGCCCGGAGCAAGTGCAGGGCAAGCGCGATCTCGATCACCGCACGGACATTTATTCGCTCGGCGCGACCTGTTACCACATGTTCGCCGGCCAGCCACCCTTTCGCGGCACTTCTCCGTATGATGTGGCGAATCAGCACATCAACAAGGAGCCGCCGCCCTTGACCGAAGTGCGTCCGGACTTGCCCGCCGAGCTGTGCGCGATCATTCACAAGATGATGGCGAAGACGCCCGAGCAGCGCTACCAGTCGGGACGGGAAATTGTGCGCGACGTCAGCAACTTGCGCGATGCCCTCGTAAGCGGCACGCAACCCTTGGCGCCCGTGTCGTTTGCCCTGTCCGGCGTCATGGAAACCCAGACCGCGCCGCCGCCGAGCGCGCCCCAGCGGGCCGGGCGCTCCTGGCGCTGGCTGTGGTTGGGGCTGCCCGCCGCACTTGTGGCCGGCGTGTTCGTGGGCTGGCTTCTGAAAGGCGGCGCGGCCCCCAACGGCAACGGATCCAACGGCGATCCCGGTGGGGAAATCGGCGCGGCCGAGGAACGCGAGAAAGATTACGTCAAGCAGCTCCAGCAATATGCGCGACTGGAAAAACCCGACTTCCTTGACATCACCACCGGCCTCAATTTCGCGACCAAGCTGGGCCTCTTGTATCTCAACCAGCGCCGGCTCGACGAAGCAGATTCGCTTTTCAAGGACCTGGCAGCGGACAAGCACTCGGCGCCGATGCGGCAACTGGGCAAACTGGGGCGCGCCATGGCATTGGCCTTTCGCGATCAACCGGACGAGTCCAACAAACTGTTTGAGAAGTTGCTGACGGACAAAGAGAAATTCGCCGGCGCGGGCGGCGCCAACCTCATCTGGCGCAACAACCCCGCCCTGCGCGAGATGATGGCCCGCGCCCTCCATCACAATTACGTCAACAGCCCGGCCACCTTCCCCAAGCAGCTCGAACGCTTCCGCTTTCCGCCGCCGCCGAACATCAAGTAGCCGATCGCCTCTCGAGGGAGAGGGGTTGGGGTGAGGGGCCAGAGCGACAAGCGATATCTCCCTCAAGTTAGCGAATTCGGTTCACGGTCCGAGACGTCCGGCCAAGTGGCACTAACGGCTCGTTAGTGCCAC
>JAKEFD010000452.1 GCA_022616245.1 Gemmataceae bacterium
ATGCCGAACACTTCCGTGGACAGGATGGCGAGCATGTAGAAGACGGCGATGTTCATCTCGCGGGCGACGGCGCCGTTGCCGAACGGCAGCGCCAGGAACGCCATGAACGAGCCGACGAGTGCAATGTAGGGTCCGATGCGGAACAGCATGCGGTCGGCGGCGGCGGGAATGATGTCTTCCTTGACGAGGAGCTTGATGCCGTCCGCCAGGGTTTGCAGCCAGCCGAACTTGCCGCCGACGCGGGTTGGGCCGAGGCGATCCTGGATGCGGCCGGCGACTTTGCGTTCCAGCCACACGGAAAAGATGGCCGACACCAGCATGAAGGTGATGAGCGCGACGGCGGCGATGATGGCTACGAGGTAGGGCCACAGCGCAGCTAGGGAGATGCCGAACAGTGCCACGGATGCGGGCTCCTTGCGCGCGTGGAGATTTCGGTGGGGATGATGGGCGTTACTGTATGTTTGGGCGCGGGGGGCGGCAAGCAGTGAAAGTGCTGGCGTGGAATCCCCACTGGTTGCAAGAAAACGCTTGCGGTACAATGCGACAATAGCCATGAGGTGGCTTGCGGAGAAGACGTCGATGCCCGTCATTCAACCCAAAGATGACAAGAGGTATGGTGAGATTTTGCACGAATTGTGCTACAGAATCGGCGGCACGTTTCACGCCAGAGAAGAGCGAACCCTTATCGTTAGTCGGGAACAATTGAAGGCCCTGCAAAATGCTGGACTGGTCAACACCAACGGCGAGCAAAGGGTGACCGCGCGTGCCAAGAAGAGGAAGTAGACAATTGTCCCTCGAGCGCTTCGAAGCGCAATTGCGGGCACTTGATGAGCAACTGGATCAGAATCTGCGATTGCCGTCGCTCGGTGAAACTCCACCGTGTTTGCGGGGTTACTGTTTCAAATACTCGATTCTCCTGCCGTTGCTCTCGGCAACGGGTGCGGAGGTTTTTACAAGCGACCATCTCGCCTACTTGTTTAGCATTCTATGCCGCCGATTTGCGGGCTTCTCTGCCGCGTCAAGCACCAGCCATCCTCCACTCTATGGTTTCTACCAGCCGATCGAGGGGAACCTCCCCGAAAAAGACTATCACACGCAACTGGTTGTCTATGCCGCGCCATTGGAGGCGGCGAATCACTTTTTTGCGGAACTCAAGAGGATTCTTCGCGCAGCACCTCTGCAACCCCAAGAGGAGATCCTGATCGAGCGCATGGACGCGATGCTGATATAAGGGACTGCAGCGATCAACAATGAAATTGCTAACTCTCACTTTCCTTGGCTTGCTCGTCTGGTCGCAATACCTCGTCGGCGATCCGCTGGCTTCGCAGCCGCTGAGCATGTTTCGCGACGGGGACTTCCGTCCCGTCGGCTACGCCCTGTTCGCGCTCCTGACGGCGATCGGCGCGCTGCCGCTGCTGTCGCATTACATCGCCGGCCGTTACGGCTCTGCCGCGGTCTTCGCGCTTGGCCTGGGCTTCTTGCTTGTCGTCGTTGCGACGCCTTCCTTGAACCCGCTCCACGAAGCCGCTTCCACACTGTTGTTGTTGCTTCTCTTCACTTATTATGCCGGCGCGCTCACCGCTGCCCGGTCCGGCTGGTTGTTCCTGCATATGGCTGTGCCGATCCTGCTCCTGCCGCTTCTCGCATGGGGATATGGACCGTGGCAAAAGGGATTGATCGTCTATCTCTTGCTGGTCATCAACATCGACTGGCACGTGTGCGGCGCGTGGCCGTCGCCATTCGGCAAGAGGCGGCGGTCGCGCGCGTTGCGGCGGCGGGTGGTTTACGTCGTGGCGCCAGGGAAATCGTGGAACCGACATAAACACATCGGCGGCGCGAGCTACGCGACCTGATTTGCGACAACTCTGTCAAGCCCCCCTCGCCCTTAGGGAGAGGGTCGGGGGTGAGGGGCTCACTATAACAACGAAATGACCGGATTGCGTCCCATACAACCACTGGCCCGATGCGATGCCAGCCGCCTGCCCGGCAATGAGCGTGCTCCCGCCGCTTTGCGTCCGTGGCTTTACAACGAAGACGCCGCCGTCTCCAGCGACCCCTTGGCCCGTGACAAGCAACTGGCCGCGCTGGAAGCGGTGCTGCTCGTGGCGGACGAGCCGCTCGCGACCCGGCGCTTGGCCCAAGCCGCCGGCCTGCGGGACGCCGCGGTTGTCCGGCGCTTGCTGAAGAAACTGCAAGCGCTGTACGAGCGCGACGGCACCGCGTTCCAGATCGAGGAAATCGCCGGCGGCTATCAACTCTTGACCCGCCCGGAATACCACCGCTGGCTGGCCCATCTGCGCCGCGGCGGCATGGATTTGCGCCTGTCCGCGCCCGCCCGCGAAACGCTGGCCATTGTCGCCTATCGCCAACCGATCATGCGCGCCGACATCGAGGCCATCCGCGGCGTACAATGCTCGGAAACACTGCGGCTTCTTATGGAGAAGGGCTTGGTTCGCATCGCGGGGCGGCACGATTCCTTGGGCCGGCCCGTCTTGTACGGCACGACGAAAAAGTTTCTGCAAGTATTCGGGCTGCGCACGTTGAAAGATTTGCCGCGCTCGCAGGCATTCACACAAGTGAAGCAGGAAATGTTGTAGGTGCGTCTTAAGGCGTCTTACGAGGGACCAGGACATGCGCGTCTTCGTCACGGGGGGCACCGGGATGGTCGGCGGGCGGCTTGTCAAGAAGCTGCTCGAGCGCGGCGACCAACCAGTCGTGCTCACGCGCCGAGCCGAAGTCGCCAAGGAAATGTGGGGCAACGGTGTCGCGGTCGTATCAGGTGATCCGACGCAAGCCGGCGCCTGGAGCGACTCGATCAAAGAATGCGACGCCGTCATCAACCTCGTCGGCGAAGGCGTCTTCAATCGCCGCTGGAAATCCTGGTTCAAACAAATGCTCGTCGACAGCCGGGTAAAGAGCACGGCGAACGTTGCTGCCGCATTGGCAAAAGAGCCGCGCAACGTCGCCGGCGCGGCGAAAGTTCTCGTCAGCGCTTCCGCGATCGGCATGTACGGCAACACCGGCGACAAAGAACTGACCGAAGCGAGCCCGCCGGGCGACGATTTTCTCGCGCAACTGTGCGTCGATTGGGAGAAGGCCACGGAGCCCGCCCAGCAAGCCGGCGTTCGCACCGTCATCGTTCGCGTCGGCGTCGTGCTCGACCGCAACGGCGGCGCGCTCAAGAAAATGCTCACGCCCTTCAAGATGTTTGTCGGCGGCACGGTCGGCTCGGGCAAGCAATACGTCAGCTGGATTCATCACAAAGACATGATCGGCTTGTTGCTTTTCGCCCTCGACAACGCCCTGGCGGCCGGTCCGATGAACGCCACTGCCCCAAACCCGGTCAATAACAAACAGTTCGCCAAAGCTCTGGGCCGCGCCGTCCATCGGCCGAGCTTTTTCTGGACGCCGGCCTTCATGCTGCGCATGGCGCTGGGACAAGTGGCCAACATCGTCACCACAGGGCAGCGCGTGATGCCGAAGAAGGCGCTGGATTTGGGCTACCAGTTCAAGTTTCCGGAGATTGATGGCGCGCTAAAAGAAATCTTTTCCGATTGACCGTTTACGTTGCGCGCTCACAGATCCCTTGGTATCGCAAGGCATTCATCGAGCGCGAAACGTAAACGGGGTGAAACTCAATTCACCCACTCTACGCCCGGCTCTCCTTCGCGCACATCACCAATCACAAAAGTCGGCACACGCTCCTCCATCAATTGCCGCTGGATGCTCTCGGCGTAATACGGGCTGACGATGATCGCGAAGCCGATTCCCATGTTGAAGGCGGTGTCCATCTCGGCTGGTTCGACTTCTCCTAATCGTTGCAGCCATGAAAAGACCGGCGGCACTTCCCAGCTGCCGCGCTTGAGGAAGACGCGCCGGCCGAGAGGCAGTACGCGCGGCACGTTGCCGGGGATGCCTTCGCCGGTGATGTTGGCCAGACCGCGCACCACGCGCTTCTTCACCGGATAGTGCTGCAAGATGTTTTTGACGGGCCGCACATAGATGCGCGACGGCGTGAGCAATTCCTCGCCGACGGTCTTGCCCAGCTCCGGCACGTAATCGCTCACCTTCAAGCCGGCGTGATCGAACACAATTTTGCGCGCCAAGCTGTAGCCGTTCGAATGCAAACCCGTACTGGCCAGACCCAAGACCACGTCGCCGACCTGGATCGCTTTGCCATTGACAATATGGTCGCGCTCGACAACGCCGACGCAGAAGCCGGCCAAGTCATAGTCGCCGGGCTTGTAGAAGTCGGGCAGGATCGCGGTCTCGCCGCCGACCAGGGCACAGTCGGCTTCCATGCAGCCGTCGCTGATGCCTTTGATGATCTCCTTGAGGAGCGGCGGATCGTCCTTCGGCATCGCGATGTAATCGAGAAACATCAGCGGCTCGCCGCCGGTGCACAGGCAATCGTTGACCGACATGGCAACCAGATCGATGCCGACCGTGTCGTGCTTGTTCATGAGGCCGGCGACTTTGAGCTTGGTGCCGACCCCGTCCGTGCAGGCGACCAGCACCGGCCGGCGATAGTTCTTCGCAAACAGCCGGCAGTTGAAGTCGAGGCTGAACAGGCTGGCGAACCCGCCAAAGCCGTCGAGCACGCGCGGCGTGTGCGTCCGTTTCAAAAACGGCGCCATGCTCGCAATGCCTTGCTCGTACAGTTCGAAGTTCAGACCCGCATTGCGATACGACAGTTTGGCCATAGCTGTGGCAAATGGTTTACCGGAAACTTGTACAGGTTCTCGAACCTGTATTTTATGATTTGCTGTTGATACTGGCGGTTGCGAAACCGGCCAAGCCGGCGGCAAGAAAAAAGTGACTTTCATTTGACAGCCGGATCATCGTGACCTAGCCTTCGTCGGACGACCATACCGCGCCCTCCCCTCCCGTGGTTGGCCTTACGTTTCCACAAGATCAATCCCGTCCTGAACAAAAAAGCGATCCGGGCAACTATTCTTCGCCACTCCCCTTAATGCGGATGTTGTCCATTTCGTAAGTGCAAACTAACTACTCCCCTATTGAGAGAATACGAGGTGACCATGCGTTGCCGAAAACTATGTCAGGAGACCCGACGCGGGGCAGCGGTTGCCGAAATGGCAGTCATTGTGTCGCTCTTGGTCTACTTGTTCGTCATAGGCGTCGATTTCGCCCGGCTTTTTTATCAATACCAGACGATTACGAATTGCGCCCGCAGCGGCGCGATCTATGGCACCAGGGACGAGGAGGCGCCCAAAGACACGGCGGGCATTGAAAAAACCGCCTTAGCGGACGCCAAGAATCTAAGCCCGGCGCCGAAAGTGACGTCGAAGACCGCAGTGGACGAGCAGGGATTTCCCAGTTTGCAGGTGACGGTCGAGTGGACGTTTACGAGTGTCACGAATTTCCCCGGGGTTCCGTCGTCGGTGAACTTGTCGCGCACCGTGCAAATGCGTGTGATTCCGACAGCGCCCAAGAATTCCAAGCTGCCATCCACTCTTTAGAGTTGGTATGAGCGGCTTCGACGATTACAGGAGTAGTCCATGCGTATTCGGGTGCAACGGCGTGCGGGCGCGCTGGTGGTGGAAAGCGCCGTCGTTTACTCACTGTTGATGCTGTTGCTGATCGGCTTGATCGTGGCTGGCTTGGGCGTATTTCGCTACCACGAAGTCGCCTGGCTAGCGCGGGAAGGGGCGCGCTATGCGTCCGTGCGCGGCGAGATTTTCCAGCGGACCACCGGAACACCGGCTGCCACTCCCGAAGAGGTCTACAACAAGGTCATTCTCCCCAAAGTCGTCGCGCTCGACGTGAAAAACCTGACTTACTCAGTGACATGGAGTCCCAACAACAAACAAGGCAGCGAAGTTACCGTAACCGTGACGTATAAGTGGCTTCCGGAACTCTTTTTCGGCGGCCGAGACCTCACCAGTACGTCCACGGTGAAAATGAACTTTTGATCAAGACAATTTACGGCACGGAAAAAGGAGCATCGCCATGTTTATGCGAACTCAAGAACATCTTGGGACGAATTGCCATTCCAGCCCACAACGGCAGGTGCGGCGCGGCAACGTCCTTATCTTTTTCTGCGTCTGCCTGATAACAGTGCTGAGCATCGTGGCCCTGTCGCTCGACGGTGGCGCATTGATGCAAGAGCGGCAACACGCACAAGCAGTGGCTGACGCTGCCGCCCTGTCCGCTGCCGCCGATATGTTTGACCACTATCTCAACGAGAGCGGCCAGGACCCCAACGGCACCGCCAGACAAAGCGCCAAAACCACCGCCAAAGCCAACGGCTACGGCGATGACGGTACGTTGTCCAAAGTCACGGTGCATCTCCCGCCAATCAGCGGCCCATTTGCCAAACGGCGCGGCTACGTCGAAGTAATTGTTGAATACAATCAAACTCGCAGCTTCAGCAACTTGTTCAACTCCGGGCCCATACCAGTCCGGGCCCGCGCCGTTGCTGTCGGCACCACGGTCGCCGCCGACGTCGGCATTTTGGTGCTCGATCCCACAAGCAGATCCGCCTTCAACTCGCAAGGCGGTGGCACGAGCGTTGTCGACGGCACGCCGGTCGTAGTGAATTCCACAAATGCCGAAGGTGGAGTCGGCGGCGGCGGCGGCAGCCTCACTGCGGACGAATTCATTTTTGCGGGCGGTTATACAACCAACGGCGGCGCCCAGTTCATCGGTCCAACTTACACAAATCAACCCCCGATGCTGGACCCCTTGGCGTGGCTTCCGGTCCCCGATCCCTCGACGATGACAGTACAAAGCACGAAAAAAATTCAAGCGTCCTCGGGCTTTTACGATCTCAAGCCGGGCGTCTACCAGGGCGGCATCAATGTCACCGGTACGGGGTCGATCAACCTCGCTCCCGGCATTTATTACATGGACGGCGGCGGCTTTTCCTTCAGCGGCCAAGGCAGCCTCGTTGGGCATGGCGTGATGATCTATAACGCGCCCGGCAATGGCAATTCCGACGGCATCAGCGTCACCGGACAGGGTGTTGTGCAATTGAGCGGCATGACCGACGGCATTTACAAAGGCATCACCTTTTTCCAGGATCGCAATTCCAGCGTCACCGGAAACATCGCGGGCAACAGCGGTTTGACCGAGATTACCGGCACCTTCTATTTCGCAGGCGCCTTGCTCAACATCACAGGCAACGGCGGCGTCGTCAATCTGGGCTCGCAGTACATTAGCTGGCAGCTCAATCTCGGCGGCAACGGCGGCATCCACATCGGCTGGCGGCCGGAATACGTCGCCCAGAAGCGGGCCATTCACCTCGTGGAGTGATGCCGCGCTGAATTGAATTGCACGCAAAGGCGCCAAGACGCAAAGTTGTGTCTTGGCGTCTTTCTTTGCGCCTTGGCGTCTTGCGCGAGATTTTGAATTCAAGAATCACCGCAGAGGCGCGGAGGAACGCAGAGAAAAACAACGAGCATTGAAAACGTTCTTTTCACTTCCTTGATTCTCTCTGCGCCTCTGCGGTAATTCTGAATTCAATCGGCTTCGCGAAACAAGTCGGATACCCGATCCGGATGACGTTCCAGGTACCAGCTCAGGCCGGAAAAGAAGAGTTGCAATTGACCCAGTCCTTGCTCGGCCAGCTTGCTCGAGGTGGGGCCGAGCATCTTGGTCATGAGAGCCGCGGTCTTGCTGTCCGTCTGAATGAACAGGTCGCTTTGGTGCCGCACGACGCGCAGACCGTCCGCGGTCGTGCTGTCTTGATGACGCAAGACGACGACCGCTTTGACCGGTACGAGCGGCATGAGGGCCGCCGGGCGGACTTTACCCTCGGCGAGCCAAATGCGCAGGCCGGGCTGAGCGCACACCGTTTCCCAAATGACATCGCTGCCCTGGTCGTCGGTCCAACCAAACTGTCCGCCGCCGCGCGTCTTGATGTTGACGCATTTGGCGCCCAGGCGACGCCAGGCTGTGACGGCGCGGTCAGGATGGTCGAGCAACCACTCATAATGCTCGGGCCGGCACGGAAAGCTCTCCGCCGGTCCGCTCGCCGCCAGCGTCGGCTTCTCGACGACTTGACGCACCGATTCGCGATGTGGCGGCGTCAGCGTATGGAGCGGCACGGAACGGCCGGAAGGTGGTTCGCGTTTCGTGGCCGTTGCAGCCGGCTTGGACGCGTGGATGTTCGTCGCGCCAAACAGGAAGGCCAAACCAGCCAGCCAAAGACAACGATGCATATCGACGTACCTCTGTGCTTGGGTCCAAGGCGCAGAGTTTCTCTCCCTGTTCATCGAAAGCTAACTGGGCAGAACATTTTCAAATCACAGACGAGGGATCGACCCGGCCGGTCTTTTTTCGAAAGACATGCGCGTTGCCGAAGCTGCGAAACTAAGGCAAATTGCATAATTGCTCTTGCTAAAGCGCTTGTGTGGCATCCTGTCAGCCCTTAATTTTCCACAACTGATTGCAAATAAGGGAGTAAGAGAGACTCGCAGCTTTGACTTTTTTGGCTTTTGACTGGACTTCCCGAAAGAATTAACCTACCTTTCGTAGCCGGGAGTGACGACCCCGACGCGGTGCGTCGTCTGCACTTGTCTGCCATGACGCGAAATGATTTCAACTCGTACCGGCAAGTTTTGAGACTGCCGCGAAATCTCCCCTCAGTCTACGTTCAGGTTGCACAACAAGCATTCCCCTCAACTCCAGCGCGCGTTCCCTTTCACTCCCCGCTGGAACGGAAAACAGCTCGACGGACCCAGGGATGTAATCCTGCATCTGTTAGAACAATCCCGTCCGGAGGACCCGTCCATGAGCCCACACAGCTGGTTCAACTCGCGTCATGATGTTCGGGCCCGGCGCAATGTCGCCAATCTGCGGCTCGAAGCCCTCGAAGATCGACTGGCGCCCGCCGACCTGATTCACGTTTATGAACTCAACGGCAGCTTTGCCGACCAGATGGGCGGTCCCGCGCTTGCGGCGGACGGCGGCACGCTTGGCGACACCCGCTATACATTCGGTCCCAACCAAGGACTAAGTCTGACCGGCGCGCTGCCCGACACCGCCGACTATTCGGTCGTCCTTGTCATGCAGGTAGACCTTTCGACCGGCGGCGCCTTCAAGAAGGTGATCGACTTCTCCGACCTTACCAGCGACAACGGCCTATACGTCTCCGGGAGCACTCTGCAGCTCTTTCCCGGCAACCCTGGTTCCAACAGCATAACGTCCAACACCGACTTCCAAGTCGTGCTCGCCCGCGACGGCGCAACCGGCGAAACCAGAGTCTTTCTCAACGGCGTTCTGCAGCAGGTTTATCTCGGCGAGGCCTCGGACGCCGCCATCGTCATCAGTAACATTTTGACCTTCTTCGAAGACGATGCGGTGACTGGCGGCTCTGAGTCCTTCTCCGGATCGGTGGATCGCATTCTCATTTATGACGGCGCTTTCGATCCAACCGCAGACCAGAATCACCCCCCGACGGTCACGGTCGACAACGAATTTGTCGCGGTGAACGAAGGCCAATTGGCGAGCAATACCGGAACCTGGAGCGATCCGGACTTCGATCCCGTCAGCCTCATGGCCTCCGTGGGCACGATCCTGCAAGATGCCGATGGCTCCTGGTTGTGGTCCTTCCCAACCAGCGACGGACCCGACCAATCGCAAACGGTTGCCATCAGCGCCACGGACAGCCATGGCGCCTCGGCCGCGACGTCGTTTTCCCTGATTGTCAACAATGTCGCTCCATTCATCAGCACTGGTTCGGGAGCGGACCACGATTACGAGCTCAACG
>JAKEFD010000075.1 GCA_022616245.1 Gemmataceae bacterium
AATGCACCTCCTCTTCCGCCGATCAGACTTACTAGTTCACGCTCATGCCAAAGACGCCCGCCAACAACTCCGCATCCCTGCCGAAAAGACGGCGCATGCGGCGCTTGGTGTTGTGTACGGTTGTCGTTGCCTGCCTCGTCGCAGGTTGGATTCTCTGGACAACGCGTCCCATTACGCGCGGGCCCCTGACGCTATCGATCGGTCCAGCTGTGACGTTCAAGTTCCTTCGCCCGGTACAAAAGGAGGGCGGCGCCGATTGGGTGGAGGTTCCCTTCGCTGCGGATACAGCGCGCGAAATAGTCAGTCTTCTGGAAGGCGCTGAACCATTCGTCGTCGAATCGTTTCTGCGCTTCCAGTGGGATTGGCCGCCGATCCAACGGGTCGTCGGGCCGTCGCCGCAATTTGTGCCCGACAACGCCGTCATCGAAGTGTACGAGAAGGGCGGAGAACTCTGCTGTCGCATCGGCCTCTTGCTGATCGAAAGGCGTATTGTCCACGTCTCGGTTGAGAAGAGCGGTCGCTTCATTGTTGCTGAACCAAATCGAACGCGACTTTTCGATCTGCTTCGGCCCTTGCTAGTGAAAGACTGAAAGACTGAGCGGTTACGCTCCACGTTCCAACTCCACGTAGCGTCGTGTTCGAAGTGTTTGAGCCATCCAGACGAAAATCGCGCGGCTGAATGCTGTCGCTGTTGGAACTAGTCGCCAAGCGCTAGGAATAAGTGATGTCCAAAAAAGGCTCTCCAGTTTTGAAGATTGCTCCGCTACAACACGTGATTGCCGAGCCCATCACCGATCCGGCCGAACAATCCGCCATGGAACGGCTCAGGCAGCATCGAAAGCAGTCGGAACAAAAAAAACTGCACCGGCGAGGTGCAAAAAGTACTGTAACTTCTGGGGCGAAAAAAGTGCGTAATCGCGCTTGAATCGCCCTGTCCTTGTCCCGTCCACAAATACGTTGGACGGGCTTTTGCGTCGATCTTTTTTCTCGCTTCCGCCGCAGCTATTGACCACAATCGGTTGTCTTTTGAGGAGCAACCGATGCTGAAACGTATCTTCGTTCTGCTAGCGTTCTTACTCACCACTTCGCCGGCCATTGCCCAAGACCAGCGCCCGCCCAACATCATCCACATTATCGGCGACGACGTCGGCTACGACGACCTGGGCTGCTACGGCGGCAAGCACACGCCCACGCCCAACCTCGACAAACTCGCCGCCCAGGGCATGCGCTTCACGTCGTTCTACGCGCCGCATCCTTATTGCACGCCGTCGCGGGCCGCCATCCTCACCGGCTGCTATGCTCAGCGCGTCGGCTTGCCGCGCGTGCTCTTCCCCAACGACAAGGTCGGACTGCACCCAAGCGAAATCACCATCGCGACGATCCTCCGGGCCCTCGGCTACCGCACCGCCCTCATCGGTAAGTGGCACATGGGACACTTGCCGCAATTTCAGCCGACGCGTTTTGGCTTCGATCAGTGGTTCGGCATTCCCTATCCCAATGACCACGTGCCCGAGCGCCTGACGCCGACGGCGCCCAAGAAATCCCGCGGCTTTCCGCCCATGCCGCTCATCCGCGACGAGAAGATCGTCGAGCAGCCGGCCCAGCTCGCGACCTTGCCCGAGCGCTTTACGTCCGAAGCGGTCAAGTTCATCGAGGACAACAAAGACCGGCCGTTTTTCCTGCACCTGGCGAACATCGAGACGCACATTCCCTGGCTGGTGACCAAGCCGTTTCACAATAAGTCGAAGGCCGGCTTGTACGGCGACGCGGTCTTCTGCATGGATTGGACCGTGGGCAAAGTGATGGAGGTGCTCGCCAAGCACGGCCTGGAGAAAAACACGCTGGTCGTCTTCACGACGGACAACGGCCGGCTGCGCAATCCCTCCGCGGAACTGGAAGGCATCTTCGGCCATGCCGCGGCGGTCGATCCGGACTTGCCGAGCGTGTTGCGCGGCGGCAAAGGCCAATCGCGTTACGAGGGCGGCATCCGCGTGCCCTGCATCATGCGCTGGCCGGGCAAGATCCCCGAGAGCAGCGTCTGTCCCGAATTGACGGCGGGCTTCGACCTTTACACGACGTTCGCCAAGGTCGCGGGCGGCGACATCCCCAAGGACCGCATCACCGACGGCAAAGACCTGCGGCCGCTGATGTTCGCCGAAAAGGGGGCCAAGTCGCCGCACGAGGCGTTTTACTGCTACGAAAACTTCAATCTGGTGGCGGTGCGCGAAGGCAAGTGGAAGCTCGTGCTGCCGGGCGGGGCCAAGGCGAAGAAGGGGCCGGCGAAACTGGAGCTGTATGATCTGGACGCCGACTTGGGGCAGACGAAAAACGTGGCCGGCGAGCATTCGGACGTTGTGCAGCGACTCATGACGGTGGTCGAACGGGCTCGCGAAGACATAGGCGACGATCTGACGAAGAAGCCGGGGAAGAATCGGCGGCCGGCGGGCGAGACGAAATAAGTGAACAAACCACTAAGGGCACTAAGGACCACGAAGAAGAGTCAAGCACTCGCTACCTCGTGTTCCCTCGTGCCCTTCGTGGGTTATTTGCGTCTTAGCGTTTGCCTTTACTACCACTGCTCTTACTACCGCCGCCAGACCTACCGCCTCCGCCGCTGCTCTTGCCCGCAGGACTGGAGCGTGACGGGCTGGCCGGTGCGCTCACGCGCGGGGGCGGCGAGGAGCTGGCGCTGCGGCCCCCACCTCCCGACGACTTGGGCGCGGCGAAAGATTTCGGCGGCGATTTGGGCGCGGAGATCCTGGGCGCTGGCGGGCTGGCCTTAGGCGCTGGCTTGGGCGCGGAGATCCTGGGCGCTGGCGGGCTGGCCTTAGGCGCTGGCTTGGGCGCGGTGATCCTGGGCGCTGGCGGATTGGCCTTTGGCGCCGGGGCCGAAAAGGTTTTCGGTGAAGACTTCGGCGCAGGCGGCGCGCTGAACTTGGGTGCAGGCGGATTGGCCTTTGGCGCCGGCGCGGAAAAACCCTTCGGCGACGATTTCGGCGCAGACGGCGGCGTGGTCCTCGGCGCCGGTGGAGTGGATTTCGGCGCGGGAGGCGCAATCGACTTCGGCGTAGGCGGTGTGAACGACTTCGGCGTCGGTGGCGCGACACTCTTGGGCGCAGGCGGCGCGACACTCTTAGGTGCCACGGACTTGGGTGTCGGTGGCGCTATCGACTTAGGCGTGGACGGCGCGACACTCTTCGGCGTCGGCGGCGCGACGGATTTAGGCGTGGGCGGTGCGACACCCTTAGGCGTCGGGGGCGCAACGGACTTGGGCGTGGGCGGTGAGACATTCTTGGGCGTCGGCGGCGCAACGGATTTGGGTGTGTCCGCCGTTTTAGGAAGCGGATTACCCTTCGGCTGTTTTGGCGTCGTGAATTCCTTACCCTTGGGTTGCGGCAAGGTCACTGTCGTTGGCGGGCTAACTCCCTTGCCAATGTTCCCTGCGCCCTTGCCTTTGCCGCCGCCGTTGACTCCCTTCGGTTCCGTGTTGCCGCCGGTCGCCAAGCGCAGGGTCTTGGGTTCGGCGTTCTTGGCGAAATTGCCCGCGCCGGCGGACTTCTGATTCGCTGGGTTACCTTTGCGCGTTGTCGCCGGGATCGCGCCGTTGCCGGCGGTTTCCAGCTTGGATCGCAGCTGGGCCAGCTCGCGCGATTTCTTCAAGTTGGCCTTTTGCGCTTCGAGCTGCGCCGGTGCTGACTTCACCAGCCGCAAGTTGTCGTTCTGGGCTTGATTGAGCGTATTGACTATGCGGACATTCCCGACACCCTTGCCGCCGTTCTTGGCAATCACCTGGTTGTTGATGGCGATGTTGTTTTGCTGGGCCAGCGATAGCGGCGGCGTCGCGACTCGGCCGGCCACGCGATCGGCGTAACGGCGCTCCAGGCCGGCTACCCAATTGGGGTCGTTGCGATTTTGCCAGCGGTAATATTGGTAGAACGGATCGCGCTGGCCGTAGCTGCCGAACCAGGGCTCGTAGCCATGCCGTGCATAGTGATGGCCATAATAGTGTCCGAAGTGAAAGTGGAACGATGGCCGATGGCAAAAGAACGAATCGAACAGCACATGGTGGTTGAGGTAGTGGAAAGGACGATAGTACCAGCCGAAGATATTCCACAGCGGCCGATGGAAGCACACCGGCGCGAACAACAGGCCGCGATCCTCCCACGGATAATCCCAGCAGCCGTTGACGAACGTGTAGCCGTACGGCGTCCACAGGTAGCGCGGCGGGCACCAGATGAAACCGGGCCGAGCGGCGATGTAATACCCTGGCCGCCATGCCCAGCGATAGTCGTTATAGCGCCAATAGCCGGGCACGTAGACGCTGTTGTCGTCGGGCGGCGGCAGTGCGGGCTCGACTTCCAAGGGCGCGGGCGGCTCCGGCACATACTGCTGCTCTTGCTGATTCTCCGGCGCGACGAAGCCTTGCACCCACACCCAGCCGTTCTCCGTGTGCGTCCAGTAGCCGGGCACGTACTTCATGCCCTTGGCGAAATTGCGATAGCCGCCGGAGACCCAGATGAACTGACTGCGATCGGAATCCCAGAACCAATAGCCTTGCACATATTGCACGTTATCGCCCTCAGGCCTTTCCGCGGGGGGCTCCTCGGGTACGGGCGGCGGCGGCTCTTGCGCGATTGGCGTTCCCGGTCCGGGCTTGGGATCGAAGGGCTGTGCGAACGCCTCGTGCACGGGACCGCGCGTCAAGACTTCGATGTCCGGCCGCGCGTCGGCCAAATCCGGATCTTGCGCCAGGGTGTCTTCCCTCTGCAGCAAGAACAGCGAACCGAACACAAGCGCACCAAACGCAGCGAGTAATTTGCGCGGCATGACGGGACCTTCTTTATGTATCGCCCAGCGGCGGCTCCATTTCCGCCGAGCGAAGAGTTTACTAATTAAATTGTAACGCAGGCAGGCTGGAAGGATAACGCAAAATCCGTTCCCGCTTGCGCGGGGGATTTTTCTGGCAGCCGATGCAGCATCAAGAAACCGGATCACGTCGTTGATGCGTAGCGGGCACTAATTATATTAACCTATTTTGTTTTTTTTCCTATAACATATCCATTTTTTATTGACAGGACTTTTCCACATCGATATCGTCCGAAATTGTAGAGTTCGACATCCGACGCACCCTCCAGGAGTCCACTGCCATGAAACGCGTTGTTTTTCTCCGTTTTGGCGACAATTGCGTTGGCTGCCCACGCGGAGGCACAGACTTCCCTTTCAATTGACTCGATTTCGATCGTGGCCGGTACAGGCACAAACAAGAAAATTGAAGTCAAAGGGGTCATCAACATTGATGCGCTTGAGCAAGCATATGTCGGTTTCGAGTGCAAGATTGAGGATCCAAACAAGAAGAATATCTTCTTTGGAACAGGGTTCGCGCCTGCGCCGAAAGTAGGCGTTAAGTCGAACTACACGAGTGTTTCCTTGGATACTTCAGTTCCGGGCATCTACAACGTACAGGTTGTGCTTACCTACACGGATCAGTGGGGAGATCAGATCGGAATCATCAAGAATGGTTCGATCCAATATTGAGAGCTGCATCATGCGCACGCAAGCGCCAACGGAAAATCGGTCTGGCCTGACCCTGATCGAATTGCTGATCGTAATCGGGATCATCGCCATTTTGATTGGTCTCCTACTTCCCGCAGTGCAAAAAGCGCGCGCCGCGGCGATGCGTATCGAGAGTTCAAACAAGCTGAAGCAAATCAGCCTCGCAACACATCACTACGCTGACGTGAACAAAGGTTATTTGCCGACTTTGGATGGTTTACGAAGCCAACGGCCGAATCCGAATCCGGCAACGGTCTGGATCGATCTCTTACCATTCGTGGATGAAGGCAATACGTTCGCGCAGTTTACTGCCAAGTTTGGAACGAACGGTTGGGACAGCCGCTTCGTGATTCCGATCTATGTGAGTTCGGCCGATCCATCGCTTCAACATTGGCGTGGATTCTGTAGTTTCGCCGCAAACGGGTTGGTTTTTACACCGAATACCAAGTTGCAGCCTGCATTTTCGATCGACGGGATGTCGAACAGTATTTCGTTTGCCGAGCACTACGCAAAATGCAGCGGGGCGGCATTCAGTTGGGCCGCCCCCCGCGGCTTCCGCATCCGCGATAAGAAACCGGGCACGTTCAATTTGCGTCGAGCAAGTTTTGCCGACGGCGAAATGGACGACGTCGTTCCTGTCACACGTAGCCCGCCGCAAAGCCTAGGGTCGATTGCCGGCTTGACTTTTCAGGTGCAACCACGGCTTGCCGACTGCGATCCGCGCATTCCTCAATCTCCGCATAGCGGCGGGATGTTGGTTGGAGTTGCCGATGGAAGCGTCCGCATGCTTTCGTCAGCGATTTCACCCGCGACGTTTTGGGGGGCCGTGACACCCAATCGTGGCGAAATCCTTAGGGATTGGTAACAGCCAAAGCAAGACAATTCGTTCAACCCCGAACCTCTGACAAGGACCGTCACCAAGGCAAGCGGTTTCGCTTTTTTTGCTTGCAGAGTCGGCGCGGTTCGCGTAAGTTAAATCCTTGCAGGGGAGCATTTCTGCACTCATTTATTGCGTATCGTAGGACAGGTTTCCAACCTGTCCCGATTGAAAACGGACAGGTTGGAAACCTGTTCTACATCCATCATCTCGGCGTTGGCTGCTCAACCCCTGGCATGCAGATTTGGGAGTAAGTTTCCATGGCGAAAGGTCGCGGCGAATTCACAGACGTACTAATCAAACGGCAGATTCTCAGCCCGGACCAGTTAAATGAAGCTCGAACCTTGTCGCAGCAAACTGGCGCGAAAGTGCAGGATGCCCTCGTCAAGCTCGGCTACTGCTCGCCGGAAGACGTGATGTCCGCCATCGCGGAGCATTCCGGCATGCAGGCGGTCAATCTCGCGGAGATGACCATCCCGCCGTCCGTCATCGAAATGGTGCCCGAATCCGTGGCCCGCGAAAACGTGGTAATTCCCTTGGCTCAAGAGAACGGCGCCCTCAAGATCGTCGTCCATGATCCAACCGATTTTGACACCATTCAGAAGCTGCAATTTATCTTGAACAAGGATATTCAGCCGGTTTTGGCTCCGCGCGAGCAAATCGTCGAAGCCATCAACCGCCATTACGGTCAGACCGAAACCGAGTCGGTCGACTCGATGCTCCAGGAGTTTACCGACACGCAGATCGATTTCACGGAGACCGAGCAAGCCTCGAGCTTGGCGGCCGCGGACGACAGCGACGCCCCGGTTGTCAAGCTGGTAAACTTGATCATCCAGGAAGCGATTAGCCTGCGGGCCAGCGACATTCACGTCGAGCCTTTCGCCGACCGCGTTCGTGTGCGCTACCGGATCGACGGAGTGCTGGTGGAACGCGACAGCCCGCCGCGCCGGCTGCTGGCGCCGATGATCTCGCGCATCAAGATCATGGGTAGCATCGACATATCCGAAAAGCGACGACCCCAGGACGGCCGAATCAAAATGACGGTGCAAGGCAAGCACTTCGACCTGCGCGTTAGCGTACTGCCCACTAACCACGGTCAGTCGGTCGTGATGCGCATTCTGGACCGCAATAGTATTCAAGTGAACATTAAGGAATTGGGATTCGGTGCCGACGACTATAAGCGCTTCCAGGCGATCATCAAGAGACCGAACGGTATCTTTTTGGTGACAGGTCCGACTGGTTCTGGCAAGACCACGACTTTGTACTCCGCCCTCAACGAGTTGAATCGACCTGATCGAAAGATCATCACTGCCGAAGACCCGGTAGAGTATTACTTGCCAGGCATCAACCAGGTTGAAGTAAAACACCAGATCGGTCTAGACTTCGCGCGCATCATTCGGGCCATGCTACGCCAAGCGCCGAACATCATTCTGGTTGGTGAGATTCGCGATCAGGAGACTGCTGACATTGCTGTGCAGGCTTCTTTGACAGGACACTTGGTTTTTAGCACACTGCACACGAACGATGCGCCTAGTGCTATTACACGATTGCAGGACATCGGCGTGCCTCCATTTCTAGTTGCTTCGTCCGTCATTGCAATTATGGCGCAGCGATTAGTTCGCCTAATTTGTCCAAAATGCAAGGAACAGGATAAGCCACCGGCATCCGAAATCAAGGCGGCTGGTCTTACTCCGGCGCAGGTTCAGGCAGCCAACTTCGCGCGTGGGCGGGGGTGTTCATACTGTCATCACACTGGCTACCGCGGTCGGCAAGGGATTTTCGAATTGATGCGGATGAACAGCGTTGTTCGTGAGATGACGTTCAACAGGGAACCAACTCAGGCGCTACGGCGGCAAGCCCGACTCTTGGGAATGCGTACTTTGCTGGAAGACGGTGTGCAGAAATCACTTACGGGCCAAACAACTTTGGAAGAAGTCCTGAGCATTTGCCACTCGGCCCACGATTAGGAGTGACTTGCACTACCCATCTGGCGTTTGCAGACTGGGTTACTCGTTGATTCCAAATTCGAGGTGTTGCGGGTTTTGAACTCTGTATCGTTTTGATTACATGCTTGAATCAGGTTTGTTCAACGACACTTCTTTTGTTCGGCTGGTACGTTGCGCCGTCAGTCGGCGGTTTTTTTGGCAGGATTTGCAGTCATGGGTTCATCTGCCGCTCCATATCGGAGCGCTTTTTACTTTTGCCAACTGGCGTTCCCTTGGAATAATTAGGCAAGGGACGCTGTGGTCATTGTTTGAGGAAAGAACGTGGCCGGCTCCAATGTGTTGATGGAAAAGTTGCTGGATACAGTCATCCAGCACAAGGCGAGTGATTTGCACATTACCGTCGGTCAGCCGCCGGTAATCCGCCATCATGGCCGCATGCGTCGCCTGGAAACCAAAATCCTGGATTCGGACGACACCACGGCGCTCATGAAGAGCATTACGCCCGACCGCTGTCAGCAGGAGTTGCAGCAAGTGGGTGGGGCGGACTTCGCCATCGAGTACAAAGACGGCGTGCGTTTTCGGGTGGCCGTCTTCAAGCAACGCGGCGCCATCGGGCTGGTGTTGAGGCGGATTCCGAGCCAGTTTTTGACGTTTGAACAGATCGGCATGCCCGATGCGATCAAGCGGTTGATTATCAAGCCGCGCGGGTTGATCTTGGTGACCGGGCCCACCGGTTCCGGCAAGACCACCAGCCTGGCGAGCATGATGAATTTCATCAACGATAATTACGACCGGCACATGATCACGTTGGAGGACCCGATTGAGTATTATCACACGCACAAGAAGTGCACGGTGAACCAGCGGGAAATCGGCGTGGACGTGCCGGACTTCAAAGAAGGGATTCGCCGGGCCCTGCGTATGGACCCGGACATCATTCTGGTCGGCGAAATGCGCGACCTGGCGACGATCCACGCGGCGATCGAGGCGGCGGAAACGGGCCACATCGTGTTCGCGACGCTGCACACGAGCGGGGCGGCCAGCACGGTGAACCGGATCATCGACGTGTTTCCCAAGGAACAGCAAGACCAGGTTCGCACCCAGTTGTCCACCGCACTTATCGGCGTCTTGTCGCAGTCTCTGTTGCCGCGGAAACCGGAAGGCTTGGTGGCGGCTTACGAAATGATGGTGGTGACCCCCGCGATCCAAAACTTGATCCGGGAAAACAAAGTGTACCGCATCGATTCGAGCATTCAGACAGGCAAGAAAGACGGCATGTTCCTGTTGGACGAAGCCCTCTTTCGTCTGTGGCGTAACGGCATCTGCGAAAAGGAGGAAGTGCTGCTCAAATCGTCCAAGGCTCATGAGTTGGCGGCCCGCATCTTGGCCGCCGAACGCGGCGAGTTGGATGAAGATGAAGACGATGATGATGACGATGACGACGACGATGATGATGACGACGATGACGATCGTCCGCGCCCTCGCCGCAAGCTGATCGACCGAGACGACGACGATGACGATGATGACGATGGCGACGACGATTACGATGATTGACGTAGGACAGGTTTTCAACCTGTCCGAACAGGACTAGTGCGGACAGGTTGGAAACCTGTCCTACGAAGTGCGGAGCACGCAAGCAGGAGGGAGCCTGGAATAACTTGCGGCCCACAGTTTCCCGTCCCAAGATTGTCCAGGCTTGCGCGGCTCTCCCGTCCTACCGCGCGGTCCGGCAGGGTTTTCCCCCACCCTATGGGTTGAGGGATTTTTCTCAGTTGGAAACATGGCAACGCCAAACGACCCCAAAAAGCCGCAAGGCAACGCGAACAACCCGCAAGGGAACAAGCCGCAGCAGCAGCCGCAGCCCGGCAAACCTGCGCAACCGCCGGCGGGGCAAACGCCCAAGCCCGTGCAGCCGCCAGGGCAGGGCCAAAAACCCGCGCAGACGCCGCAGGGGCAAACGCCAAAACCGCAACAGCCGCCGGGAGGCAAGCCGGGGGCGCCCCCAGCCGGATGCGCGAAACCGGCGCCGGGCAAGCTTGTGAGCAGCGGGCCGGGACAGAAGCCGCCCGCCGGACAGCGTCCGCAAGGGGCGGCCAAGCCCGCCCCGAAGCTGGGTGAAAAGCCTGCCGTTTCCGCCAAGCAACACAAGCCGGCGCCCGTCAAGGCCGGCACCAGCAACCGCGGCACCGGCCGACGCATCGGCCAGGTCCTCATCGACCTGGGCTACATCGACGAGGACCAGCTCTGGGTCGTTCTTGAAGAAGCCAAAAACAGCGGCGTCCCGGTCGGTCAGGCTGCATTGTCCCGCGGCCTCATCACCGAAACCCAGCTTCTGCAAGCGCTCGCCGACCAGTTCGGCCTGAAGCTGCTCGGCGCGGAGGAATTGAAGCCAGGCGCCGAAGCGCTCACGCTGGTCCCCGAGACCATGTCCACCGTCTACAAAGTCTTGCCGTTGTCTTACAAGGACAATCACCTCACGGTGGTGCTCGGCGACCCCATCAATCTGCCGGCGCTCGACGATCTGCGCAATTTCCTCGGCGTCAAGGAAGTCACCGCTTGCATCGCCCCGCAGAACGCCATCAATGACGTGTTGGCCACCTGCTATAAGGGCAAAGAAGAAACCATCATGGACATCATTCAGGCGCTGCAGGAGGGCGACGAAGGCGTGCGCCGGAATGAGACCAGCATCGACCTGGAAAGCTTGATGGAAATTCAGGACGCCGCCCCCGTCCGCAAGCTACTCAACATGGTGATGCTCCTGGCCATCAAAGACCGTTCCAGCGACATCCATTTCGAGCCGTTTGAAGACGAATACAAGATGCGCTATCGCTGCGACGGCGTGCTGTATGAAATGGTCCCGCCGCCGCGCCATCTCGCCATGGCCATCTCCACGCGCATCAAGGTCATGTCCAACCTCGACATCGCCGAACGCCGCCTGCCGCAGGACGGCCGCATCGAGCTCAACGTCGGCGGCAACCAGGTGGACATGCGCGTCAGCGTGCTGCCGACCATGTTCGGCGAAAGCGTCGTTATCCGCGTGTTGGACCGCGGCAACGTCGGCCTCGACCTCAATCGCACGGGCATGGAGCCGCAGATGTTGCCGGTTTTTCGCGAGCTCATCCGCAAGCCCAACGGCATCACGCTCGTCACCGGGCCCACCGGCTCGGGCAAGACCACCACGCTCTATTCCGCGCTCAACGAGCTCAACGAAATCACGGACAAGATCATCACCTGCGAAGACCCGGTCGAGTACGACATCGACGGCATCGTCCAGGTGCCGATCAACCCGGACATCGGCGTCACCTTTGCCAACGTCTTGCGCTCCATCCTGCGGCAAGACCCGGATAAGATTCTGGTCGGCGAAATTCGCGACCTGGAAACTGCTCAGATCGCCGTCCAGGCCGCGCTCACCGGGCACATGGTGTTCAGCACGCTGCACACCAACGACGCGCCGACCTCGATCACGCGCCTGCGCGACATGGGGCTCGAGCCTTACCTCATTACCGCGACCCTGGAAGGCATCCTGGCCCAGCGTCTGGTGCGCCGCATCTGCGACGACTGCCGCACCGAGTTCGACCCCAGCCCCGAGATGCTCATGGAGCTCAACCTCCGGGCCGCGGATATTGGCGGCAAGAAATTCTATTACGGCAAAGGCTGCGACCGCTGCAACAACACCGGCCACAAAGGCCGCGTCGGCATCTTCGAGCTGGTCATCATGAACGACGAGCTGCGCGACCTCGTCTCCGCCGGCTCGTCCACCGACCAGCTCTATGCCGCCTGCCGCAAACAGGGCATGCAAACCCTGCGCGAGTCCGGCCTCAAGGCGATCTTCAACGGCTACACGACCATCGAGGAAGTAGTCCACGAGACGATCATGGAAGACGAGATGTAGAAGTCAGGAGTCAGGGGTCAGGAGTCAGGGGTCAGGAGTCAGGAGTCAGGGGTCAGGAGTCAGGGGTCAGGAGTCAGGGGTCAGGAGTCAGGG